>CALDCK010000001.1 GCA_937937315.1 uncultured bacterium
CCGCGCACGAGCTCCATCCAGACCGAGTTGGTGCCACTCTCCGTTCGCCAGGCGCGAACGCCTTCGATCTAGGCGCCGACGCATCGCTACCGAGATGTCCTGGAGCACCTCGAAGAGGATCTCGGCCGCGGCGAGGACTTCGGTGATTTCGCTGGCGATGCGAGCGCTCTGATCCGGAGAGTCCACGGCACGGAGCGCCTCGCGGCGGGACACCAATCCAGACAGGTCGCGGAGCTTCTCATCGATGAAGTCGCTCCACGCCTCGTCGGGCCGGTCGCGGTAGTGGTGCGAGAGCAGGCCCGTGACGCGCCCGCCTGCTCGGCGCTCGTTCCACTGCTCGATGACGAGATCTGCCGTTCCGGGGACCTCGTAGATCGCTTCTCGGAAATGGCTCTCGTGCTCCCGGATCTCCTTCGCGAGCTGGGCGATGCGCTCAGGGGACAGGGGGGGCAGCCCTCTCAGCGAGGCCAGGAGGAAGTCGAGGGAGTCGTCTTCGCCCTGTTCACGCTGCCGGGCGGCTCGCGGTACTCGGGCCGGGGGATTTTTTCCCGCGGGGACTTTCTCGGCCTTGGCACTCGACCTTCTCATGAAAGGAAGAATAGGACGAGATTCGTATTTGTAAAGATTTTATATGCACAAAATGTCAATCCATCGCGATAGACCGACTCCTGTCCTGTTCATTTCGCGCCGGGCCGGGCTGGTCCACACTCGAGCGCGTGGGGGATCGAGGCGGAGAAGCGGGTGCGGGTCTGCGGGAGCGTGTCGCCGCCCTCGACTGGGTGGACATCGCCCGCTCTCTCGATCACCTGGGTCATGCGCGAGTTCCGAAGCTGCTCGACCCCGCGGAGTGTCGCAGGATGGCGGGGCTCTACGGAGACGACCGGCGCTTCCGCAAGACCATCGACATGGAGCGGCAACGCTTCGGCCGGGGGGAGTACCGCTACTTCGCGCGACCCCTGCCGGCCGAGGTGGAGTCGCTGCGTCGGGCCTTCTATCCGCCGCTGGCGCGCATCGCCAATGCGTGGCAGGAACGTCTGGGCGCGGAGGAGCGCTTCGAGCGTTCGCTCGCCGCGTTCCTGCGGCGCTGCGCCGTCTCGGGCCAGCAGCGTCCAACGCCTCTGCTGCTGCGATACGGACCGGAGGGATTCAACTGCCTCCATCGGGATCTCTACGGGGACATCGCCTTCCCCCTCCAGGTCGCCATCTGCCTGAGCCGTCCCGCGCACGACTTTCAGGGCGGCGAGTTCCTGCTGATGGAAGGCCGTCCCCGGCAGCAGTCCCGAGGTGAGGCCATCGCCCTGGATCAGGGGGAGGCCATCATCTTCCCGACCCGCGAGAGGCCGGTCGAAGGCGCACGCGGCTGGCTTCGCGCCCAGCTACGCCACGGCGTGAGCCGACTCCACAGTGGCGAGCGATTCACCCTCGGCATCATCTTCCACGACGCGGCTTGAGCGGAAGAGGGCAGCGGAGCGGATCCGCTGCCCTCCGGGTTCCCTTCGCGATGCCGCCGATCAGCTCGTCGACACGGGGATCGAGCGCACCTCCGGGCCCGCCTGGGCGAGCTTCGGCAGCGTGATGGTCAGGACGCCGCTCTTGTAGACGGCCCTGATCCCTTCCTCGTCTACCTCGGCGCCGAGGCGCACGGTGCGTCGGAAGCTGCCGCGGAAGCTCTCGACGTGGCGGAAGCCCTTCTCGTCGTCCTCGCTGTGTTCGTCGACGCGTTCGCCCTCGATGGTGAGCACGCCTTCTTCCAGGGAGACCCGGATGTCCTTCTCCTCGAGTCCCGGGAGCTCGACCGAGAGCCGGATCTCCTCCTCGGTCTCTGCGTAGTCGAGGGGCGGCGCCCAGCTCGCCTTGCCGCGCACTGCCGGGGCGTCGCCTCCCCAGAATGCGTCGAACACGCGATCGAAGTCCGCGAACAGACCAGGCACGGGCTGGCGCCGGGCGGGGAGCGGAATCCGTCGGAGTCCACGGGGAACGAGTACGTGATTTGCCATGTTGATTCGCCTCCTTGGGGATGCTCCGCGCGCCCACTCGAGAGCGCTGCGGGAGGAGCCGCGAAGGAAAGATCGGCGCGATCTCCCCGGGCTCCATCGACAGCGGCAACGCTAAGCACGGTCCTGGGGCCGTCAAGCGGGCTCCGGCTCAGACGACGCCCTGCTCGGCGAGCTGCGCCAGCTCGCCGGCCTCGACACCGATCTCGCCGTAGATCTCCCGGTTGTGCTCTCCGAGGCGCGGCGCCAGCGCGAGCTCACGGGGCTGCGCGTCGCTGAAGCGCAGCGGGTTGCCGTGGAAGACCACCTCGCCCAGGGTCGGATGGGGATGATGCTCGATCATGTCGCGGGCCCGCAGCTGCGGGTCGCTCACGAGCTCGTCCGGCGTGGCGACCCGGGCGCAGGGGATGTCGGCGCCATCCGGTCCGAGGGCTGCGAGGACCTCATCACAGCTCCGCCGTCCCACCCACTCTCCGACGATGGCGTTGATGCGCTCGCGGTGCTCTGCCCGGCCGCGGTGGCTGCGGAAGCGCTCGTCTTCGGCGAGCTCCGGGCGATCGATGGCCGCGCACAGGGCGCGGAAGAGCTTGTTGCTGGCGCTCGCCACCACCACCCAGCCGTCGGTCGCCTCGAGGGCATCGTAGGGCGCGGTGAACGGGTGCTGGTTGCCAAACCGCGCACCCGGCGCTTCGATCGCGCCGGCGATGCTCGCCACCGAGTCGGTGACGGCGAAGATCGCGTCCTGGTTGGAGAGGTCGAGGACTCGGGCGGTTCCGTTGCGGTCGCGTTCGAGCAGCGCCGCTACCAGGCCGAGGCCGAGATAGAGACCGCCGACGAAGTCCGCGAGTGCACCGCCGGCGCGCACCGGCGGACCGTCCGGGAAGCCCGTCATGGCAAGCAGGCCGCCGGCCGCCTGGGCGACGATGTCGTAGGAGGCCCGGCCG
>CALDCK010000002.1 GCA_937937315.1 uncultured bacterium
ATGCGAGCTCGTCCCGGGTGGTCTCGAGCTTCGCCCGTTTGGCCTCGTGAAGATCCGGCGCTTCGAGGGCGCGCTCGATGGCGGAGAGCGCGATGCCCGCGTGGATTCCCCGCGCGATCTCGACCACCCGCAGGGCCAGGCCCGGGGTGAGGCCCTCGGCCGCCATCGCATCGCGCAGCTGCCGCGCGGCGGCGATCGGCTCTCCCTGGGCTCGCAGGGCCTCGGCCAGGCGAACGCGCGTCCGGAGATCGAGGGCCGGCGTGCCGAGGGCGCCCGACCAGCGGGTCCAGAGCGCCGCCGCGACCTCGCCTTCGCCCTTCGCGACTCGACTCCGGACCAGGTGGACGAAGGCCTCCACGGCGCGGGCCGGCTCGCCGCCGGCGACGGCGTGGTCGCACAAGGCCTCGACGATGGCCGCATCCTCGGGGTGATCTGCGACGGCGGTCTCGATCACCGTGGCCGCGGGGATCGCGCCCTGGGCCTCACGGATCTCGACAGCCGCCTCGAGGGCCGGATGGGGAGCGCCTTCGGGATGACGCCCGAGCCAACGCTGCTCCAGGTCGAAGTGTCGGACGGCCATTGCGATCCCCAGGCCGAAGATGCCGGCGGCGATCTGGCCGCCGTAGTGCACGCCCCGGGTGACCCCGTCGCCCTCTCCGGCCAGCTGCATCGACACCTCGCACAGGAACCAGACGGCGGCGATTCCCCAGGCGGGCATCCAGAAGCTCGTGGAAAGTGGGCGCTGCCACCAGCCGACGACCGTGTAGCGAATCCCCGAGTGGAGGAAGCGGACTGCGAAGGCCGCGATGATGGCGGTCAGCGCCGCCGACGACCCGACCAGGGGACGGGGCGAGTCTCCCGTGGTGAGGAGGTAGGCGCCGGCGCTCCACGCGACAGCGGCGGCGAAGAAGGCGCCGAAGAGGAGCTTGCCCCAGGTGTCTTCGAGGGCGGTGCCCACGAGCAGGAGCAGCACCCAGCCCGCAGCCAGGTGGGCCCAGCTCTCGTGGAGGAGCCAGTGCAGTGCGAGACCGCCGGGAGCGGGATCCGCCGGCAGCAGTCCGGCAGCGTCCCAGGCGCCGGCGGGCCAGTCCAGGCTCGTGAGCAGGAAGACGCAGGTCCAGACGGCTCCGAGGGCCAGGGTCACCCAGGGCAGGCGTCGGAACGTGAGCTGATCGTACGGAATGGGAAAGACCACGGCCGTCCGACTCCCGGGGGTCGAGTTCGACGTATCGACCGGCGAGGCCGACCGCCTGAGCCGCTAGACAGCCCCCGGGGCGGGTTCGACGCTGGCCCCATGCCACGATCCCGGGCGTTGCGAGTCGAGCTGGATGCCGTCCCGACGGGCAGCACGGCGACGCCCCCGTCCGGAGGGTGAGCCGTGAGCTGATCGACCGCTCACAGCCGCGTAGAGATCGCGGCAGCGGGGCTGCCTCTGAGCGTCGGCGGCGGGGCGATCCGGCTCAGAGGCCGTCTGCAGTCTCCGCCGCGCGGGCCGCGCGCTCGCGCATGGTCTCGTAGATGCCCCGCTCCGGATCGAGCTCGGCGGCCCGGGCAAAGGCGTCCTGCGCCTCGAGGGGCCGGTCGAGGCGCAGGAGCGTGTGGCCCAGCTCGTAGTGGAGCGAGCCCTGGTCCGGTGCCAGCTCGATCGCCCGGGCATAGGCGAGGGCGACACCCTCCCAGTCCTCGGCGGCGCTGCGCACGCCGGCGACGCGGGCCCACGCCGCTGCGCTGTCGCGCAGGACGAGGGAGCGCTCGTACTCACGAAGGGCGCCGCTCCGGTCGCCGCGCCGTTCCAGGGACCGGCCCAGGGCGATCCTCGCCTGGGCGCTGTCCCGGCCGACCCTGCGCAGCCGCTCCAGTGCGGCGCGAGCGGTCGGTGCGTCGTCCTCGAGCAGGGCGTTGCGCAGGCGCAGGTCCGTCTCGAGCTTCGACCCGAGCTGGATCGCCAGGCAGAGTGCGCCCACGGTCCAGACCAGGGGCGCGATTCTCGGGCCCTTCGCGCGGATCGGTGCGGTCGGGTCGGGCTCGCGGCTGCGCAGGAGGATGCGAGCCACGCGGCCGTCGCGCAGCTTCCAGATGGCGCCGTCGAGGATGAAGTGGTGGAGGTTCACCGCCGACCCGATGAGAACGGCGAGGCCGCCATCGAAGGAGAGGGTGCCGAGCATGCCCGGAGCGAAGAGCAGGGACGGCAGGGTCCAGATCGCCGAGCCGGCGACCAACACCTTCGCGAAGTAGCGCAGCGGCGGCTGGGCGGAGGCGGATCCCCCTTCGCGACGGGCGTAGTAGGAGGTGATCCAGAGGTACTGGGCGGCGTGCCCGGTGGCGATCCAGAGGAAGTAGTAGGTGCCTTCCGGGGACTCCCAGGGCTCGAGTCCCGTGTCCATCCCCCAGGTGCGCAGCAGGAGCGGGACGCTGAACCACAGCGCCTGGAGCCCCATCAACGTGAGGGTCGGCCCCAGGTCGGCGAGCCGTCCGCGCCGGAGCATGAACCCGATGGCGAGGAGCGACGTCGCGCCGTAGGCGATGGCGACGACCACCAGCGCCACCCGACCCCAGTCCGGGGCGAGACCGAGAGGCAGGAAGTGGATCGCCGTCGCGTCGAAGCTGACCGGAGCGTAGTGACTGGCCGGCGCCCCGGCGTGGAGGGCCAGGAAGGTGAGGCCGTAGGAGAGGATGAAGGAGGCGTAGA
>CALDCK010000003.1 GCA_937937315.1 uncultured bacterium
GTGTAGCCGCTCACCGGCGCGGTGAGCCGACTGATCGCACCGGAACGGCGCGATCAGTCGAGGGTCACCTCGATCTCCGTCGATCCCGCCGGGAGCGACACGCGGGTCCCGTCGCGGCCGAGGGTGACCTCGCCGGAGTAGGCCGCCGGGACGCCCTCCAGGAAGGCGGTCTCCATCCCGGGAAAGAGCAGAGGCGGAACGATGTGATAGAGGAGCAGGTGACGCGCACCCGCCTCCTCGGCGGTCTCGGCAGCCTCCACCGGGGCCGTGTGGTAGTCGAGGATGTCGCGGGTGATCTTCGCGCGGGCAGTGAGCCCCGCCTCCTCGGCGGCCTGGGTGATGATCCCGACCAGCTCGGGCGACAGCGCCTCGTGAACCAGCAGATCGACGCCCTTCGCGACCCGTGCGATTTCTGCGCTCTTTACGGTGTCGCCGCTCACGACGACCGAGCGGCCGCCGTAGTCGATGCGGTAGCCCACCGCCGGTGAAACCGGCGCGTGATCCACGCGGAAGGCCGTGACCCGGACCCCCTCCTCATCCCAGACGACGACGGGCGCCCCGGCTGCGGGCATCCGGAAGGGCCGCGCCTCGAGCCCCGCCCCGTCGGGGGGAACGACCTCTTCGCCGTGGTGCGCGACCCGGTAGCCGGAATCGAGCCGATACGCCTGGGCGAAGCCGGCAGCCACCGTCTCCACACCCGGCGGACCGTAGAGCGGAAGCGGTCGTGCGTGGCTTCCGCCCGCCCAGCGCAGAACGGAGAGCTCTCCGAGACCGTCGATGTGGTCCGAGTGGAAGTGGGTGAGGAAGACGGCGGCCGTCCGGTCCGGGGGTAGCCCCATCCTCTGCATGTTCCGCGCGGCGGCCGCGCCCGCATCCACCACGAAGAGCGTGCCGCCGGCCACGATGCCCACGCAGGGGCCGGACCGTCGCGGGTCGGGAAGCGGGCTTCCCGCGCCACAGAGGGTGACGGTCAGTCCGTCCGGGAGTGCCCCGATCGGGTCGGCACCCACCACCCGGCTCGCCAGCAGGCCCATCACGGACGTGGCGAGAGGGCCCCGGGCCAGGAAGGCCACGACCAGCAGGGCGATCAGGCCGCCGGCTCCGAAAAGCAGCAATCGTCTCATGTCAACCTCCACGACTCCGGTCGATCGAAGCGGGCCGGAGCGTAACCCGTGAGTCTTCGCTCTGCCCCAGGCCCTCCGACGGAGGCGTATCATGTCGTCGGAGCGACGCGCACTCGACCCAGGCAAGGAGGCGACCATGAATCGAACCGGCGGCGATCTGGTGGCGCGGATGCTGCGCGCCGAGGACGTGGAGGTCGTATTCGGGATCGTAGACGGCTCCTACTACGGCCTCAGTGAAGGGCTGCGTCGCGAGGGCATCCGCCTGGTCTCGCCGAGGCACGAGACCAGCGCGGCCCACATGGCCGGCGCCTACGCACGGCTCACCGGAAAGCTCGGCGTGTGCATCGCCAGCAACGGCCCCGGCGCAGCGAACGTCCTGCCCGGCGTCGCCGTGGAGAACGGCGAGGGCAACCGGGTGCTTCTGCTCACGAGCTGGCGTCGCTCGCCCATCGTCGGCCCGGACCGCGGCGGCACCTACCAGTACTTCGATCAGGTCGGCGTGATGCGTCCCATGACGAAGTGGAGCGGCGCAGCGCGCAGCTTCGAGCGCGTTCCCGAGGCCCTGCGGCGCGCGTTCCGCCGCTCCTTCGAGGGTCGGCCCGGAGTCGTGCACGTGACGATCCCGGAAGACGTGCTCAACGGAAGCTACGACGCGGACCCGCCGATCCTCACGCCGGCGCAGTATCGACGCACCGAACCCCTCGCGTCTTCCCAGGACGCCGTGCGACGCGCGGCAGAGCTGCTGTCGAACGCGGAGCAGCCCCTGCTCCAGGTGGGAAGCGGCGTCGTGCACGCCGGCGCCGGTGCTCTCGTCGAGGAGCTGGCTCGCACGCTCTGCGCTCCCATCACGACCAGCTGGGGCGGTCGCTCGGCCGTGGACGAGCGGCTCGCGAACAAGATCCCGATGCTTCCCCCGCTGATCGACGAGGTGCGCAGCCAGGCCGACGTGGTGCTGGCCCTCGGCACGCGCTTCGGCGAGACCGACTGGTGGGGGAAGCCGCCCTACTGGGGCGACGCGGAGAGCCAGCGGGTGATCCAGGTGGACTGCGACGGCGAGATCCTCGGGCTGAACCGCCCCCTCGAGCTCGGCGTCCTTGCGGACGTCGCGCGCTTCTCCGAATCACTGCTGGCCGCGTTGAAGGATCTCGAGATGGAGGGCCTCGACGTTCGCCAGGCCCGCCTCGACGACTGGTCCCAGCGGGTGGGCGACCTCCGCACCTTCCTGCGCAGCGCCGCCCAGGACGAGGACGCCGAGCCGCTGCACTCGGCGTTCGTCCCCCTCGTCTGCCGGGAGTTCTTCCCCGACGACGCCATTCTGGTGATCGACGGCGGCAACACGGCGGTATGGACGAACCTCTATCACGAACATCGCTCGGCGGGGGGACTCCTCAGCACCTTCAAGTTCGGGATGCTGGGAGCCGGGCCGGGACAGGCGGTGGGCGCGAAGGTCGCCTGTCCGGACCGACCGGTCTACGCAATCCTCGGCGACGGCGCGATGGGCATGCACCTCCAGGAGATCGAGACGGCAGTGCGCAACCAGCTGCGGATCGTCTTTCTCGTCCTCTGTGACCGGCAGTGGGGGATGGTGAAGTTCAGTCAGTCGATGGCCCTCGACCCGGAGACGATGACCGAGCAGCGCAGCCTTCCTCCCGGCGCCACCCTCAACACCGACTTCTCGGAGATCCGCTTCGACGACCTCGCGCGCAGCATGGGCGCCCACGGCGAGCGCGTCCCGCGCGCCCGCGACCTGCGGCCGGCGCTCGAGCGCTGCGTCGCGAGCGGAAGCCCGGCGGTGGTGCACGTCGACGTGGACCCGGTGGCGCATCTCTGGGCGCCGGGCCTCGACGTGTTCAAGAAGATGCACCTCGAGCCGGAGGCGTGACCGGGACCGCCGATCCGGGCCCGGCGCGGTCGGTGCTGGTGACCGGCGCCTCGGGGCTGGTCGGGCGCCAGGTCGTTGCGCGCCTGCTCGAGGCGTCGGACTCCATCGAGACCCTGGTCGCCCTCGACCTTCGGGAGCCCGGGCCGGAGGCGAGGCGCTCCGGCGTCGTGTACGAGCAGGGGGACATCCGCGACCCCGGCCTCGCGAAGCGTCTCGAACACCACGGCGTCGACACGGTCGTACACCTGGCGGCGGTCGTCACGCCGGGTCCAGCGAGCTCGCGAGAGCTCGAGTACTCGATCGACGTGGAGGGAACGCGCAACGTCGTCGACTCCAGCATCACCGCCGGCGTGAGCCAGCTCGTCTACACCAGTAGCGGCGCCGCCTACGGCTACCACGCCGACAACCCGGTACCCCTGCGCGAGAGCGATCCCCTACGCGGGAACGAGACCTTCGCCTACGCCTGGCACAAGCGCCGGGCCGAGGAGATCCTCGCGGAGCGCGGCGCCGCGCATCCCGACATCGCGCGGCTGGTCTTCCGCATCGGCACCATTCTCGGAGAGCAGGTAGCAAGCCCGATCACCGCCCTCTTCGAGCGACGCATCGTCGTGGGCGTCGCGGGCTCCGACGCGCCCTTCGTCCTCGTCTGGGACGAGGACGTCGCGGCCTGCATCGTCCAGGGCATCCTCACCCGACGCTCGGGCACCTTCAACCTGGCGGGGGACGGGGCACTCCCCCTCCCCGAGATCGCCCGACGGCTCGGCAAGCCCTACCTCCCCCTCCCGGCGCCGCTCCTCGCCGGCGCTCTGCGCGCTCTTCGGGCGCTCGGGATCTCGGCTCGCGGCCCGGAGCAGGTCGACTTCCTGCGCTACCGCCCGGTGCTCGCCAACGATGCCCTGAAGCGCGACTTCGGCTTCCGCCCCCGCTTCAGCAGCGCCGAGTGCTTCGAGCACTACCGAAGCCTGCGCTTCGGCGCTTGAGGGGGGGGCCCCGTGTCGGACGTCGTCATCACCGGAGGAGCCCACGGCATCGGGGCCGCGCTGGCGCGGCGCTTCGCTCATGCGGGCCATGCGGTGGCCGTGCTCGACCGGGACCTCGCCGCGGCCGAGGCGCTCGCAGCCGAGATCGCGGCCGGGGGAGGCAGGTCGATCGGAATCGGCTGTGACGTAACCGCCCCCGAGGAATGCAGCGAAGCCACTGCCTCGGTCGTCGCGGCCTGGGGCGGAATCGACATCCTCGTCAACAACGCCGGCATCACCCATGTGGGCCTCGTACGCGAGACCGACGTCGACGTCCTGCGGCGCGTGATGGAGGTGAACTTCTTCGGTGCTGTCCAGTGCACGAAGGCCGCCCTGCCCTCGCTCCTCTCCCGCCGTGGAGCCATCGTGGTCCTCTCGAGCGTGGCGGGCTTCGCGCCCCTGGCGACCCGCGCAGGCTACACCGCGAGCAAGCACGCCCTCGAGGGCTTCTTCCACACCCTGCGCGCAGAGCACGCCCGCGACGGTCTCCGCGTAACCGTCGTGCGCCCCTCCTTCGTGCGCACGGGAATCGGAGAGCGGGCCCTCGACGCCACGGGGCGGCCCGCCGGCGCGGACGCGCGCACCGGCGTCCGCCACGAGCTGGCGCCGGAGGCGGCTGCGGAGATCATCTTCCAGGGCGTCATGCGCGGGCGACGCAACGTATGGGTCGGCCGCGAGGCGCAGCTCTCCTGGTGGCTCCGCCAGCTCTGGCCGTCGGCCTACGACCATCTGATGCTCCGCCGCACTCTCGACTGATCCAGAGCGAACGGCGCGGGGCGCTCAGTCGCCGAGGACCGCGTCGAGGACCTGCCCGGTCACGTCCTTCTCGACGTACTCCCCCGCATCGCCGTGCTTGCGATGACCCGGCGGACCGCCGTGGGGATGGTCCGCGTCGTAGGCGCCGTGCTTCTCGTGCCCGCGTCCGCGCTTCATGCGATGGCCGGGCGGACCGCCGTGGGGATGATCCGCGTCCCGCCGCGCGTGCTCCTCGTGGCGACGTCGCCGCTCGTGGCCGGCGCCATCCTCCTGCGAGCGATCTCTCCGCCGAAGTCGGTCCTCGTCCGCGAGGCCCCCACGCCGAGGTCGGTCCTCGTCCGCGCGGTGCATCCGGTGATCCCCATCTGCGCGGGGGTGCTCGTGGCGCCGGGGCGCATCGCGGCCCTTCTCCTTGGCGGCGACGCCGAGAGGCACCAGCATCAGCCCGAAGGCAGCGGCCAGAATGATCGAATTCGCTCGCATGGAAATCCCCCAGGAATTGGATCGGGTAACGGTCGAGGCCCTCTTCGGGCCCGTCCCGGTGAGTGCCCCGGGGCGACGTGCAGGTGTCGGGAGAGGCCATGGACCCCTCTCAGCGTCCCCTCGGATCCCCCCCCCCTGGGCCGGTCACCTTCGGCGGCTTCTGCCCAGAAGACTCCCATGGACAGGAGCGAAGCCGGACCGGTACCGTGGGCCGCGCGAATCGCGAAGGAGACACCGTGGAGACCGTCCTGATCACCGGCGCCAACTCGGGCATCGGCCGCGCCGCGGCGGTGCGCCTGGCCGCCGAAGGCTACCGGGTCCATGCCGCAATGCGCAGCACGGCAAAGGCCGAGAAGCTGCTCGCCCTGGCGCAGGAAGCGGGCTGCGAGGTCCAACCCCTCGAGCTCGACGTGACCGATGCGGCGAGCGTCGAGCGAGCCGCCGAGCAGGTGCTCGCGGACGGGGGCCACGTCGACGTCCTCATCAACAACGCCGGTATCGGCTGGAACGCGGCCGTCGAGGACGTGGACATCGACGCGGCCCGGGTCGTGTTCGAGACGAACTACTGGGGCGCCATTCGCTGCATCCAGGCCGTGCTTCCGTCGATGCGAGCGCGCGGCTCGGGCCACATCATCAACGTGAGCTCCGTCGCCGGCCGCATCGCCGCCCTGGCGCAAACGGTCTACTCGTCCTCGAAGTGGGCCGTCGAGTGCCTGAGCGAGAACCTGGCCCAGGAGGTGGCCCCCTTCGGCATCCGCGTGAGCATCCTCGAGCCCGGCGTCACCCGCACGGCGATCCTGCCGAAGAACGTGGACTACCCGCAGCCCACGGCCTACGAGCCGGCCTATCGCCGAATGCTCCAGTTCTACCAGAAGGGCATCCAGGCGGCGATTCCGGCCGAGTCGGTCGCCGACTCCATGCTCGCGCTGGTGCGCGATCCGAAGGCGCCCTTCCGCACGACCTGTGCCTGGGGCGGGCCGGAGCTGACCCAAGGCCGCTCGAAGTTCTCCGACGCCGAATGGGTGTCTCTCGGCGCCATCGAGAAGGACGAGGCCTACTACGATCGCTTCGAAGAGCTCTTCGGTCTGGATCTGCGCACGGGCTCCTGAGTCCGCAGCGCGGGGTCAGGCCGGGCGCGCCGGCGCGTCGACCTGCGTACGGCTGCGCACCCGGTCCAGGTAGGCACGCGGCGGAAGGAAGGCCATCCACAGGCTGGCGCCGCTCACCAGACCCACCGCCGAGGTGACCGCCAGGACCGCGGCCGACTCTCCGGGATTCACGCCCGCCAGCTTCGCCAGCGCGAACACCCCGAATCCCACAGCGACGGCCGTGCAGAAGATCGCCCAGAGGCGGAAGCGATCGGTCACGACCGGGTCCGCCAGCCCGAGGCTCCCCCGCCGACGCAACATGCGCCAGAAGCGGAAGGCCTCCGCCGCAGACCAGACGAAGGCGAGCGCGCGCCCGGCGAAGCCGAGCCAATAGAAGACCCCCGCGCTGCGCGCATCGGCGAATCCCAGACTCCAGGCCTGACCGGGCACACTCACCACGAGCAGTGCGATCGCGACCACGACCAGAAGCGCGGCACTCCGCTCCTCGGGGCGAAAGACCCGCCAGGTCGCGATCCACAGGGCCAGACAGGCGACGTTCTGGAGCGCGAGGCCCAGAGCCAGCAGCGCCCCGTCGGCCTCCGGCGAGCCCCCGAGACCGCGACGGGCCGCGATCGCCAGTGGGTATCCGAAGACACCGAGCAGCAGCGTCGAGACACCGAGACAGGTCTCGGGGAGACGACGGGTGCGGGTCGCCAGCCTCAGCAGGCGGACGCCGACCACGGCATCCACGAGGATCTGGAACAACACTCCCAGGGCGAGCCACTTCATCTCCCCCTCATCGCCCACTCGAGACCTGGAATTGAGCGCGTCGGCTCCGGGGATCGATCAGTGCAGCAGCGCCGGCAGCTCCCGCTCGAGCAGGGGACGCAGCGCGCCGAGCGCGTCTTCGAGGGCGGCCAGTGCCGCGTCGATCTCCCCAGGGCCCATGGCGGTCGAGATGCAGCACATGCCCCTCGGCGAGAGATAGATCCCCCGCCGCAGCAGCGACAGGTGCAGCCACTGGCCCGCAGGCCCGGCCCGCATGATGCCGGCCAGGCTGTCCCGCGCATTGCGCAGGGGCGCATCGGTCAGATGGATCTGGGCGAGAGATCCCAGCCCCGTCGCTTGACCGTGAACCCCGGCGCGCTGGAACGCCTCGGTCACACCGACGCGAAGCCGTTCACCGAGATCATCGATCCGTGCGAGCGACTCCGGTGTGACGTCGCGCATGGCCGCAAGACCCGCGACCATCGAGAGCGGATTCCCGCTGAAGGTGCTGGCGTGCCAGACGCCTCCCTGCCGAGACGGGTCGAAGCACTCCATCAGGTCGCGGCGGCCGCCGAAGGCGCCGATCGGCAGCCCTCCTCCGATGATCTTGCCCATGGCGATCAGATCCGGTCCCACGCCCATGCGATCCTGGGCGCCGCCCATGCCCAGACGCAGGGCGATCACCTCGTCGAATACGAGCAGCGCACCAACGGCGTCCGCAGCCTCCCGCAGCGCGCGCAGGAAATCGATCTCCCCTGGGAGCATGCCGAGCGCCCCGAGGATCGGCTCGACGATGATCGCCGCGATCTCGTCGCCGTGCTCCGCGATCCGGGCGCGCGCCACCTCGGGATCGTTGTACGGAATGGGGATGATGTCGCCGAGGGCGCTCTTCGCGATGCTCGCATCGAGAGGAATCGGTCGCGGACGATCCGGCGGCCCCGCCTCCCCGGGCAGCGGGATCATGCTCACCTCGGCGTGGTCGTAGCTGCCGTGGTACCCGCCTTCGACCTTCACGATCTTCTGCCGCCCGGTGAAGGCACGCGCCGCGCGGAGGGTCATCAGGGTCGCCTCGCTTCCCGAGCTCGCGAAGCGGACCAGGTCGACGCCGGGCACACGATCCCGAAGCAGCCTTGCGAGCCCGACCTGACTCTCCACCGGCGCCGCGTAGGCCGAGCCCCGGGCCACCTGCTCTCCCACGGCCTTCACCACCGGCGCATGGGCGTGGCCGTGGATCAACGACGTGAAGTTGTTCATCAAGTCGAGGTACTCGTGACCGTCGACGTCCACCAGCCGGCAGCCTTCGCCGCGCTCCATGACGACCGGATAGGGAGCGAAGTGTGCACTCGCCCGGGTGTCGCCTCCCGGCAGGCACTCCCGAGCGGAGGCCATCCACCGCTTCGACCCGGGCGTCCACGCCTCGTAGTCCGCCAACAGCTCGGTCGCGGTGCGCATCATCGCGCCTCAGCTCACGGGGGTCGAGCCCGGGCCTCGCTCGAAGGCGGGTACGCCTTCGGGCAGATGGTGGAAGCTCTGTCGGTCGATCGCGAAGATCGCCATCTCCGGCGCCCCGAAAACGCTGGGATCGTCGAGGGTTCCCACCTTGAGGATCAGGACTCCGGCCATCCCGGGAACGCGGGACAGGATCTGGGTTCCGCAGCGGCCACAGAACTCGCGAGTCACCGCACCCTCGAGATCACTCCGGGTGAAGCCCTTCGGCGAGCCCTGGGTGTAGGAGAATCCCGACTCGGGCATACCCAGGAATACGTTCGGCGATCCACCCGAGACGTACTGGCACTCGCGACAGTGGCACTGGCCCTTGAACATGGGATCGCCCTCGACCCGATAGCGAAGATCCCCGCAATAGCACCGACCTTCGAGCTCCAATGTAATTCCTCCTCTGAGCGGGATCCTACCACGTGGCCCGGCGACGGAGCTCAGTCTCCGATGCCCTCGGCAAAGAGCTTCGGGAGCTGCGCGTCCTCGGTGCGAAGGATCGCGTCGACCCAGCGGTGAAAGCGCTGGCCACCGCCTTCGTTGCGTCCGAACATGAACTCCGACTTCGCGCCGGTCTTGACCGCCTTCTGGATGCGGTTGCCCGTGAAGTAGTCCTCGTCGCGCACCACTTGCTCGAGGAACTTCATCATCCCTTCGAGCTGGGTCCGTCGCTCGGCATCGGGCTCGCTCCTGGCGAAGAAGTTCTGGATCGTCACCGACTCGTCGGCTGTGGCGCCCGGGAAGAGCTGAGAGACCATGTAGAGCTTGCCGCCGGCGTCGAAGTCGGCGATCGAGATATGGGGAAAGATCGTCCAAACCCCGGAGATCAGGGACGCCACCTCCCACTCCTCCTCGGACTTCTTCTCGAGCTCGAGGTAGGCGGGATTGGGCATGCTCACCCGCTGGTGCGGTCCCCAGGCATCGTAGAGCGCGTCGCTCGGAATCTTCGACCCGAAGGACTCCCGGTGCAGGATCGGCAGGTGGTAGAAGTCCAGGTAGCCGTCGTAGGCGACCTTCCAGTTCGGCCCGTCGACCGCCTGCCGACCCACGAAGAAGCACTCGTCGAGGCGATGGTGGGCCAGCAGCGCATCGTAGCCGCAGAGGAAGGCGTCGAAGTCGACCGAGGCGCCGGGGGTGAGCACGCCGAAGATGAGGCCGGCGCGCTCGGCCACGGGCAGGGGGGTGAGGCCCAGACACGAGGTGTCCGGGTCGCCGAAGTCCTCGCTCTTGTAGATGCCGACGAGGGCGCCCCGATCGTCGTAGGACCACGCGTGGTAGGGGCAGGTGAAGCGTCGCGCGCGACCGCTGCCGTCGGGAACGACGACGGCACCGCGGTGGCTGCACACGTTCAGGAAGGCGCGGATCTCCCCGTCGGCAGCACGGGTGAGGAGCACCGGCACGTCGCCCGCCCAGAGCGCCCGGTAGGCGCCGGCCTCTCGCAGCTCGGCCGAGAATCCGAGAACCAACGGCACCCGCGCGAAGACGCGCTGCATCTCGAGGCGCCAGCGCTCCGGGTCGTAATAGTTCGCGGCCGGAACGCGGTAGATGCCGGGCGCCTGATCGACGGTCCCGGCCTTCAGGTGGGCGAGGTTCCGCCTCGCCATCGAGACCAGCTGTGCCTTGCTCATGAGTGGCTCCCCAACGCCGGCGGAGCGGGCCGCGGCACTTCGAGAATGGGCGACAGGCCGAGACCGGCCAGGTGCCGGTTCACCAGGTCGACCTGAAGATCTGCGGACCACTCGCCGGGCTCGAAGGCCGCCTGCACCGCCAGGCCGTCGAGCAGGGCGAACAGTCGCCGGGCCTCGCGCTCTGCGTCGTGGCGCACGTCGGCTCCCCATGCCTCGGCGAGCGCCTCTGCAAGGGCGGAGCGGAAGGCGGCGTGACGCCGGCGCTGATGGGCCGCGAGGGTCGGATCGTGGACGGCTCGGCCCCAGAAAGCGATGAACAGGCGCCACTGACGGCGACGACGCGAGTCGAGGGGAAGGTTCTCCTCGAGGATCGCCGCCAGGCGCGTCCGACCTGCACCGACCTGCGTCTCGATGCGCGCGGCCGCGCCTTCGATCGTACGTCGCAGGGTGAACTCGAGGAGGTCCCGCTTGTCGGTGAAGTAGTGCGTGACGACCGAGGTCGACCATCCCCCCGCCAACGCGACGTCGCGCAGGCCCGCGCCGAGCCCGCGGTCGGCGATGACCTGCTCGGCCACGGCGGCGACGGCGTCCCGTCGCTCCGCATGATCGACCCGCTTCGGCACCTCGAAGTCTTTTTACAACGACAGTTTCACATCCGCAAGCGTAGCCGCAGAACGGGGCGCCGAAGGGTCTGGCTGCCCCAGAAATGGGGATGCATGCCCCGTATCGACGCCCCGGGGGCCACCAGGGCGAGCGGGAGGGCTGGCACGAAGGCTGCGAT
>CALDCK010000004.1 GCA_937937315.1 uncultured bacterium
TGGAGCCGACAGTCTAGGCCAGGGGAGATGCGTCGAGGGTGGTGCCGCCGATCGCGGTCGCCGTGAGGGTCCGGGGCCGCCTGGGTCAGGCACGCCCGTAGATCGGGACGAGTGCGCCAGACGTGAGGGTGTTCGTCGGCGAGGCGAGGAAGGCCACGGACTCGGCGATCTCCTCGGGGTGGGGCCAGCGAGCGAAGTCGGAGTCCGGCATGGCTTCACGGTTCGTGGGGGTGTCGATGATGGACGGGACGATCGCGTTGACCAGGATCCCGTCGTCGCCCAGCTCCGCGGCGAGAGATCTCGTCAGTGCGGCGACGCCCGCCTTCGAAGCCGCATAGGCGGTCATGTTGGCGGTGGGCTCGAGAACGGGTCGCGCCGCGACGTTCACGATGCGCCCGCCGCCGTCGGCCCCGCACATGGCACGGACCGCCGCACGGCAGCACAGGAAGCACGTTCGCAGGTTGAGGGCGAGCATTCGCTCGAAGTCGGCGAGAGACGTCTCGGCGATGGGTCCCATGGCGAATCCACCGACGAGATGGATCGAGGCCCAGAGCGGAGGTAGCCCGCTGTAGAACGCATCCGTCGCGGACTCCTCGCCGACGTCGAGATTCAGCGTGGCCTTCGCGTGCGGGCTTGCGGCCCAGGCTGCGTGCTCCGGGACGCTCGGCTCGATGCAGGGCAGATGGCAGGTCGCCCCCAGGGCGAGAAGCTTCTCGACCACCGCAACACCCAGGCCACCGGTGGCACCGGTGACGACCACGTGACGTCCGGACAGCACTTCCATGAGTCGAGCCTACCCGATGAAGACCTGTTGCGTCGGCGAAGCGCGGTGTACTCTCTTCCATCGGTGACGGCCTACACCCTCGGCGACGTCGCGCGGATCTGCGGAGTTTCGCGTCGACGGCTGCGTTATTGGGAGCGGATCGCTCTCGTCGAGCCGCTGTCCGAGAACGGCGAACAAACCGCGTTCGACTTTCGTGCCCTCGTTTCGGTGCGTACGATCGTGGGGCTGCTCGAGGGGGGCGTGCCCCTGCAACGTATCCGCTCCACCGTGGCGGAGGTGCGCGAGCACCTGCCCGAGGTGGAGCCGCTCCCGGTCCTGCGGATCTGGGGAGGCCCGGATCGCATCGTCTTGCGCCATCAGGGAGTCCTGATGGAGCCCGGGGGCCAGCTCGTGCTCGACCTCGCCGGTGAGGCGGTGGGAAACGTTGCGGCCCTGGGAGATCGCGGCGCCGCCGAGCGCGCTCACCAGGCTGCCCTGGGCTGGTTCGAGCGCGGCTGCGAGCTCGACACCGACCGGGAGACCTACGCCGAGGCGGTCGAGGCCTACCGCAAGGCACTCGAGGCGGATCCCGACTTTGCCGACGCCCACTGCAACCTCGGCTCGGTCTTCTTCAACCAGGATCGCCGCGATCGCGCGCGGGCGTGCTTCGAGCGCGCGGTCGAGCTCCAGCCCCAGCACGTCGAGGCGAACCTCAACCTCGGTACCTTGCGCGAGGAAGAGGGCGCGGACGAGTCGGCGCTGCACCACTACCGCGCGGCGCTCGAGTCCGACCCCCTCCACCCGGATATCCACGTCAGCCTGGCCCTCGTCTACGAGAAGCTCCAGCTCCCGCGGACGGCCCTGGCCCACTGGCGGCGCTACCTGCAGCTCGAGCCCATGGGAAGCTGGTCCGATCTCGCCCGAAGGCGGCTCAGCGCCCACTGATCTCCGGCCCGACCCGGGTCCCGCGCCGATCGATCGGGTCGCCGTCGAGTCGCGCTTCGACGGTCCACACCCCGGGCAGCGGCTCCGAGAGATCGAGGACGGCGCCAGCCATCCCCCCCCGAGCCGACACCACCGGCACCTCGCGCTCGCGGCCGTCGGGACCGCGCCAGACGGTCGTGTAGCGATCCGGCTGGTCGGCGAAGCGCGGGCCGAGCCTTGCCCACCAGGCGAGGGATCGGGCGCTCGCCGGGAAGTCCTCGACGACGTGGCCGAAGGGCGTCGATCCGTCGCGGGCTCCGTCCGCGAGGCCGGACTCCTCGATCACGGTGAAGGAGAGCTTCTCGATCTCGCGATCGGCGCGCAGCCGCATCGTGCCGGTCGGGCCGGCGCGCCGCGCTGCGTGCTCGTAGGCGAAGACGGCGAGCTGGGCCTCGCCCAGCTTCTTGTAGGCGTCGCCGAGCCGGAGGAACACGAGGGAGTGGGTGGGATCCAGCCGAATCGCCTCGCGCAGGTGGCCGACGGCGGTCGCCGGCTCCGCGCGGCGCAGCGCCAGCTCGCCCGCCTCGAATCGGACGCGAGGATCCGACGGCGCGCCGGCGATCGCGCGGTCGAGGAGCGCCGCAGCGGCGGCCGGCTCTCCCCGGGCTTCCGCGTCCCGGGCGGCGGCGAGCAGGGGGTCGGTGCGCGCGGGAGCCCGGGAGGGCTGGGCGTCGATCCAACGCGTGCGCTCGCCGGAGACGATGGCCTCGAGGCGCGCCTGGGCCTCGCGGAACTCGGCGTCGATGCCGGTGAGCGGGTCTTCCTCTCGGGAGGGCAGGCCGTCGGCGTATACGGCCACGGCGTCGATCCGGCGCTCCACGTCGGGATGGCTGAACAGATAGGGAGGCACCTGGTCCGGGTAGCCCCGCTTCAGCTCCATGATTCGCTCGAAGAAGTGGGAGATCCCGATCGGGTCGTAGCCGGCCGCCGCCACCAGGCGCGTGCCTTCGCGGTCGGCCTCGGCCTCGAACTCCCGGCTGAAGCGCAATTTCAGGGCCACGTTGATGCCCTGGGCCGCCAGCAGCGCACCCGGCTCGCCGGTGCCGATGGCGCCGGCGAGACCGCCGATGGACGCGAGCAGGTCTGGGATCTGGGCCTGCTCCTGCATCCGGCCGTGGTGATTCAGGCGGACGTGGGCGATCTCGTGCCCCATCACGCCGGCCAGCTCGTCGACGCTGGCCGCAGCGAGCACCGTGCCGGTGTGGAAGTAGATGAAGCCTCCGAAGACGGCGAAGGCGTTGAGGGTCGAGTCGTCGATCAGCCGGAAGCGATAGACGAAGACCGGGTCCGGGGTGGCAGCCAGGATCGATCGGCCGAGGTCATTGAGGAAGCCCGAGACCACCGGATCGTCCACGACCCGGACGCTCTCCTGGAGGGAGCGGTCGAACTCGAAGCCGATCTCCCGGGCCTCCTCCTCCGTGACGGTGGGGTCGACCACGTCGATCGGGTCGAAGCCAGGCCCGTCGCGTAGCGTGCAGCCGAGGCCGAGCGCAGCGAGCGCCAGAGCTCCCGACGCCGCGAGGCCGTGCCGCCAGCGGGGCCGCGGCCCGGGGCTGCAGCGCCGGGGAGCGTTACTCGGCGCGTTCGTCGACGTGCTTGCGATACGCCTGGACATCGAGGAGCGCCTGGATTTCCCCCGGGTCGCTGGAGCTCACTGCGAGGATCCAGCCGTCTCCGTAGCAGTCTTCGTTGACCGCCTCTGGACGCTCGGCGAGCTCGTCGTTCACCGCCAGAACCTTTCCGGTGATCGGCGCGAAGAGGTCCGAGACGGCCTTCACCGACTCGATCACCCCAAAGGCCTCGCCCCGGTCGATGATCGCTCCGACCTCCGGAAGCTCCACGAAGACGATGTCGCCGAGCTGCTGCTGGGCGTAGTCGGTGATGCCGATCACGACGCGGTCACCGTCGTCGCGAATCCACTCGTCTTCCAGCGAGTAGCGCAGCGCTTCCGGGATCTCGATTTCCGACACGGCTTCTCTCCTGAGGGACGTCACGCGTTCGCGGGGCGTCTCCCCGCGCGCTCGCCTCGCACGAAGGGAGTTTCCACGATTCGCGCCGACGTGGCTCGATCGCGGATCAAGACCTCGAGTGTCTTCCCCACCTCGGCCAGGGCGGGAGGAACGTAGGCCAGGCCGATGGATTTTCCGAGGGTCGGGGAGGGCGCGCCGGAGGTGACGACGCCCACGCGCTCTCCCCGCACGGCCACCTCGTGGCCCTGGCGCGCAATGCCGCGGGCCTCCAGGACGAATCCAACCAGACGCCGCGTCGCGCCGGCGTCGCGGCGTCGCCGGATCGCGTCGGCGCCCAGGAACTCGCCGTCGAGATTCACGAAGGCGTCGAGCCCGGCCTCGAGGGGGCTCGTGTCGTCGTCGAGCTCGTGGCCGTAGAGGGGCAGGGCGGCCTCGAGGCGCAGGGTGTCGCGGGCGCCGAGTCCTGCGGGCTGGGCGCCCCGGGTTGCTCCCACCTCGAGAACTCTCTCGAAGAGGGGCTCTACGTCCCCGGCATCGCACTAGCTTTCGAATCCATCGGCCCCGGTGTATCCGGTCCGGGACACCAGGGAATCCACCCCC
>CALDCK010000005.1 GCA_937937315.1 uncultured bacterium
GCGCTGATCCACGGCAGCAACCCCCAGGGCTGCACCTACGACGACTCCGGCGCCTGCATCGCCGTCGAGCCCTGCGGAGCCCGCACCCCCGCCAGTGACGACTGCCTGTCCGAGGGCGCGCCGCGGGCCTGGTCCTCGCCGATCTACGTGGATTTCGCTGCGGACTGATCGGACCGACGCCTGCCCCGCGAGCTCTCCGATCGGCGAGCATCGCCGCCGGCAAGGCGCTCGATCGAGCGCTTTGCCGACGGCGCGCCTCGGCTCCCGGGCCTCTGCGCGGCAGCCTCCCGGCCGACCTCAGCTTCGCCAATCCGGCTGAAGGCCGAGTTCGAGGCAGAGGCGCTGGGCAAGGACGAGCTTGCCGTCGTACTTCGCGGCCGCCGGATCGGTGGCGAGCCAGGCGACCACCGAGGCGGGCACCGACATGGGAGCGGCGACGGCGTACTTCTGGAGCGCCCCGTCGGGATCGTTCAGCTTCATCGCCTCGGTCATCACGAAGCCCGGCTCGAGGTTCACGAAGCGCACCCCCGAGCCGGCATGCTCGACCGCGAGGACGCCAGCCAGGCGAAGCAGGGCGGCCTTGCTGGCCGCGTAGGCGAAGCCCCATCCCCCACGGTCGGCGGGCGCCGGCGGGTCCTGGAGCGCGGCGCCCGACACGACGTCGATGACGAGGCCGCTCCGGCGCGCCAGCATGCCCGGCAGCACCTGCTGGGTCAGATCGAGCTGGGCGAGGACGTTCGCCTCGAAAAGGCGTCGCACCTCCGCGAGCTCGAGATCCTGGACGTGCTGCATGTTGGCCGGACCGACGTAGATTGCGTTGTTCAGCAGCACGTCGATGTGGCCCCAGCGCTCCAGGGTCTCGATCACGGCGCTGCGCAGGGAGGCGGTGTCGAGGAGGTCGAGCCGAATCGGCAGCGCCCGCCGTCCCCGCCCCTCGACCTCGGCGGCGGTGGTCTCGATGCTCCCGGGGACCGGGCGGCCGTCGGCGGCCTCGCCCTCCCGCACGGTCCGCGCCGTCACGACCACGTCGAAGCCGTGCTCCGCCAGGGCGATCGCCGACGCACGGCCGATGCCACGGCTCGCGCCGGTGACGAAGGCGACCCTGCGCTCCATGGCCCTCCTCAGCGCGGCTGCAGCGCCACGAAGGTGCCGCCGTTTCGCTGACAGAGGACCCGCATGAGGGTCGAGAAGCGGCGGATCGTCGCGGGCAGCCGTCCGTCCACCTCCAGGACGGAGAATCCCACCGCGTGAATCCGCACCGCCCGATCGCGATTCAAGCGGTCCACCTCGTCGACCACTGCCTGGATCGAGTCTCCGGTGAACTCGTCGCCGAGGACGTAGATACTGATGTCGTCGTAGCGGGAGGCGTAGGTGTGGATGGCGGCGGTGATCCCCTCGACGGGGCTGCTGTTGCTGAAGGCCCGCCAACCCCGGAGGAAGCGCCGGATCACGTTTCGCCCGCTGTCCGTGTCGGGAATCCACTTCCCCTGGTAGCCCGTGAACATGTAGCTGCCCATGTCGTTCAACACCTGAATGCCCTTGACCCGGGGATACACGTCGAGGATCTCGTCGATCTTCTGGATCATGAGCTCCCAGTTGTACTTGAGCATGCTTCCCGACGTGTCCACGACGAAGATGATGTACTCGCTGTCCGCCGGGATGCCGCCGACGAGCGACGTGGGCGGAGCCCGCCGCGGAGTCGCCTCCCGGGCGTGCTCGTAGATGTGCTTCATCCGTTCGAGGAAGCCCGCGGTGAGCGCCATCTCCTCCAGGTCTTCCTCGGTTCGCGCCCACTCCGCACGGATCGCCGCCAGCTCAGGGGTCCGCTCCGCCAGGGACGCCTCGGTCACCACCAGATCCTCCTCGGCCTGGCGGTTCTGCTCGAGCAGGTCCACGAGGACGGCCTGGAGATGGGCCGCCGTCGAGAGCAGCTCGGCGCCCCGCTCCTCGAGGACGACCGGCTGGCGGATCTTGACGATGACGAGCAGGAGGATGACCGCCCCGAAGCCGCAGCAGATGCAGTCGAGGAAGGACAGCCCCGCACTCTCCCCTTCGCGCTGGCGCCTCCGGATCACGGCCAGTGCTCCGAGGGGCTCATGAAGGAGCCGCCGCTCGCGATGCTGAGCGCCCAGTAGGCGCTGGCGGCGTCCGGGTCCCCTTCGAAGGCGTAGAGGATGACGTTGAGAGGCACGGTCGCCGGCAGACCCCGGCGCGCGCTCTGGAAGAGCCTTAGACGCTCGGCGCCACTCACCGTCGACCTCTTCGGCCGCTCGCTCCCCACGGTCGGGAGACCATCGACGAGGAGATAGACGTTGTCGGGCCTCGGCTTCATCGCCGCGATGGCCGAGAAGGCCGCCGAGAGGCTCGTGCCCCCCTTCGGAACGACTTCACCGAGGCGATCCATCGCCTCGCCCAGCCTGCGTCCATCGCCGACCTCGAGCCACTCTCCCCGGGTGTCGGCGAGGAGGGGTCGGGCCGTCTCGTCGAAGGTGTAGATCTGGAACCAGCCCTCGGGGTCGAGATTGGCAGCGAGCCAGTCGACGGTGGAGACGACCTGCACCCACTTCGGCGCCTGGCGCTGCTTCGCCGGAGTCATGTTCCTTCGGATCAGCACGTTCACGATCGTGCGATCGAGCATGCTGGCCGAGGCGTCTACCATGATGAGTGCGCGCTTGCCGCCCATGCGGAGCCCCGTCAGATACTGACGGTTCCCCCGGTTCAGGATCTCCCGCACGTGGGGCTTTGGCGGATCGCTTCGCCGCTCCGCCTGTGCCTTCCGCACCGCCTCGGCCTCCTCGCGCGAGCTTGCGCGCGCGCGGGCGAGCTCGGCCGCAGCCTCCCGCATCTTCTCCCGCTGCGACCGCAGCTCCTCCTCGCGATCGGCGAGTACCTGCTCCGCCTCTCCGAGCTTGTCCTCGTTCTCCGAGAGAAGATCGCGCTGGGCGTCCACCCGCGCCGCCAGCCGAAGCACCTCCACGTCCCGCACCTGGGTGATCTCCGCCGCGTGGGTGGTGATCCGATGGCTGATGATCATGAACATGAGGATCACCGAGCCGAATCCGCAGCACATGCAGTCGAGGAAGGAGAGAGAGAAGGGATTGCTACGCCTACGCGCCATGGCTTCCGGCCCGGCTGTCGGAGGTCCACTGCAGGCGACGGACGAACTCGAGCCGTCCATCGCGGGTGCGAATCTCTTCGAGACGCGACAGCGCGCCCTTGCAGGCGGCGTCGGCGGGTAGGAGCACCGTCTCCAGATCCGGGATGCTCGCCAGCCTGTCGAGCAGACCGGGCAGGTGTGCGAGCCGATGGCTGACCTGAAGCAGCAGCGGCGCGTCGGTGGGGTGCACGCGACGAAGCAGCTCGGCGAGGGAGTGGTACAGGTCGTCCACCACCGCCGTGAAGTGCGTGCGCCGCAGGTCCGCCGCGAGGCTCGCTCCCCGGATCTCGATCTCGAGGCGCGCCGTCTCGCGATGGCGCAGTGCCTCGAGACTGGCCGGCAGCTGATCGAACAACGCCTGCTCGGCCCTGGCATCGTGGAGCGGATCGAAGCGCGTCTGGGCGACGAAGGCGTCGGCGATGGCACCGAGCCAGCGCTCGCGCAGCGCCGAGAGCCCCACCGAGACCGTCGACTCGACGGTCTCGCGGGACACCCCTCCGTTCTGGGCGAGCAGGGTGAGAACGGCGCCGTGGAGCCCGGCGTCGAGGTGGGCCAGAGTGCGGCCGGGGTAGCGCTGTCGCGAGCTCGCGACGGCCGCGTCGACCAGGCCACGCGCCGGGATCCCGCAGGCCTCGGCGAGGCCGAGGAGCAGCCCGAGCTGGTCACGCCGGTAGGATCCGGGGACCACGAACACGACCTCGTCGATGCCGTCTCCGAACCGGCTCCAGAGCGACGAGAGCTGGGCAAAGGCCAGGTCTGCGAGGGAGTTTGCCCGTGGATGCGGTCGCGGGAGCGGCGCCTGATTCAGGTCGGCCCAGAAGCGGTCGAAGATCTGTCGGGGCTTGAGACGCACGGCGCGCACCGCCTCGGTCCCGGTGACGAGGGACTCCCCGTCGAGCAGCGCGTAGCCCGGCTCGACGACGACCACCCCGCCGCCGACCGCCACGCGGATCTCCGCGTCGTTCAGCTCGATGGCGAGGGTCGCCATGCCCTCATGCCCCGGGACGCACGGCGAGGTGACGCACGAGTCTCTCGTCGCAGTAGGCCTGGGTGTCGAGCACGAAGCGCTCCTGGGCGAGCTGGAACTGGTGCACCAGGAACATCAGCACCAGGCTGAGAAGGAGCGCGACGAAGGTGGAGTTGAACGCGACGCCGAGGCTCTGGGTCACGCCGGTGATGTCGCCCTCGACCGCCTGGTAGGCGAGCCCGAGGGCGTCGCCGATCCCGCGCACCGTTCCGATGAATCCGATGGAGGGAATCGCCCAGACGATGTACCGGATCATCGACAGCTCCGACTCGAGCCGCTCCCCCTCGTTCTGGCAGACGGTCTGGACGAGGTTCGAG
>CALDCK010000006.1 GCA_937937315.1 uncultured bacterium
AAGTCCTCCGGAGCGGAGAGGTCGGTCTCACCGTCAGCGGAGAGATCGGGCGGGTAGTAGGAAATCACCCGGTCCCGCCCTCCTCGCTTCGCCTCGTAGAGAGCCTCGTCGGCGCAGCGGATCAACAGCTCCACATCGGAGCCGTCGGCCGGCCAGCTCGCGATGCCGCCGCTGATGGAGATCCGGCCAAGGGGCTGCTGCTCGCGGTGGTGGAAGGCGTGCTCTGCGATCGTGCTCCGGATCCGCTCCGCCGCCTTGAGTGCCTCGGTCTTCTCCACCTCGGGCATCACGAGGAGGAACTCCTCGCCGCCATAGCGACCGACGTACTCGCCCTCTCGTAGCGACTCGTTCAGCAACGTCCCGAGCGAGCGAAGAAGGTCGTCTCCAGGCACGTGGCCGTTGGTGTCGTTGTAGTGCTTGAAGTGGTCGATGTCGAAGAGGAAGACCGAGCCGCGATTGCGAGGGCCCGGCTTCTCCGCGATTGCCTCGTCGATGTAGTGGACGATCCGTGACTTGTTGAGCAGACCCGTCAGGCCGTCGGTCTGAGCGAGCTGTTCCTGCTCCTTGAAGACGAGGGCGCTCGTGATCGCCACCGAGGTCATCAGGGCGATCGTGCGCCCCAGATCCCGCGCCTGGCGCAGGTTGCGCGCGCAAGGACCGATCAGCATCACGCCGAGGGTGCGATTGTCGCGGACCACGGGCAGACAGAAGGCGAACCCCTCGTCCGGAACTCCCTCGGAGAGGCTTCGCCCGCGCGCGACGCCGCTCTCGTACTCGATCTCTTCCGGCGTGAGCGGAAGCTGCTTGAGCGCCGCCCAACCCACGATGCCGCGCCCCGCCTCGAGCCGGTGTCCTACGCCGTACTCGCAGCGTCCCCGAGCGGAGACGGCCACCAGACCGTCGCGCACGCATTTGTAGAAGAGCGCGTAGCTCGGATCGAAGATCTCCTGGACGAGTTCGATGGCGCAGTTCGGAATCTCCCGCAGATTCCGGGTCCCGGACAGGCGCTGGGCGATCTCGGGAAGCTCTGCGAGGGAGCGCTGGAGATCTTCGACCGCCGCCTCGGCGCTCTCGGCGCGCCGCGTCGCCTCGACCGCCGATCGGCGGTGGTCGCGGGCGATCTGCTGCGCCTCCTTGACCCGGGTCTCGCGCTCGAGAAGGATCGCCCGCTGGGACGACTTGCCCAGCAGCCGCGCGATCCAGAGCGCCACCCCCATCACCGCGATGACGGGCATGAACTCGATGGGTACAGCGTTCCACATTCTCTGGACGTACTCGCTCTGGGCTGCCCGTACGACGTTCGTTCCGTCGCCAGCGGAGCCGCGACGCGCCTCGACTTGTCGGCGAATCGAGCCCATGCCTTGATCCAGCGAGACGGCGATCCCGTGATCCGAACGGGCGGCTAAAGGCGCCCGGAGCTCTGGTCGAGGGATCCAGTATGGAAGCTCCTATGATCGACCATACCTGGGTAGAGAAGGTTCTGCGGACAGCCGTTGCAGCCGGCGCCTCGGACGTCCACTTCAAGGCGGGCGAGCCCGTGCTGATGCGGATCCGGGGTGAGCTGCGCTCCATCAAGACGCCGAAGCTACTGCCGGACCAGACCCGGCAGATCCTCGACTCCCTGCGCCCCGCCTACGTGCCCCAGGAGGAGCTCGAAACGCTCCAGGAGCTCGATTTCTCCCACGCGGTGCCGGGCATCGGCCGCTTCCGGGTGAACGTATTTCGTCAGCGCGGCAGCTTCGCGCTGGTGGTTCGCATCATTCCCCTCGACGTCCCCCGGCTGCTGGATCTAAACCTGCCGGACCGGCTACCGGCCATGGCGAGCGAGCCGCGAGGGCTCGTCCTCGTGACCGGTACGACCGGAAGCGGGAAGTCCACCACCCTCGCGGCGATGATCGAGCACATCAACAACACGCGACGCTCCCACGTCATCACGATCGAGGACCCGATCGAGTTCTTCTTCAGGAACAAGCGCGCCTCGATCGTGCAGCGCGAGATCGGACTGGACACGGCCTCGTTCGCCGTGGCGCTCCGAGCGGCGCTCCGCCAGGACCCCGACGTCCTCATGATCGGCGAGATGCGCGACACCGAGACGATCGACATCGCGCTCAAGGCCGCCGAGACGGGCCACCTGGTCTTGAGCACGGCCCACACGACCGACGCCACGAAGACCGTGCAGCGGCTCCTTTCGGTCTTCCCTCCTTCGGAGCAGGCGATGATGCGCGTCCGGCTGTCGGAATGCCTACGCGGTGTGGTCTCCCAGCGACTGCTCCCGAAGGCGGACGGCGTCGGGCAGATCCCCGCCGTCGAGGTCATGGTCGCTACCCGGGTGATCCAGGAGTCGATCCGCGACGAGTCCCGCACGTTCCAGATCCGGGAGTTCATCGAGAAGGGGCGACACTACGGCATGCAGACCTTCGATCAGGCGCTGCTGAGTCTCGTCAACCGTGGCCTCATCACGTGGGAGGTCGCCCTGACCGCCGCTTCGAGCCCCGGAGACCTGGACCTCCAGCGCCGGATGGGTGTCACGAACGACGAGGACATGCGGATCGAGGAGCACGAGCGCTACGAGGAAATGGACGACCGGAAGGCCCTCGAGCTCGCAGCTCCCGCGGTCGCGCCCGGTCCCGAGGCCGCGGCGCCCGAGGCGGCGGACGATCCGGCTGGCGCCGAGACGAATCCGCCTCAGGAGATCTCGGGGAGCGCCTGAGGCCGCACGCTCACGGGCGGACGCGTCCGAAGCGCGAAAAGACGTCCATCAGCTCGTCGAGCTTCTCCTTCCGCTCGCGAGGCTTTCCGCTCTCGAGGGCGCTCGCCACGCAGGTCTCGACGTGCGAAGCGAGCACGAGGTGCCCCACCCTGTCGAGGGCCCCTTCGACCGCGGCGACCTGATGCAGGACGTCGACGCAGTAGCGGTCTTCCTCCACCATGCGCTGGATTCCCGCCACCTGTCCCGCGACCTTCCGCAGCCGCGCCAGAACCTTGCCCCGAGCCTCGTCCTTCAACCCGAACCTCCTCGCCGCCGCTTGCGCGCCTCCGCGCGATCGGGGTAGGATATGCATACCCCGGTGGGGTATCAACTCCCGGACCGGGAACGCCGATGGATGAAGGCACCAAGGCCTGACAGGCACTTCCGACGGGCACTCCGCACCGATGGGTGCCCGCGGCGGACGGCGACGATGAGACGACGCATCTGGCTCATGGCGACCGTGGCTGCGTTCCTGACGCTCCAGACGCCGCTCTGCGCCCTCGCCTGTCTCGAGAGCCCCGGGGAAGCGCAGCCCCCCTGCCACGAGGGGGCTTCCCCGCCCGGAGACGCGCCACCGTCCCATGACGACTGCGAAGGCTGCGATCTCGGCTCGGCGGCGCTCCTCCAGGCCCCGGACCCGCATTCCGAAGCTCCGACCCCTCCCCCCGCCGCGCTGATTGCGTTCTCGCGGGGCATCGATCCGGGCGGGTGTCCCGCCTCTGCGATCTCGGCAGACACGGACCTGCCGCCGCCCGACATCCTGCTCCGGAAGTCGACCCTCCTCATCTGACCTTCCGCGTTCTCCGAGGTGCACCCGGCGCGAAGCGCGCGCGGGTGCGTGCGCTGCGCGCGCTCGCGCAGGCGGGCTCGAACCTCCACGACGCGGGATGGATGTCACGATGAAGAAACCGATCCGATTCACTGCGCTCCTGCTCCTTGTGGTAGCGCCCCTCACTGGCGCCGCCGGGGAATCGCCGCCGGCGATTCCCGCGCCGCTCACCCTCGCCTGGTGCCTGGACCGAGCGGCCGAGGCGAACCCGGAGCTCGAGCGGGCCCGGGCCGACGCCTCGGCGGCGGGTCATCGCATCGATCCTGCCGGAGCGCTCGACGACCCGCGGGTCTCCTACGAGGCCAGCAACGTCCCGACCGGCGACTTCGACTTCCGTTCGACGCCGCTCTCCGGCCATCAGCTCGGGCTGCGCCAGAAGCTTCCCTTCCCGGGCCTCCTCTCGAAGCGCGAGGACGCCGCGAAGAGCAGGGCCGAAGCCTCTCGGCACCGCGTCGAAGACCAGGGCTTCGTGACCGATGGCGCGGTCGAGGCGGCCTGGGCCGAGCTCGGCTTCGCCCAGCGGGCCCTCGACATCACGAATCGAAACATCGCACTCCTGCGGCAGCTCTCGGCGACCGCGGAGTCACGCTACCGGGTCGGAGGGGGCCTCCAGCAGGATGTACTGCGGGCACAGGTCGAGCTCACGGTCCTTCTTCAGGAGCGGCTGCATCGCGAGGAGACCATCGAGCGCGCCGAAGCCATGCTGGTCGAGCTCCTCGACCTTCCCGCACACACCTCGCTCCCGCGCACCGACGAGCTTCGCATCTCCGCGCCCGAGCCTCGGCTCGAGCCGCTTCTCGCATCTCTCGACGAGCGGAGCGCGCGGCTTCGCGCGGCCCGGGAGCAGATCGACGAGAGCCGCTCCCGGATTCGCGTCGCAGAGCTCGAGGGGCTTCCCGATGTCGACCTGGGCATCGGCTACCGCATCCGCTCACGCGTGGACGGCGACGCGGTCGATGGGGACGACTTCGTCTCGGCCGGGCTTACCCTGCGCCTCCCCGTCGATCGTTCGAAGTGGCGCGCGCGCGTGGCGGAGCAGCGGGCGCTGCTGCGCCGGGCCGAGGCCGACCTCCGCGCAGAGCGCGCATCCCTCGTGGCGCGCACGCGCCGAGCCCACGCGGGCCTCTTGCGCGCAGTCTCCGAGGAGGCACTGCTCGAGACCGGCCTCGTTCCCCAGGCCCGGCAGTCGCTGGAGTCGAGCCGCTCGGGCTACGAGGTGGGACGGATCGAGTTCTTGAGCCTGCTCGTCAGTCAGGTTCGACTGCTCGACGCCGAGCTTCGGCTGGCGCGGGTCCAGGCGGACAAGCGCCTCGCTCTTGCAGCGCTCGAGACGGCGACGGGGGAGAAGCTCCGATGAACGCACGACACATCGCCCTCGTCTTCATCGGGCTCACCCTCGCCGCCGCCGCTGGCTGGTGGGGCCGAGACCTCGTCTCCCGAGGCGCAGGGATGGGCCTCGGGGCGGGATCGGAGGGCCCCTGTCCCGGGGGCATGGCGCCGCTCTACTGGAAGGCCCCGATGGACCCGACCTACGTGCGCGATGCGCCGGGGAAGTCGCCCATGGGCATGGACCTGGTGCCCGAGTGCCCCAGTGCCACGAGCGCCGCGCCAGAGGGTTCGCTCATCATCGACTCGGCCACCGTCCAGAACATCGGAGTCCGCACGTCCACGGTCGAGCGACGAGACCTGGCCCGATCCGTGCGCGCCGTCGGCCGCGTGGCCTACGACGAGCGCCGCGTGGCCCACGTCCACACGAAGGTGCAGGGATGGGTCGAACGTCTGTTCGTCGACTTCGTCGGGCAGGCGGTGAAGCGCGGCGAGCCCCTCCTCGAGATCTACTCCCCCGAGCTCGTCGCCACCCAGGAGGATCTGCTCCTCGCAGCACGCTATCGCGACGCGACGGAGCGAAGCCCCTTCGATGACGTGCGCGGCGGGGGAGCGTCCCTCTTCGCCGCAACGAAGCGGCGCCTCGCGCTCTGGGACATCCCGGAGCGCACGATCGAGCGATTGCTCGAGACGGGAGAGGTGAAGCGAACCCTCACCCTCTACGCCCCGGCCTCCGGTGTCGTCACCGAGCTCGGCGTGCGCTCCGGAATGGAGGTTGATCCGAACGCGAACCTCTACACGATCGCGGACCTCTCCCACGTCTGGGTGCTCGCAGACGTCTACGAGTACGAGCTCCCGTGGATCGCCGTCGGCCAGACAGCCACTGTCGAGCTCAGCTATCTGCGCGGCGAGCCCATACGGGGCGACGTCACCTACATCGCTCCGTTCCTCGACCCGGGGACACGCACCGCCGAGATCCGCCTCGAGCTCGACAACGCCGCCGGACGGCTCAAGCCCGAGATGTTCGGGAACGTGGTGATCCAGGGAGCGCCCCGCCCTGCGGCATTGGCCATCCCGACGGATGCCGTGATCCGCTCCGGCACCCGGACGATCGCCATCATCGCCCTGGGCGATGGTCGCTTCGAGCCCCGCGACGTCGAGCTGGGCCTGGACAGCGGCGACGGCTGGCTCGAGATCCGCGCGGGCATCGAGCAAGGCGAGGATGTCGTCGTCTCGAGCCAGTTCCTGATCGACAGCGAGAGCAACCTCCAGGAAGCGGTCAAGAAGCTGATGGCCGCCGGAGCCGCGAAGAAGCCCGCGGCGGCGATGGATCACTCCGTCCACGAGGGGCACGCCATGGATCCCCCTTCCGAGGGGCACGAAGGTCATGGGACCCACGAGGATCTCGTCGAGCCCGCTGCTCCCGCCGCGGATCCCCATGCCCATCACCACGCGATGGACGGGGAGTAGACGCGATGCTGCGAAAGATCATCGAAGGCTCCGCCCGGAACCCCGTCCTGGCCGCGCTGGGCATCGCCGGGCTCTTCGCCTGGGGCCTGTATGCGATCGTGAACATCCCGCTCGACGCGATCCCCGACCTCTCGGACGTCCAGGTCATCGTCTTCACGGAGGTACCGGGTCAGGCGCCACAGGTCGTCGAGGACCAGGTCACCTATCCCCTCTCGACCGCGATGCTCGCCGTCCCCTACGCCGAGGTCGTCCGCGGCTACTCCTTCTTCGGCATCTCCTTCGTCTACGTCATCTTCGAGGACGGAACCGACCTCTACTGGGCCAGAAGCCGCGTCCTCGAGTCGCTGAACTTCGTCTCCGGGCGACTACCACCGGGAATCACTCCCACCCTCGGCCCGGACGCCACCGGAGTCGGCTGGATCTACGAGTACGCCCTCGTCGACAGGAGCGGAAACCACGACCTGGCGGATCTCCGATCCATTCAGGACTGGCACCTGCGCTACGAGCTCCAGACCGTTCCCGGCGTGGCAGAGGTCGCCAGCGTCGGGGGGCACGTGCGCCAGTACCAGGTCGAGGTGGATCCGAATCAGCTCGCCGCTTTCGGGCTCTCTCTCGACCAGGTTCGCCGCGCCATCCAGCGCAGCAACTCCGACATCGGCGGCCGGCTGCTGGAGCAGGCCGAGACCGAATTCATGGTGCGCAGTCGAGGCTACGTGACCTCGACCCGCGACCTCGAGCAGGTCGCCGTGGGGGCGAACGAATCCGGGACTCCGATCCTGCTACGGAGCATCGCGAACGTCTCGCTGGGCCCGGAGCTGCGCCGAGGTCTGACGGATCTCGACGGCGAGGGAGAGGCCGCCGCCGGGATCGTCATCATGCGCTTCGGAGAGAACGCCCTCGAGACCATCCGCGCCGTGAAGGCGAGGCTGGCCGAGCTCGCCGAGAGCCTCCCGGAAGGGGTCGAGATCGTCCCGGTCTACGACCGCGCGCCTCTGATCGAACGCGCGATCGACAATCTGCGAGAGAAGCTCTTCCAGCAGGGACTCATCGTCGCGCTCGTCTGCATCCTGTTCCTGGTCCACATACGAAGCGCCATGGTGGCCATCCTGCTCCTGCCTCTCGGGATCCTCTTCTCCTTCATCGTGATGTTCCACCAGGGCATCAACGCGAACATCATGTCCCTCGGCGGCATCGCCATCGCGATCGGCACCATGATCGACGCCGGGATCGTGATGGTGGAGAACGCGCACCAGCATCTGGAGCGCAACGCCGGACGCCGCCCGCGACGCGAGGTGCTGATCGA
>CALDCK010000007.1 GCA_937937315.1 uncultured bacterium
GACCCGCCGTAGCGCTTCGGCAGCCAGCGCAGGAGATACCCCTTCTCCACACCCTTCGCGCGGAAGCGCGCGGTCTGCTCGTCGCGCGGCAGGTCGGCGTCGGCACCCGACGGCGGCCAGCTCTCATCGAGGTAGGCCGCCACCTCCGCGCGGAACGCCTCGTACTCCGGCCCGTAGGCGAGATCCATCGCTGGGACTCCTCGATCGGCGGCCGAGGGTAACACGGAAGCCTTTACGCCTCCGTGGAACGCGGAGCCACGGCCACGGTCGCTCCGGTCGAAGGGACTCAGGGTCCGGGTGACGCGGTCAAGGGATCCGGCGCCAGCTCGGCGCCCCCCTCTCCGAAGAGGACGAGCCCCCCCGCGCCCGCGGTCACGGCGGTGAGGGCGCGTCGATGGGGGCGCGTCGTACTCCGAAAGGTCCGGCCGCCGTCGGAGCTCGAGAGGAGGGTCCCGCCCAGGCCCACCAGATGGACCCGTCCCCCACCGAGCTGCACGGCGCCGATCAGCGACTGGTCCGTCCCGGTGTGGACCTCCGACCAGTGGCGTCCCAGGTCCTCGCTGCGGAAGACGTGGCCGCCCATGCCGAAGATCAGGATCGCGCCGTCGTCCAGCGCGAGCCCGCCCCAGAGCGATCCGGCGTAGGGCAGCGCTAGCCGGGTCCAGACGCCATCCGTGGACCGGTAGGCCGAGCCGCCCTCCGCTGCCACGAAGCCGACTCCGGCCGCGACGAATACGTCGTTCAGGTGGCGGTCTTCGGAGCCGTCGTCGGCGCGCCGCCAGGTCCTCCCTCCGTCGCTCGTCTCGAACCGCATGCCGAAGGCACCCACGGCGATCCCCTCGCTAGGGCTCTCGAACCAGACCGAGAGCAGCGGCGCCTCCAGCTCCGGCGCCGCGTGCTGGAGCACCCAGCTCTCTCCGCCGTCCTCGGTGTGGATCACCACGGCGTCGTGGCCCACGGCCCAGCCGAATCGCTCGTCGACGAAGGAAACCCCGGTCAGTGTCTTCCGCGTCGGAACCGATCGCGCTTGACGCCAGCTCGCCCCACGATCGTCGGAGAGCACCACGTGACCCCGCTCTCCCACGGCCACGAGGCGCGAGCCGGCATCCGTCGCGTCGAGCAGCAGGCGCTTCGCCGCGAGCCCGGAGGGCGTGGCTCCCCCTTCCGGGGCCGCCATCATCGGCGCCGCGACGAAGGCGCCGAGGAGGAGAAGAAGGACCCGGATCACCGTCGGTCGCCTCGGCGGTGGAGCAGCGCCGCCAACACCGGCAGCGCCACAACCGCCATGATCATGTTGATGAAGAACATGAAGGCGAGCAGCAGCCCCATGTTCGCCTGGAAGTTGAGCGGAGAGAACGCCCAGGTCGACACCCCGATCGCCAGGGTGATCCCGGTGAAGACGACGGCGTTCCCCGTCTCGAAGAGCGCGTTCGGGTAGGCCCTCTCGATGTCGAGTCCCGAACGAAGGTGGTGATCGAGGCGGCTGTAGATGTAGAAGGCGTAGTCGACCCCGATGCCCACGGCGAGCACCATCACGGGAAGGGTCGAGACCTTCAGGCCGATCCCCAGCTCCCGCATGAACCAGTAGCCGAGGACCGTCGCCATCGTGAGAGGCGCGCAGCAGCACACGATCGCGCGCCAGTCCCGGTAGGTGAGCGCGACGAGCGCCAGGATCGTGGCGTAGGCGTAGAGCAACATGCGCAGCTCCGCGCCCTCCAGCACCTCGTTCGTCGCGGCCTCGACACCGATATTGCCGCTGGCCAGGCGAAGGCGGACCGCATCGCTCGGGTTCCGGTCCCGGAAGTCCACGGCGCCGGCGACGACGCGGCGGATCGTCTCCGCCCGGTGATCCTCGGTGAACACAGAGATCGGCATGAGGGTGCACTTCGAATCGAAGAGTCCGAGCTGCGGTGGGATGAAGGCCGTCACCTGCATGAGTGCGTAGCGATTGCGCGGCAGGGCACGCCATTTCGGGTTGCCCTCGTTCCACGCGCTGTTCAGGTACTTCGCCACGACCGGCGTCGACATCACGGAGACCACCCCGGGAACGTTGGTCATGTGCCAGCTGAAGCGGTCGAGATGGTCGAGGGTCTCGTAGTCGATGCAGGAGCCCTCCTCCGTCTCCGCCAGCACGGTCAGCACGTCGAGGCCGAAGGAGAAACGGCTCGTGATGAGATTGGCGTCGCGGTTGTAGCGCGAGTCCGGGCGCAGCTCCGTGGCGCCCGGCTGAAGGTCGCCCACGTGGCGACCGCGGGCCTGCCAGCTCGCGACGCCGAAGAGCAGGACGAGGAGCCCGAGGACGACCACTCGGCGGCGCGGTGCCGCGAGGCGGCTCAGCGCCTCCATCGCCTTTGCGCTCAGCGCCTCGGATCGCGCGAAGCGCTCGGAGAACCCGCCGTCGAAACGGAGGTACGAGGCCAGCACCGGGAGGAGGAACAGGTTGGACAGGATCTTCAGGGCGACGCCGATCGAGGCCGTCACCGCGAGATCCCGCACCATGGGGATCGGAATCAGTGCGAGGGTCGCAAAGGCGACGAGATCCGTGAGCAGCGCCATCGCTCCCGGAACGAGGAGGCTGCTGAAGCTCGCCCGGGCGGCGGCCATGCTGTCGTCGCCGGCGCGAACCCGCTTCGCGATGGCATTGATCTGCTGGATCGCATGGGAGACGCCGATCGCGAACACGAGGAACGGCACCAGGATCGCCAGGGGATCGACGCCGTAGCCGAGCATCCCCATCACTCCGAGCTGCCAGATTCCGGAGAGCAGCGAGCAGCCGATGGCCAGGAGAGTGAGGCGCCACGACCGCGCGTAGACGTAGACGGCGAGACAGGTCGACAGCAGGGCCAGCCCGAAGAACACGCCCACGGCCAGGGTCACCCCCGTGGCAATGTCGCCGACCATCTTCACGAAGCCGATGATGTGGACGTCGTAGTCGTCGTTCACGAGCACGTCGCGCACGTCCGTCTCGAGGCGGCGCGCCAGGTCGAGCAGATGCACCTGCTCCCTCGTGTCGAGATCGACGTCCAGGGCCTCCGCCGCGATCAGGGCGGCGCTGAAGTCGTTCGAGACCAGACGGCCCACGAGGCCCGCCGCGATCACGCGGTCGCGGATCCGAGCCACCTCCTCCTCGTCCAGGGTCTCGGGCGTGACGTCGCCGCCGATCACGTCCTCGGAGCGCATGCCCTCTTCCGTGATCTCGATCGTTCTCGTGTTGGGGGTCCACAGAGAGGTCACGGTCCGGCGGTCGATGCCGGGCAGGAAGGCCACGAGGTCGGTGGCCTCACCGAGGCGCGCAAGAAAGGTCGGGTTCCAGATGTCGCCCTGCCGGGCCCGAAGCACGACGATCACCCGGTTCACGCCGAGCATCTGGTCGCGGTACTCGAGGAAGGTGTCGATGTACTCGTGACCCACCGGAAGGTGCTTCTCGAAGGCCGTGTCGAGGCGCACACGGGTGGCACCCCACCCGGTGGCGAGGGTCACCAGCACCGCGGCGACCAGAACCACGCCGCGGTTGCGGAACACCCACTGCTCCAGCCACGTGACCACGGGCGCATCCTCTGCAAGTCGAAGGCCCGACGGTCGGGCCGCTCCAGGCGCCGGCGAGCATGCCGCAGGTGGGGAGTTTCGCCTCGAACCGGGGTGGTGCGCCTCGGAGCGCCGCCCCTCGCGGGGCGAGGAACGATGCTGGCTCGCGCCGGGCCCCGGCACGCGGCTTGCGTAGCCTTCCGCCTGCCTACCCGGGGAGATCCGGCACGGAGCGAGGACATGCAGGGCCGGCGAGCAGCACGGCGATGGCGGGACCGAGCACCCGGCGCAGTGGCGCGCGCTGCGATCGGCGTGGCCGCGCTCCTGCTCTCGACCTCCCCTGCCCGCGGCGCCGACTGGAGCTGGGGAGAGGTCAGCGCGCGCCTCGACTCCTTCGCCTCGGTGTCCGCATCCATCGCGACGGAGGACCCGGACTGCAAGCGCATCGGCGCGGACAATCCGGGCGCCTGCAGCAGGCCCGACCTGGAGACCCAGGGCACGGTGATCAACTCCGACGACGGCGCCCTCAACTGGGAGGAGGGAGACGTCTTCTCGGTCCTCTTCCAGGCCACCCACGAGCTCGACCTGAGGTGGCGCGACTACGGCGCCTTCCTGCGCGCCACCTACTTCGCGGATGCGATCCAGGCGGACAAGTCGTCGGGCCAGCGCACCTCCCTCGACGACGACGCACGCTTCCGCGGAAGCGTGCTGGAGGGAGGCGTCGTCGGAGCCCAGTTCCTCCTGCTCGACGCCTACGCCTACGCGAGCTTCGAGGCGGCCGATCGCTTCTTCGACATCCGTGCCGGCAATCAGGTGGTGAACTGGGGCGAGAGCACCTTCACCCAGGGCGGCATCAACGCCACCAACACCCTCGACGTCGCCCGGCTCCGCCTCGCCGGGGCCGAGCTGCGTGAGGGACTCCAGCCGGCGCCGATCCTGCTCGTGAGCGGAGACCTCTTCGCGGGCATCGGCTTCGACGCCTACTACCAGGCCGCCTGGAGGCAGACCGAGGTCGACCCGGTCGGAACCTTCTTCTCCACGAACGACCTGGTGGGCCGGGGCGCCGAGGGCTTCTTCACGCCGGCCCTCGCCCCGGGCCAGCCCGGGGATCCCGGATCATCGGGACTCTCGGCCCGGGAGATCTTCGATCTGGGCTTCGTGACCGGTGGCGCTCCCCGCACCAGCGACTCCGACGCAAGAGATCAGGGCCAGTGGGGCGCAGCCCTGCGCTACTACGTCGACGCCCTCGAGACCGAGTTCGCCGCCTACTACCTCCGCCTCCACGCGAAGAACCCGAGCGTCGGCTTCCGCGGCGCCTGCCCGGAGGGAGTCACGGGGGCCGCCTGTCTGTTCGAGCCCCGGGTCATCCACTACTACCGCGAGTTTCCCGAAGACATCGACCTCGTGGGCGTCTCCTTCAACACCGTACTCGGAGGCGTATCCTTCGCGGGCGAGGTGTCCTTCCGGCCCAACGAGCCGGTCCCCATCACGAGCGCCCTCCCGGACCTCACCAGCGCCATCCTCGCTGGCGCCGAGGGTGGCCGGGAGAAGGGCTATCGGCGCGAAGAGCGCATCCTCGGCATCCTCAACGCCGTCTACGTCGTGGGGCCGGGGGCTCCGGTGCTGGGTGCCGCGCTTCCCTTCCTCGGTGCGTCGGACCTGACTCTCGTCGGCGAGGTCGCCGTCGAGAGCTTTCCGGATCTCTCGAACGACGCCGCCTACGCTCTGCCTCTGAACGAGTCCGACCTGGACGACGAGGCGGTGTCCTACACCCTTCGCATGGACCTGCACTACGACCGCGTCTTCGGCACGGCCATCGGCGCGACGCCCTCCGTCACCTTCCGCCACGACGTATACGGGACGCATCCCGGAAACGGATCACTCTTCACCGAGGACGTGCAGGCCGTCGCCGTGCAGCTCGAAATGAACTACCAGGAGCGCTGGGAGCTGGTGCTCGCCTACCAGAACCAGTTCGGCGCCGGACGATCGAACCCCAACAACGACCGGGACTTCGCCTCGATCCGGCTCTCGCGCGCCTTCTGATCCCGACTGGAGGAGACCATGGGAAGGACCTCACGACTCGTCGTCGGCACGAGCCTGCTGCTCCTTCTCACGCCGGCATCCGCCCAGGTCGGCGAACGGGATCCGATGCGTCTCGGCCAGGACCTGACGCCCGTCGGCGCGGAGCGCGCCGGCAACGCGAGCGGAACGATTCCCGAGTGGACCGGCGGCCTCTCCGAGGCGCCCGCCGATTGGAAGGTGGGCGATTCCCGGACCGACCCCTTCGCCGCGGATGCGCCCCTCTTCACCATCGACGCCAGGAACGTGGACGAGTACGCGGAGAACCTCTCTCCCGGCCAGATCGCCCTCATCCGGCGCTACGACGGCTACCGCATGGACGTCTACCCGACGCGCAGGAGCTGCGCCTTCCCCCAATGGATCTACGACGCCACCCGGCGAAATGCCGAGCGCGCTCGCCTCGATGCCGACCAGGTCTATCTCGAGAGCGGGTGGCACCCCTTCCTCTTCCCGCTCCCGCGCAACGGGGCCGAGGCGATCTGGAACCACCAGTTCGCCTTCCTCTCCGAGGGCAAGGTCGAGTTCTACGCCATCGTCGTGCCGACGCGGTCCGGTGACATGACCCCGGTTCGCGAGAAGTTCGTCTATCACGGACGCATGTACGACCCGTCCTACGAGAGCCTCGAGGCTGCCGAAGGGCGCGTCGCCTCCGCCATGCTGGAGCGGCTCGCGCCGCCGAGACTGGCCGGGCAGATCTTCCTCGTGCACGAGATGGTGAACGAGGAGCGACGCGCCTGGGCCTACAACCCGGGGCAGCGCCGGGTGCGTCGCGCACCGACGGTGGCCTACGACAACCCCCTGGCCGGAACCGAAGGCCTGATGACGAACGATCAGGTCCGGATGTTCAACGGGATCATCGATCGCTTCGACTGGAAGCTCGTGGGCAAGCGCGAGCTCTACGTGCCCTACAACACCTTCCGGGTCAACCACTCGAAAGACCTCCGCTACCGGGAGATGCTCGGGCCGCTCTATCCACGCCGGGACCTGATCCGCTACGAGCTCCACCGGGTGTGGGTGGTGGAGGCGACTCTCAAGCAGGGGAGGCGTCATGTGT
>CALDCK010000008.1 GCA_937937315.1 uncultured bacterium
TCGGGGTCGAGAGCCGTCTCCTCCGGGCCCGACGCCTCGATCGGCAGACCCACCTCGCGCATCAGGGCCAACGCGTTTCCCAGGGTCGCGACCCCGGGGCGCAGCTGATAGTCGAAGTGCAGCGCTCCCGCTTCGATGTGATCGGCGAAGTGCACGTTGCGTCCCGGCGGTGAGAGCAGCCCGGCGAGGGCCAGGTCGTGGGTCGTGACCAGACCCGCGGCGCCCCGGGCGAGGAGCGCCTTCACCACCTGGTCCGCTCCGATCCTCCGCTCCTGGGCATTGGTTCCGTGAAGGATCTCGTCGAGCAGGAACAGAACCGGCGGAGCGTCTTCCTCCTCGGCGAGGACGAAGATCGTCTGGAGGCGCTGGATCTCCGCATAGAAGCGCGACTGACCCCCCAGGAGCGAATCCCGCAGCTGCACCGATGCCCCGAGCCGAACCGGGGAGAGGGCGAAGCGCCGCGCACACACCGAGGATCCGGCCTGAGCGAGGGCGACGTTCGTGCCGATGGCGCGCAACAGGGTGCTCTTCCCCGACATGTTCGACCCGCTCACGACGAGGAGGCGTTCGTCGCCGCCGAGGGCGAGGTCGTTGCGGACGCAAGACTCCGGGGACAACAGTGGGTGGCCCAGACCCTCTGCCTCGAGACGCACCTCGGGAAGATCGAGGATCTCGGGGAAGACGTCCGTAGGGCGCTCGTAGGAGAAGCTCGCAAGCGAATCGAGGGCCTCCATCGTCCCGAGGGCGTCGAGCCAGGGGTGGAGCCGGTGCCCGTTCTCCCGCCGCCAGGCTTCGATCGCCAAGGCGACCTGGGTCGACCACAGCAGCAGCCCCGCGATGGGGGCGAAGAACTGGTTGCGGCGGGCGTCGAGCAGGTCCATGAGCAGGCGCAGGGACGCCACCCGCTTCGAGGCCTCCCGCCCCTCGGCGCGCCATACGGACTGGAGGTCGACGAGCAGCGGCGCCTCGAAGGTTTCGCGCTCGAGGAGGGCCAGGAGCTCGGTCAGGAGCGCCAGCTCGTGAGCCGGAGTGTCGACCTCGCCGATCACGCTCCGCACCCGGCTGCGAAGACGCCACGCCAGACCCGTCTGGCAGGCCAGGGCGAAGAGCGCAGGAAGGGGCCCCGCCCCGAGGAACCCCGCAACGATGAGGGCGATCGTGAGCCCCGAGAGCAGCCCGGCCACGAACCGGACCGGTCCCTGGGGCAGCACCCCACTGCCCTCCGCCCAGGCTACGAGCCGCGACGAATCCACGCCCTGCTGGGCGTCCTCCCCGCGCAGCGCGACCTCCTCGCGCAGGATCAGTCGCGTACGCAGCTCCTGAACGGCGCGCTGTCGCGCGCGGATCGTCGCCGGATCGGCTGCCTCGAGCAGCCACGAAGCCAGTTGCTCGCGTCCAGCCCCGGTTCGCGCCGTGCTGATGCGGTGGAAGAGCGAGCCCGAGCCGAGACAGTCGAGGTCGTCGGCGTAGGGGTGATCCGGTCGACCCGCCGGTGGCCCTTTCAGCGGCGCATCGGCCCAACGACCCTCCAGGCGGGCGATGCCCGCGGCATGAAACTCCGCCGCACGGCGCGCATGCTCGGCGCCGCGAAGCACACCGTCGTGGATCGAGACCAGCATGATGAAGCCCACCGCCACGAGGCCGAGCCAGACGCCCGAGACCGACGGCTCCGTCACCACGAGCCAGAGAACGACCATTCCGGCCGCGAAGACGAGGAGTCGCGCGTTCGCGATACGTCTCCCGCGCCGCCGGGCGGCGGCCTCCTGGAACCGGCGCGCCTCCAGGGCCGCGGCGTACTCGGCGGAGGGATCGCCGATCATGCCTCCCGCCTCAGGACACGGCCAGCGCGAAGAACGCGCCCATCAGCCCACCGGAGATCCAGCTCACGGGATCCCGGACGGCAAAGGCCACCGGATCCCCAGGAAGATCGCCGCGCTTCGCAAGGAACCAGATTCGACTGATCCAGTAGAGCAGGATCGGACACAGGAACCACAACATCTCCTCGGTGCGGTAGAGCCCCCGAATCGCGTCGCTGTTGATGTAGAGGCAGAGGACGAGCACCGACATGTAGCCGCTGCTCGCGCCGAGGACCGCGACCAGATCGAGGTCCTCCACCCGGTAGGCGCGGCCCCGGACCTGGACCTCGCGTTTCGCGGCCAGGAGCTGGAGCTCGCTATAGCGCTTCGCGAAGGCAAGGCTCAAGAAGATGAACAGGGCGAAGGCGAGAAGCCACGGCGTCAGCTCGATCGCCACGGCGGCGGCGCCCCCGATGAGACGCAGGCTGTAGAGCCCCGCCAGCAGGATCACGTCCAGCATGAGGAACCGCTTGAGGAAGGCCGAATACAAGAGGGTCAGCGCCAGATAGATCGCGAGCACCTCGGCGAAGGCGCGAGGCAGCATCGACGCGGACAGGGCGAAGGCGCCGAGCACGAGGGCCAGAGCGAGCCCGATGCCCGCTGGCGTCCCGAGGGCGCCGCTCGCGAAGGGCCGATGACGCTTCTCCGGGTGACTGCGATCCGCCTCGAGATCGAGGAGATCGTTGACCAGGTAGCCGGCCGAGGCGCCGAGGCTGAACGCGACGAAGGCGCAGAGAGCCGCGAGCTCGAGCGCGGGCTCGCCGATCTGCTCCGGGGTGAGTGCGAGAGGCACGAACACGAGCAGATTCTTCGCCCATTGATGGGGGCGCAGGGCGCGAAGCCCCTCTGCGACCGGATGCCGCGTCACCTCGAGATCCCCACCGGCACGCCGCAGCATTCTCCCATAAAGCCGGGCTCCCCACCAACGTGCCCGGTCGGGCATCATGTCCGAAAATCGCCAGTCCCGCCTCCGAGCCAGGGCTAGGTAGAGAACATGCAGCTCGACCCGGACATCTGCTACCGCGCCCTCCAGACACGCGATCCGCGTTTCGACGGCCGCTTCTTCGTCGCCGTCCGGTCGACCGGGGTGTACTGCCGTCCCATCTGCCCGGCCCGGACGCCCCGACGCGAGAACTGCCGGTTCGTCGCCTGCGCGGCCGCAGCCCAGGACGCCGGCTTCCGCCCCTGCCTCCGCTGTCGACCCGAGTCCTCGCCCGGCACCCCCGCCTGGCTTGGCACCTCGGCGAGCGTCTCCAGGGCCCTCGCCCTGATCGGCAATGGGGCGCTCGATGCCGGCAACGTCGACGACCTCGCAGCGCGACTTGGCATCGGAGGTCGTCACCTGCGACGCCTGTTCCTCGAGCACCTGGGCGCCTCTCCGATCGCAATCGCCCAGACGCGGCGCGTGCTGTTCGCGAAGAAGCTCCTCGACGAAACCTCGATGCCGATGGCCGAGCTCGCCTTCTCCGCGGGATTCTCGAGCGTGCGCCGCTTCAACGACGCGGTGCGCCGGGCCTACGGACGCACCCCGAGCGAGCTGCGCCGACGGAAGTCGGCGCAATCGGACGAGGGCCTCGCGATCCAGCTCCCCTACCGTCCGCCCTACCCGTGGCGCGCGGTTCTCGCATTTCTCGGCGCCCGGGCCACTCGCGGTGTCGAAGGCGTCGACGAGCGTCGCTACTGGCGAACCTTCCAGCTCGGCGCCTCGCGCGGCTGGCTCGAGGTCGCCCTCGCTCCCCGCGGCAACGCCCTGCTGGCACGCATCCACTACACCGGTCCGCTCCTGGCGATCCAGCTCGTCGAGAAGCTACGGGCCGTGTTCGATCTCACGGCAGATCCCGCCGAGATCACGAGCCAGCTGCGGCGCGATGCCCGCCTCCACGGGGCCCTG
>CALDCK010000009.1 GCA_937937315.1 uncultured bacterium
GACGAGCGCCCGCAGGTGGTCACCGACGGGACGGGAACCTGGCTGGCGATCTGGCAGTCGACGGACAAGCTCGGCGACACGCTCGGCTCGGACTGGGACATCCTCTTCGCGCGCTCGACCGACGACGGGCGAAGCTGGAGCGCACCGGCGCCACTCAACTCGAACGCGGCCACAAACGGCAAGAAGGACGCTGAGCCACGCATCGCGACCGACGGACGCAAAGTCTGGCTCGCCGTCTGGCAATCGAAGGACCAGACGGGAGGGATCCGCGACGACTACGACATCCTGACCGCCCGCTCGCTGGACGACGGAGTGACCTGGTCGAAGAGCGTCGCATTGAACTCGGGCGCGGGTAGCGACGGCGACGCCCACGACTACACGCCGGTCATCGCGACCGACAGTCTGGGCCTGTGGATCACGGTCTGGGCGCGAACACCCAAGGTGGACCCCGAGGATTGGGACGGTTCGGACCTGGACCCGGATCTCTGGTTCTCCCGCTCCACGGACGACGGCCAGACCTGGTCGAGGCGCGAGCGCCTGCATCGCAATAACGACGCCGAGGAGTGGTGGCCGGAGCTCGCGACGGACGGCCGCGGCACCTGGGCTGCGGTCTGGTTTTCGAAGGCGGCCTTCGGTGGGATCAATAAGGACTGGGACATCCTGATCGTGCGGTCGGCCACGGATGGAACCACGTGGACCGATCGGGAGGCCCTCAATACCAACGCGACCACGGACAAGGGACAGGATCGGTTCCCCCACATCGCCGCGGACGGATCGGGAGACTGGGTCACACTCTGGGAGTCGGACGACTCCTTCGAGGATGCGATCGGAGACGACTTCGACATTCTCTTCTCGACGAACACTGTCTCCCAGACGACGCTCCAGCAGAAGTGCACGAACGACCAGAACAAGCAGGCGGCGAAGCTCGCCCGAGGCCAAGAGAAGCGAACCGTTCGCTGTGCGAAGGCGCTCGCGAAATCGCCCGGAGCCTCCTTCCAGGCATGCCTGGATGAAAAGCCGCCCCGCGCGAAGCGCGTGAAGAGCTGTGAAGGCGTCGACGACGGCGGAGTGAGCGCGATCCCCGAGTTCGGCTACGCGCCCCCGGAAACACTCCGCGAGGCGGCTCTGGATGCACCGGTTCGGCTCGCCACGGACCTCTTCGGCCCCGATCTCGACACGGCGTTCCCGCCCGACGACCGGGCAGCCAGCGCCTGCCAGACCGGCGTGCTGAAGGCGGCCCACAGCCTCTACGGCGCGCTCTGGAAGGAGCTCCTCAAGGCAAAGAAGAGCGTGCTGGCCGGGAAGAACCACGACAAGACCCCCCTGTCGCCGCCGCGCTCGGCGGACGAGCTCGGCGACGATCTCGTGTCGTGGCTGGCGGAGGACCCGAAGGGGAGAATCGCACGATCGGAGGAGATGCTGCCCGGCCGCATCGAGAAGGCCTGTCGGAAGACGCAGCCCCCCGCGTCCGGGTCTGCGCTCTTCCCGGGCACCTGCGCCGACACGGCGGGGCGCTCCCCCTCCGACCTGGCGACCTGCGTGGCCGCGAGGACGCGCTGCCGCTTCTGCGAGCAGCTGAACGAGACCGACGCGCTCGCGCTCGACTGCGACGGCCTCGACGACGCCCTCGCGAACGACTCCTGCCTCGTCCCCGAGTCCTGAGCGGCCCCGCCGCGCCGACACGTGGGGTTGCGCCCCGAGGAGGGGCCGAGCCGAGCCGGAGGTTCCTGTTCCCTCCGCGTCCCCTCGCCTCTAGGGCTCCGAGGGAATCCGTTAGGGGGCCGATGCGACGCCTGAGGCCAGGCCGAGGCGCCGACAGGCGAGGTTGCCGAGGCGAATCGAGGGCACCTCGACGAGCCGATATCCGGCCATCGAGAGCAGGCCGGAGACGAGCACGAAAACCCCGGCAAATTGACCGGCCCCCGGTTGTCGTACCAGTTCCTATGTTAGATCACGGCCGCCGCCGACTGGACCGCAGCGGAAGTCGGTGGCAGCCAGACCCCCTCAGGTGCGGGCGGGCGGTCCAATGCTGATCTCTCTCAGGCTTCCGATGACATGGGTCGCGAGGAGCGTGACCATTCCGGGGTTCCGAACGGCCCGCAGCGTGGCTTCTCGCAGGTAGCCCGGGCGGCGAAGCGTTGAGGGGGCGGCCGGGGGTCGATTCGTCGGCCGCAGAGCCGCGGAAACGCCTCCCCCCTGTCGCTGGCGCAGCGAAGCGAGCGCCCGGTTCCTTCGGCCTTGCGCGCTCAGAACCGCAGCTGAAGCTGGAGGCTGCCTTCGACATCCCGCTCGCCCAGGCGCTCCTCGGCCTCGAGCATCAGCGACGCGCCGAACGCGGTCCGCTTGCTGAGCGTTCTCTCGTAGCCGAGCGCCGTCCGCAGTCGGCCGCCGTGCCGGTGGCCATGGCTCCCATCGAACTCGGCGGAGCCGCCCGGAACGCCCTCGAAGCGTGCTTTCAGGCTCTCGCTGCGATCGAAGTCGCCGAGCCAGGCCAGCTCGAGACGCGGGACCAGGCGACCTCCAAGCAGGCCAAAGCTCCTCGCCATGCGCAGTCCCAGCTCGGTCGACCACGCCTCGCTCCGGCGCGAATCCACCGCCAGATTCATGCCGTGCGCCCCGCGCTCCACGAAGGCCTCCT
>CALDCK010000010.1 GCA_937937315.1 uncultured bacterium
CGGGACACGTCGCAGAGGATCTGCCAGTCGAGGCGTGCCTCGCCGGGCGACCGGACCGCGGGCCGGCCGATCTGCACCCGGCGGTCCGTGTTGGTGTAGGTCCCCTCCTTCTCGAGGTAGGCGCTCGCGGGGAGGATCACGTCGGCGAACTCCGCCGTCTCGGTGAGGAAGATGTCCTGGACGACCAGGAAGTCGAGGTTCGAGAGGGCGCGGCGCACCTTGTTGACGTTCGGGTCGGAGAGGAAGGGGTTCTCTCCCATGATATACATGCCCTTGATGCGACCTTCGAGCGCGCCGGCGGCGATCTCGACCACCGTGAGCCCGCGCTCCGGTGACAGCTCCCGCCCCCAGGCCTGCTCGAACTTCGCGCGGATCTCCGGATCCTCGACGGGCTGGTAGTCGGGGTAGACCATCGGGACGAGACCGGCGTCGCTCGCACCCTGGACATTGTTCTGGCCGCGCAGGGGGTGGAGTCCGGCGCCGGGCTTGCCCACGTTTCCGGTGAGGAGCGCCAGGGCGATCAGGCAGCGGGCGTTGTTCGTTCCGTACACGTGCTGGGAGATGCCCATCCCCCAGAAGATGACGGCGCTCTTCGCCCGGCCGAAGGCGAGGGCGACCTCGCGGATCGTCTCGGCGGGGATGCCGCAGATCTTCTCGGCCTGCTCGGCGGGATAGCGGGCGAGGTTCTCCCGCAGGGCTTCGAAGTTCTCGGTGTGGCGCGCCACGTAGTCGTGGTCCACGAGGTCGGCCTCGAGGATCGTGTGCATCATCGCGTTGTAGAAGGCGACGTCGGTGCCGGGGCGGATGCGGCAGTAGTGGTCCGCGTGCTGTGCGATCTCACCCTCTCGGGGATCCACGACGATGAGACGGGTGCCGCGCTTGCGCGCCTCCTTGAAGAAGCTTGCCGCGACCGGGTGGTTCGACGTGGTGTTGGAGCCCGCGATCAGGGCCGCCTCGGCGTTGGCGATGTCGCCGTAGGTGGTGGTGACGGCGCCGCTGCCGATACCCTCGAGCAGAGCGGCCACGCTCGAGGCGTGGCACAGGCGCGTGCAGTGGTCGACGTTGTTCGTGCCAAAGGCCGCCCTCACCATCTTCTGGAAGAGGTAGGCCTCTTCGTTCGAGCACTTCGCGCTGCCGAAGCCCGCCAGAGCGTTCGGGCCATGATCGTCGCGAATCGCTGCGAGCCGAGATGCGACGAGATCGAGGGCCTCTTCCCAGCTGGCCTCTCGAAATGCAGGCATCACCTCGTCGTAGTCGACGATGCCGCCGGGCTTGCGCCGCCCGTCGTGCTCGCCGCGCGCGTCGCGAGAGAGAGCGCCCTTCGGATAGGCGGTGTCGCGGCGGATCAACGGACGCGTCAGACGCTGGGCGTGCTGGGCGTAGTCCCAGCCGTAGCGCCCCTTCACGCACAGGCGGCCCTGGTTTCCCGGGCTGTCGCGTCCCTCGGCGAAGACGATGGCGTTGCTGGCCTCGTCCACGTGGTAGGTGAGCGCGCAGCCCACGCCGCAGTAGGGGCAGACGCTGTCGACCGGGGTGAGGGCCTCGCGGGGCTGGAGCGGCGCGCCGATGGCCTTGTCCATCAGTGCACCCGTCGGGCAGGACGCCGCACACTCGCCGCAAGACACGCAGGTGCTGTCGCCCATCGGCAGATCGAGGTCGAAGGCGACGTGGGTGGCGTAGCCCTTGCCGCTGCGGCCCATCACCTCGTTGCTCTGGATCTCGTCGCAGGCCCGGATGCAGCGATCGCAGAGGATGCAGGCCTGATGGTCCACGGCGATGACCGTCGAGCTGTCGTCCTGAGCGCGCGTCGGGCCACTCGGGAGCCCCGTGCCGAAGGCGTCGTAGCGTCGTGCCAGGGCCAGCAGCTCGTTGCCGCCGAGGGAGGTCTCCTTCGGGTCGCGATCGACGGGAGGCTGATCCGCCATCAGGAGGTTGGTGAGCGTGCGGCGGTGGGACTCGACCTCGGGCGTGGCGGTGCGGACCTCCATCCCGGACTCGCAGGGCCGCACGCAGGAGGCGGCCAGGGTGCGCTCGCCCACGTCCACGACGCACATGCGGCACACGCCCACCGGCGCCATGCGCGGGTCGTGGCAGAGGGTCGGGATCTCGATGCCGTGGTCGCGGGCGGCCTCCCAGACGGTCGTGCCCGGGTCCACCTTCACCGTCACGCCGTCGATGGTCAGCTCGATCACGGATCCACCTGGGGGCCGGCGTGTGTTGGGTCCGCCGGCGAGGGCTCGAGGGAGAGGTCGCGCATGACTGCGTCGGGAAGGTAGCCCTGCTCGCTCCAGCCCCGGGCCAGATTATAGCTGCGGATCATCTCCTGAAGTCGCTCGTGCGTGAGGCGCGCACCGGAGGACGGGCCGTCCTCGAGGGCCTCACTGAGGAAGCGCTCGGGCAGGGAGTCGTCCTCGGGCGTCCAGCCCTCGCGCACGTTGAAGGCCTTGCGCGCGGCGACGACCCTTCGCGCCAGGGCCTCGAGCTCCTCCCCGTCCACGTTCCAACCGGTCACGGCACGCACGAGCTCCGCACTCTCGGCGTAGAGGTCGTCGAAGACGCCGCGCAGGAACTTGCAGAGGATGAGCGAATCGGTGAGGGCGGCGCGGTTCTCGGTCTCGAGTGAGAGCGCGGCGGAGCGCGCGTTTCCGTGCAGACGGTCGACCCGGTCCGAGAAATCGATCTCGTAGGCACCGCTCTTGTTGTGGTCGGCGCCGCGGGCGCCCACGGCAAAGCCGAGGGCAAGGGTCTGGAGGGCTCGGGGCTCGTAGCCTGGAATCTCGAGGCCCTTCACCTGGGGCGCAAAGGCGATGCTGTCGTGACCGATCCGCTCGGCGGCGATCCGGGAGCCTTCGGCCAGGAGGTCGCCCAGGCCCCGGCGATGGGCGATGTCGTCGAGCAGTGCCAGCAGCCCCTCTGCGTCGCCGAAGTGGGGAGCGTCGGGGAGGTAGCCCCGCTCGGCGCACTCCATGGCGAAGGCGATGGTGCCGCCGGCAGACACGGTGTCGAGCCCGAGGGCGTCGCAGCGTCCGGCCGCGGCGAGGACCGCCTCGGGGTCGCCGATGCCGCAGAGGGGGCCCAGGGCGAAGAGACTCTCGTACTCGATGCGGGTGCGCTTCTCGTCGCCGAAGCCGTAGACGTGCTCGCAGCCGATGGTGCAGCTGGCGCAGGAGGTGCGGGCAACCTCGCGGGCCGGCTTCAGCGTTTCGGCGGAGAGGGCGTCGCCCTGGTCGAAGCGGGAGCGCTGAAAGTTTCGGGTGGGCAGGGCCGCGATGCGATTGAACGCCGCGAGGTTCGCGACGGTCCCCAGGTCCCGGTACTTGGCGGTGGCGTGGCCGAGAGAGCGCTTCGAGAGGTCGCGCGCGAGGCGCGTTACGGCCTTCGGGTCCGCGACGGGGGTGGGGAGTTCGCCGTCCACCACGAGGGCCTTCAAGCGCTTCGCGCCGAGGACGGCGCCCAGGCCCCCGCGGCCCGCGTGGCGACCGTCGTTGGAGATCGTGGCGAAGCGCACTCCGTTCTCACCGGCGATTCCGATGGCCGCGACGCGGCCGTGTTTCGAGAGGGCCTCGTCCGCTTCGCGGGGCGTCTTCCGCCAGAGACGGGTCGGCTGGAGCGCGCCGAGGACGAGCTCCGAGGGCTCGGCGCATGCCCCCACCAGCACGATCGCATCCACGCCCATGCGCTTGCCGGCGATGGCGAAGTGGGAGCTCGAGAGGCCATCGCTGATGAAGCCGGTGAGGGGGGACTTCGCCACCACGGCGAGCTTTGCAGAGGTCGTGAGGGGGGTGCCCACCAGGGGGGAGAAGCTGAAGATGAGCGGGGCCTCGGGCGCCAGGGGATCTACGTTGGCCGGCGCCTCGCGGTGGAGCAGCCAGGTGCCGAGGCCGACGCCGCCGAGATAGCGGCGCAGGATGGTCTCGGGGATCGTGACCATCTCACCTTCGCCGCGGCTCAGGTCGAAGCGCCAGTAGCGACCGTGGAACCCGTTCACCGGGTCATCCCCCGACCGAAGCGTCGAGCACGATCACGTGTTCGCCCGGGCCAATGGGCACCCGGAGATCGCGCAGGAAGGAGCGGCCGTCGATCGATACCAGATGATGCCGGGCGACCCGTCCCTCCTGCACGAGCTCGAGCTCGGGCGGCGCCGCGGCGAGGACCTCGGCCAGGGTTCCGACCGGCGTCTCGATCTCCCGGCGACCGGCCGCGAGCTGGGCGCGACCGAGCAGCTCCAGGACGACCGGCGAGTCGTCTCCCGAGGTGCGCACCGCGGCCAGGTACTCCTCCGGGGTGTTGAAGCCGCGCACCGCGTCCTCACAGCCCGTCAGCTCGGCGGCGTCGACCCTGCGGTAGTCCTGGGCTTCGAGGAGCGCGAGGGGCCGCCGTCGGTCCGACTCGAGCAGCGACGACGCACAGGCCAGGGCGCTGCGGGGATAGACCGCCGCGAGGGGCTGGACGATGCCGTCCACCTCGGGTGCGGCGGCCTTGCCGTAGGACAGCATCGTCTTCACGAACTCGGGGGTGAGGAATGGGGCGTCCGTGGCGGTGACGTAGGCGAGCTCCCCCTTCACGTGGGCGAGACCCTCACGAATCCCGGCCAGGGGCCCAAGCTCGGGCTCGCGGTCGCGCACCACCCGGGCGGGGAGGGGCGGCAGGTCGAGCTGCTCCGAGGACACGACCACCACCTCGTCCACGACCTCACTGAGTCGCTCGACGACGTGGGCCACCATGGGTCGCCCCTGCCAGGGCAGCCAGGCCTTTGCGCGTCCCATGCGCGACGACCTTCCGCCGCACAGCACGATCCCGGCGTGCACGATCAGCTCCGTGGGGGCCGGGCTGGAAGATTCTCGAGAATCGATCGCAGGGGTCCGAGGGCCACCTGGCCGAGGCCGCAGATGCTCGTGCGAGCGAGGGTGGCGTCGAGCTCGGCCAGGCGTGCGGCCAGCTCGGACGAGACGCTGCCGCCGGCCGCCTCGACGAGCTTCACCGCCTTCTCGGTGCCGACGCGGCAGGGGACGCACTTGCCGCAGGACTCGTTGCGGAAGAAGCGGGTCACGTTGAGGCCCACCTCGATCGGGTCGTGTTCCTCGGCGACGAAGACCGCCGCGCCGGAGCCCAGCATCGAGCCGGCCTCGGCGAGGGTCTCGAAGTCGATCGGGACGTCGAGGCGATCCGGGGGCAGGAAGTTGCTCGACGCGCCGCCGGGGGCGATCGCTGCGAGGCGAGCGCCGTCGCGCATGCCGCCGCAGCGTTCGAGGAGCTCGCCGAGGGTCGTACCGAAGGGGACGAGCACGACCTGGGGCTGTGCGACATCGCCGCTCACGCTGATGAACTTGTGGCCCGCATGGCCCGGGCGGCCGAGTGCCTGCCACCACTCCACGCCGCGATGCAGGATGGCGGTGGCGTGGGCAAAGGTCTCGACGTTGTTGATGAGGGTGGGGTGACCCCATAATCCCTTCGTACCGGGAAAGGGCGGCTTGTTGCGCGGCTCGCCCCGGCGGTCCTCCATGCACTCGAGCAGGGCGGTCTCTTCTCCGAGGATGTAGCCGCCGGGCGAGACGAAGACCTCGAGATCGAAGTCGAAGTCGCTGCCGAACATCCGGCTGCCCAGGGCGCCGGCTGCACGCGCCTCGGCAATGGCCCGCTCGAGCGTCGCACGCTCTGGTGCGTACTCGTGACGAATGAAGACGAAGCCACGCTCGGCGCCGACGGCGAAGCCGGCGAGGGCCATGCCCTCGATCACCAGATGCGGGAGGTCGTGAAGGACCTCCCGGTCCTTGAAGGTTCCGGGCTCGCTCTCGTCGGCGTTGCAGATCACGACCTTCGGCCTGGCCGATTCCGATGCGACGAGGGACCACTTGCGGCCCGTGGGAAATCCCGCGCCGCCCATGCCGCGCAATCCAGACGCCTCGAGCGTCTCTACGAGCCGAGAGCCCTTGCCACTCAGTGCCTCGCGCAGGGTGGTGTAGCGGTCTTCCGGGCGCGCATAGACCTCGGCCTCGCCCCAGCGTTTCGCGATGCCTGGCGTCGAGTGGGTTTCGCCGCCTTCGAGGGCGTCGATCGCGGACACACCGGCGTCGTCGAGGGTGACGATCGCGTGGCCCACGGCGGCGGCCGGGGCCCGATCGCAACGCCCCAGACAGGAGACCTCGCGGAGCTCGACGTCGTCCCGGTCGGCGAAGGCCTCGCGCAGCCCCGTGCAGGCGCGCTCTCCCCCTGCCATCGCGCAGGGCAGGTCTCGGCACACCTCGATCTGGAAGCGACGGGGTGGAGTACGGCGAAAGTGGGTGTAGAAGGTGGAGACGCTCTCCAGGCGATGGAGCGGAACGCGGAGCCGATTCGCCAGGGCCCGCAGCCCGGCTTCGCTGAGCCAGCCCTCGCTCTCCTGGAGCAGTGTGAGTTCGTGCACGAGGGACGACAAGGCGGGTCTCCTGGCATCCGAGTCTAAGGCCCCGGACTCCCGGCGGCCATCGAGAACGCTTCACCGGTCGGCCTGGATCGGCTTGAGCTGCGCGATGGGCCGAGTGTATGCTCCGGAGCCGCTCGGAGCGGCAAAGGGGATCGAACTCGTATGGCACAGACCCACGACGTGATCATCATCGGAGGCGGTCACAACGGACTCGCCTGCGCGACCTACCTGGCACGGGGTGGGCTCGACGTGCTCGTGCTCGAGCGTCGGGCCGCCGTGGGCGGGGCCGCCGTCACCGATGAGCGCTGGCCCGGCTATCACGTCTCCTCGGCCGCCTACGTCGTAAGTCTCATGCCGCCGAAGATCGTGAAGGATCTCGAGCTCGAGCGCTTCGGCTATCGCGTCTCGATCCTCGACCCGGACTACTGGTCGCCCTTCAAGGACGGATCCTCCCTGGCGCTGTGGGGCGACGTGCGCAAGACGGCCGAGGAGATCTCGCGG
>CALDCK010000011.1 GCA_937937315.1 uncultured bacterium
GATCCGCACGATCAGCATCACGGTGCCCTTCTCGCCGGGGTGGTTCGCCATGGAGTAGGCGCGAGTGGTGGGCGCGTCGTTGCTCGCCGTGAGGCGCCACAGGTCGAGCCTATCCCACTCGTCGCGCACCTCCGGGTCGACGGCGAGGTCGCGATAGGACAGGCGATAGGGCGGGCAGGTGACCAGCACGTAGCGGCCGGCGGGGGCGTCGATCCCCTCGCCCTCGGGCATCTCGAGCACGATCTCCTTGATGAAGGTCCCTACGCAGCGGGTGCTGGCAACGCGACACCTCCAGTGCTGCACGCCCAGCACGTCCTCGGGTATCGCGACCTCGAGATCGTCGCGGACCGTGACCTGACAGGCGAGGCGCACCCCCTGGGCCACCTCGCGGCGGGCGAGGATCGCGGTCTCCATCGGCAGCGGCGGCCCACCGCCCTCGACGACGCGAATGCGGCACTGTCCGCAGGTTCCCTTGCCGCCACAGCCCGACGGGATCTCGATCGAAGCGGCGTTCAGGGCCGCGAGGAGCTTCGTCCCACGAGGCGCGAGCACGTTGCGCTCGCGATTCACGCATACGACGGCCTCGCCGCCGGGCTGAAGCCACGCGCGCGCTACGAGGACGACGCACACCAACGTCATGACGATGGCCGTGAAGAGCGCTGCTCCGAGCAGGGCCTCGGTCATCGCAGGTCGATCCCGGCGAAGCCCATGAAGCCGAGGGAGATGAGCCCCGCGACCACGAAGCTCAGGCCAAGCCCGCGCAGACCCTCGGGCGGGTCGGCGTAGGCGAGCTTCTCGCGCAGGCCCGCCATTGCGCAGATGGCGAGGGCCCAGCCGAAGCCGCTGCCTGCGCCGTAGACGGCGGCTTCTCCGAACGTGTATTGCCGCTCCACCATGAAGAGCGTGCCGCCGAGGATCGCGCAGTTCACCGTGAGGAGGGGCAGGTAGATGCCCAGCGCGCGGAAGAGCGCGGGGAAGAACCGATCGACTGTCATCTCCACGATCTGGACGAAGGCCGCGATCACGCCGATGTAGCTGATCAGGCCGAGGTAGGAGAGATCCAGCTCGGGTAGACCCGCCCAGGCCCAGGCGCCGGGACGCAGCAGCCAGGTGTTGATCAGCTGGTTCAGCGGCACGGTGAGCGTCTGCACGATCATGACCGTCGCGCCGAAGCCCAGCGCGGTGGAGATCCGGCTCGACACCGCCAGGAACATGCACATGCCCAGGAAGAAGGAGAGGGCCAGGTTCTCCACGAAGGCGGCTTGAACGAAGAGCTGGACGTAGTGAGACATCAGCGTCCCGGCACCGGCTGCGCTGCCTCGGGCACTGGCTCGGCCTCCTCTACCTGCTCGGCCTTCGCGCTGCGCACCGCCCACACGAGCCCTCCGATCAGGAAGAAGGCGCTCGGCGGCAGGAGCAGCAGCGCGCTGGGCTCGTACCAGCCGCCGGCGTCGCGTGTCGGCAGCAGCGGCTGGCCGAGGAGAGAGCCCGAGCCGAGCAGCTCGCGCACGCCTCCCACGAGCGCGAGGACGAGGGCGTAGCCGAGTCCGTTGCCCAGCCCGTCGAGGGCGCTCGCGCGAATGCCGTGAGTCATGGCGAATCCGTCGCCGCGTCCGAGGACGAGGCAGTTGGTGACGATCAGGCCCACGAAGATCGAGAGCTGCCGCGAGAGCTCCCAGGCGAAGGCCCGCAACAGCTGGTCGACCACCGAGACCAGGGTGGCGATGATGGTGATCTGGACGATCAGTCGGATGCCGCGGGGCACCTGGCTTCGGATCAGGCTGATGGAGACGTTCGAGAGGGTCAGCACGAAGGTGAGGGACGCGCCCATGAGCAGCGCCGTATCGAGCCGACGCGTGACGGCCAGTGCGGAGCAGATGCCGAGGATCTGGAGCGTGATCGGATTCTCGTCGACGATCGGCCGCGTCAGCGTGCGCAGGGAAGGGGAGGTCACGCCTTCTCTCCTGCGCGCAGTCGCGCAAGGAAGGGGCCGAATCCGTCAGGCCCCACCCAGAAGCGAAGGAGCTCCGTGACGCCACGGCTGGTGCGTGTGGCGCCGGAGATGCCCTGTACCTCGTAGGCCGCCTCGGGGGATCCCGGTGCCGGTGCGCGCTCGACGGTGCGAATGCGAAGGGCGCCGGTCGCATCGTGCAGGCGCTTTCCCCGCCAGAGCGCCTGCCATTGGGGGTTCTCGATCTCCGCGCCGACCCCGGGCGTCTCGCGGTGCTCGTCGAAGTTGATGCCGCGTACCGTTTCGCCGTCGCCCGCGAGGGCCAGATGACCTCGGAGGGTTCCACCGTAACCTCGACCGCTCACCGGCAGGATCACGGTGTGGAGGGTGCCGTTCCTGCGCAGGAGGTAGATCGGCGCGTAGCGCGGGACGCGGCCGACTCCCGCCGGGTCCCGGTCCGGGGGCAGGAGCCTCCCCTCGGAGGCGTCGCTCCGGTCGAGCAGGGTCATGGCGTCCACCGAGGGTGCGAGGTGGCCCGTTCGGAGCTCCACGGTCCGAAGCTCGAGCTCGGCCCCCCCGATCTCCGCCACCAGCTCGCTCACCCCCGGCAAGCTCGCGACGAGCTCGTGGACGCGGGCCTCGCTCGATCCCCGCTGGTTCTCGAGCTGGTACGGGCGCAGCAGCACCACCGACCCCGTGAGTACGAGCGCGCAGACTCCACAGACCGCGAGGGCCACGAGCACCGTGCGGATCGGTCCGACCTCGCCCGGGGTCGGCGTTCCGGCGACCGCACCGCTCTGGGCCAGGGGCTCAGCCACGTCGTCGTCTCCGGCGCCAGCAGTGCACGCGCACCGTGGCGTGATCGAGGAGCGGCGCCAGCACGTTGCCGAGCAGGATGGCCAGCATCGCACCCTCGGGATGTGAGGGACTGAAGACGCGGACGAGCAGCGTCAGCACGCCGATGAGGATGCCGTAGACGAAGCGCGCCGGCGCCGTGCTGGGAGAGGTGACGGGATCCGTGGCGAGGAAGACGATCGCGAAGGCGAAGCTGCCCGTCGTGAGGTGCCAGGCCCAGGGAAGCCCGACTCCAGGCTGACCCGGGTCGCCCAGGGCGTTCACGAGGGCGGCGGAAGCGGCGAGGCCCAGCACGCCGCCGGCGATCACCCGCCAGGACGCGAGCTGCGCGTAGACGAGGAACGCGCCGCCGATCGCAGAAGCCAGGGCGGAGGTCACGCCCAGGGCTCCGGGCTGCCAGCCGATCAGGGTGTCGGTCCAGCGCATTTGCGACGCGCGTACGGCGGTGGGCCCGTTCTCGGCGAGAGTGCCGAGGACCGTCGCCCCGGGCGCGCCCTCCAGGGCGACCCACACCCCCGGACCGGAGAAGCTGGCCGGATAGGCAAAGTAGAGAAAGACGAAACCGACGACGGCCGGGTGCACCGGGTTGCGGCCCGTACCACCGAAGATCTCGAGACCGACGACGACGGCGAAGGAGCTGCCGAGCGCCACCTGCCAGAGGGGGATCCCCGGCGGCAGACAGAGCGCGAAGAGCGTCACCGCGACGGGCAGTGCCTCGGGCGACGATCGACCGCGCATTCGCGCGAAGAGCCGGGACCAGAGCCATCCCGTGATCGCCGCCACGGCGACGATCGGCACCGCGCAAGCGAGCCCGACCACGAGACTCGCGCCCGGGCTCTCGGGAGAGGGCGGGAACCCGAGCACGCGCACCAGGGCGAGCTGCCAGCCGGGCAGTGCGTCGAGACCGACGACGCGGGCGGCCGACAGCACCTGCTGACCGGCGTTGACGGCGCCGAAGAGCGCCGCCGGTGTCACCGCCCAGAGCACGCAGCGCATGGCGGCGCTCAGGTCGAGGTGGTCGCGGATGTGGGGAGACGCATGGGTCTCGGGGGCCGCAAGTGCGTGTACGGCGCTCGTCATGCCCGGGCCTTCTCGATCTCGTCGAGGGCTGCGCGGAGCAGGGCGCCGTACTCGAGCTTGGCCGGGCAGAGGAAGGAGACGAGGGCCAGGTCCTCCTCCGCCAGCTCGAGGACGCCGAGCTCCTCCGCCGCGCCGAGGTCTCCGACGAGAAGGGCGCGGAGAAGGGGAGCGACCCAGAGATCGAGGGGCACGACCCGTTCGAGCCGTTCGAGGGGATAGAATGCGCCGCGCCGTCCGTGGAGCGACGTGGTGAATGCTCCGGTGGGTCGGCGCGGCTGCAGCGAGCCGAGGATGCGGCGCGCGCGGCCTCCCCGTCGCGGCGCCAGCCAGCCCCAGCCCGCGCCGGCGTCGTCTTCGGGCAGGGCGCACACCTGCCTGTGGGTTCGTCCCAGATACGCACCCCAGCCCACGGCGTGGTGCCCCGCGAGCGCCGATCCCGACAGCACGCGGCACCTCTCGTCGCGCAGCTGGTCCCGGACCAGGTCGTTGGTGCTCGCACCGAGTCGGGTGCGGACGAGGCGCGGTCGCATCATGGCGGGTCCGGCGAGCGACACCACGCGCTCCGTTGGCAGTCGACCCGTCGCGAGCAGACGTCCGAGGGCGATCACGTCCGGGTAGCCCACGTGCCAGACCGCCCGATCCTGGCCCGCCGGTTCGAGTAGATGGATGTGCGTGCCGGGCAGGCCGGCGGGGTGTGGGCCTGCGAAGGTCGCGACCCGAACGCCCTCGAGATCGGGTGCCAGCGCCTCGGCGCCCGGACGTACGCACACATGGACGGGCCCCTCGGTAAGGCGCGTCAGACCGGCCACGCCGAGGGCGAAGGCCTCGCGGTCGGCGCGGAGGATCGACTCCGCCGGAGGCGCGAGGGGCTCGCTGTCGAGTGCGGTGACGAACAGGGAGTGGGGCGTCTGGTCCGGGTCCGGGATCCGGGAGAAGGGACGGGTTCGCAGCGCGGTCCAGAGCCCCGATGCGAGCAGCAGGGTGCGAAGTCGCTCGCGAGGCAGACCGGGGACGTCGTCGGATGCGACGGGCTCGAAGCTCTCTGCATCGTCGCCTTCGAGGTCGATCACCACGGCCTCGAGTCGGCGTCGCGCCCCGCGCTCCACGCTGCGTACACGCCCGGCGCCGGGTGCCGTGAAGCGCACCTCGGGCCGGTGTCGGTCGACCCAGAGCGTCTGCCCGAGGCGCACGCGATCTCCGGGGGCGACCTTCAGCTCCGGACGCACCCCCGGTGCGTCGGCGCCGAGGAGCGCTACGGACCCGACGGGCGGCGCGTCTTCGATGGCCTCCGAGCTCGGCGCTCCCGCGATGGCGAGATCGAGGCCTCGCTTCAGGCGAAAGTGCCGCGGTGCGCGAGACTGGCGATCCGGCTCGTTCACGCCTCGGACTTGCCTTCGAGATCCTCGGGGTGGGAGATCTTCATCCTGCCCTCGCCGTCGGCGGATGCCGGGCCGTCGACCTCGAGCATGTCGTTCCTCCGCCGGGCCGAGCCCAGCGGCAGGGTGGCGCGGGGGTCACACGCGTGTCAATCGCCCCGTGCATCGCGCGAGTCGCCGGCAGGCTGCTCCTGGGGCAGATCGGGGCACCGGTCGCCGACGCCGGCGCTCAGAGGCGGCGAGGGAGGCCAGGAGCGCGGCGCCGGATCCGAGTAGCATCGACTGGGACGGCTCGGGGACGAAGAAGACCCGATCGATGTCGACCGTGTGTCCGGATCCCGCTTCGAAGCTCAACCTACTGCTGAAGACCGGATTCGGGGGGCTCGCGGGGGCCGTGGTGCTGACGACGTACTCCTGCCACTCGGTCGTGAGGGCCTTCGTCTCCGTGTGCGTCTGCATCGGCGCCGAGATCGCGGCGCCGGCTTGCTGGTCCCGAAAGTCGATCGTCACGTCGACCTCGTCCCCGGGCTGGGCGCCTCGCATCCAGACACTGACGGTGCGCGTCTCGCCATCCTGGGAGGGGTGGGTCTGCTGCGAGCGGGCACCGTCGGACAGGCGCAGGAAGTGGTCTCCATCGAAGGCCTCGACCGGGTCCTGGATGCGCGCGACGCCGGCTTCGTCGAGGTAGCGCCAGCCCCACCCGCCGAAGGGCGCGCGTTCCTCGAAGCTTCCGTTCGCCGCCTGACCACCCAGACCGAAGCCGCTCACGACGTCCGATGGACCCGGCGTCCAGCCCATGATCGCGCTCAGGTGGCTGGCGAGGACCTCGGCCATGCCCGCGTGGTCGTACTCGCACCCGTGGAACTGCTCGAACACCCAGGGAAAGATCGCGGAGCTGAGGTCCGGGTCGTCGCGCTCCGCGACGACCTCGTGGGTGTAGTTCGCGGGCTCGTCGAAGTCCCAGCCGTAGGCGTTGTAGAGCACGATGTGGGAGTCCGGATGCGCGGCGCGGAGGTCGTCGAGGAGGGCGTGGTATCGGTTCTTGATGGTGCCCTTCGGTGCACCGAGATCGTTCGCGCCGATGTTCACCACCACGACGTCGGCGGGAAGGCTCGCGAAGCTCCAGCCCGGGTTCTTCGATCCCCAGTCCACACGATCGAAGCGGGAGTTCAGGCTCTGGATGGTCGCGCCACTCTTCGAAATGTTGTGGTACTCGGCGCCGAACCTGCGTGCGGTGATTCCCGCGTAGGTGTAGTAGCTGCCCTGTAGGCTCGATCCGCCCTGGTTGCGCTCGCTCTCGAGGGAGTAGCCCGCGAGGTTCGAGTCCCCGTAGAAGACGATCCTGCGGGCGGGTCTCGCCGGCTTTGGAAGGATCGTTCCGCCGGCTTCGAGCTCGAGGGAGAGCAGGGTGGCCCGGCCCAGATCGGTCTCCTTGACGATCTCGACCTGGTGCTCCACGTCGGCGAGGCCCGACGCGAGGGCAGTCGATACGCCGGAGGGGAGGAGACGCTTGACCGACCTCTCGGCGTCGCCGTCGACGATGACCCGGTAGTACTCCGAGGCACCGGTGGTCAGGGTGATCGCGATCCCGGTTCCCTCGAATCGGACGATGACCGAGGATCCCTTTGCCTGGGCCCAGGGAGCCGAGGCGTTCGCGTCCTCCCAGCGTCCGGTGTAGAGCAGGTTCCCGTCCGAGGGGTCGACGGTGATCGCCCGGGCATCATCGCCCGGCAAGCCCGTCGAGAGGAGCGCGAGCGCGAACCAGAGAAGCCATCCGTGCAGCCGATTCGATCCGTGGAACAAGGGCCCTCCTTCTCGAGTATGCGCGGAGGGCGCGGGCATTGAAAGGGCTCACGTCCGCTGATACCCCTCGCTGCGCGGCGGATTCACTCCGACGACCAGGCCGAGGGCAGGTGGTAGTTTGCGGGGGAGGGGCCGTCGATGAAGCGGAACACGAGCTCGCCGGAGGCGTATCGCAGCGACGTCGAGGGGTCCCTGAAGGAGCTCCTCGAGGCGATTCGCCGCGTGATCCTGGAGGTCGCTCCGGAAGTGGAAGAGACGGTCGGCCACGGGATGCTCGACTACCCCGGGCTGGCGAATCTGGCCGCCCAGAAGCATTACGTCGCCCTCTACGTCGCTCCCTCTGTTCTGGAGAGGCGGCGAAGGGACTTCCCCGGCGTGGACTCGGGCAGGAGCTGCCTGCGCTTCCGGCGCGCGGATCAGGTGGATCGCGTGGCTCTGGAGCGCCTCCTGCGCGAGGTGCGGGAGCACCGACGCGGGGAGACCGGCTCGATCTGAGCTCGTCCGCGGCGCTGCGGCCTCTCGCGGCGGGGCGCTATGGTGCCGGCGGAGGATCGAATGCGCATCCACTGACGTTGACGAAGCCCCCCCCCGGCGATCCGTCGGGGTGAGATCACTGCGGATGCGCTGAGCCCGTCTTCCTCTGCGGGCGCCGCGGCGCCCGAGGGAGACCCCATTGATCCGGTTCACGTTCCTGCTGGCAAGCCTGGCCCTGGCCTGCCCAGCGTTCGCCGACGCCGACGCGCGGCAGATCACATTCCGATACGCGGCGGCCGTGGGGCCCTTCGAGCCGGGAGCCGGCCCGGTCCATGTCTGGATCCCCCTGCCGATCGAGAACTCTGTCCAACGCATCGTGACCGAGACCATCGAGGCCTCGATCCCGGGTGGAGTCGAGACCGAGGACGTCTACGGCAACCGCTTCTGGCACGGCGCGCTCGAGCATTCCGACGGTGCTCCGGTGACCGTCGTCGTCGAGGTGACCGTCGAGCGTCGCGTTCATCACCGTGCCGCCGCCGCCCGGAGTGGAGGGCTGCCCGACGCCGATCGCGACGCCTACGCCCGCTTCCTCCGCCCCAACGCGCGGGTCGCGGTCGGTCATCCGATTCTGGAGCCGATCCTCGCCGAGATTCGGAAGACGGGGGGCGGCGACAAGGCGGCCACCTCTCGCGCCATCTACGACTGGGTGGTCGACAACGTCGAATACAAGAAGTTGGGGAGCGGCTGGGGCAATGGCGACACCTTCTGGGCCTGTAACGAACGCTACGGAAACTGCACCGACTTCCACGCGCTCTTCATCTCCCTGGCGCGCAGCGAGGAGATCCCAGCCCGGTTCGAGATCGGCTTCCCGGTGCCCGAAGATAGTGGGGAGGGAACGATCGGCGGCTACCACTGCTGGGTCTCGTTCTACCTGCCCGAGACGGGGTGGTTTCCGATCGACGCCTCGGAGGCCTCCAAGCACCCGGAGATGCGTGAGACCTTCTACGGAACGCATCCCGCCGACCGCATCCACTTCACCACCGGCCGCGACCTGAGGCTCGGCCGCGAACACCGGGACCGTCCCCTCAACTACTTCGTCTACCCCTACGCAGAGGTGGGCGGGCGCGCCTGGACCGGTCCGATCGAGAGAGAGTTCTCCTTCCGCGAGCCGTGACCGCGCCGCGCCTCGGCGGCCGTCTCTGCCGATCTCGCGCTTCTCGATGATCTCGTGTTCGACGAGCTGGGCGAGGCGGTCCGAGAGGATGTGCTTGGAGATCCCACTGCGCCGCCGGGTCAGCCGCGCCGGCCGAAGGGGATGCCTCCGGGCTTCCGCGGAAGATCGTCCTGGAGCTCGACCCAGGGCGCCTTCGAAGACACGAAGATGTGCTCCTCGACGGTCCTGCCCGGATCCGAGTCGAGCGTGCCGAGCCGAAGCCCGATGAATCCCGGGACGTCTTCGCGCCGTTTGTGGATCGGCGTTCCGCAACAGCTGGCAAAGAATCGCCGGACGCCCGGGCTCGACTGCCAGCTCGAGAGGAGCTCCTCGCCGGCGAGCAGGTGGAACTCCGATGTCTTCACGGCCGCGGTCGTGCCGAAGCTCGCACCGGAGTGCTTCCGGCACTGCCAGCAGTGACAGTGGGCGACCGGGCCGATCAGCTCTCCCCGGAGCTCGTAGCGGATTCGTCCGCAGGCGCACGATCCCGTCGACATGGAGGAACCGTAGTCGGCGAGGCGGCTGACCGCAGAGCTCAGCCCTCCGCCAGGTCGTACCGCACCGGCGTGGCGTCCCAGCCCTCCCAGCGTCGCTCCCAATAGCGGTTGTGGAGGGCGATGGAGATCTCGCCGGGGCGGTTGCGCCCGCCGATCGGACGGCCGTCGAGGCTCCGGGCCGGCATGATGCTTCCGGCGGTGGTCGTGAGGAAGATCTCGTCGGCATCGTCAAGCTCGTCGCGGTGGATGCGGGTCGTCTTCGCGCCGATCCCGAGCTCGGCGCACAGGTCCATGACGCTCTGGCGGGTGATGCCTTCGAGGCAGCCCGTGTCCGGGGTCAGCGCGACGCCATCGCGGACGACGAAGATGTTCGCCCCCGTGGCCTCGGTCAGGTAACCGTCCTCGTCGGGAAGGACGGCCCACTCTCCACCGCGCTCGCCCGCCTCGAAGAGAGCCATCTGCATGTCGAGCCAGTGGAAGTTCTTCGCCCTGGGATCGACGGCGCGCGGAGAGATGCGCACCCGCTCGCGGGAGAGCACCAGGTCCATGCCCCGCGCTCGCTGGTCGTCGTCGGCCAGCCAGACGAAAGGCGACGCGAAGGCGTAGAAGCGCGGGCTGAACTGCTTCGGGTCGATCATGTCGCCGCGACCGAGGGGTGGCAGGCCGCGGGTCACCGCCCACCAGACGTAGGCGTCCTTCAGTCCCGAGAGGGCGACGATCCGGTGGAGGATCTCGGCCTCCTGCTCCCGGTCCATCGGGCTCTCCAGGCGGATCGCGCGGCAGGAGCGTGCGAGGCGCTCCTGGTGGTGATCGAGACGGAAGAAGGAGCCCCGAGACACGCTGACGACGTCGTAGACCGCGTCGGCGTGCATGAAGCCGCAGTCCACGAGCGGGACCGAAGCCTCGATCAGTGGGCCGTAGTGATCGGTCGTGAATGCCGCTCCGAGCCCGTAGATCTCCGGGCGTGGATCTCGCTCGTGCTCGGGATGCGAGGCCATGATGTCGGCCACGCGCAGGATCTCCATCGCCCTCTCCTCCGTCGCCCGCGAGTCGAGTGAACCTGCGCGGCGCGTCCCGGCCGGGTGGGATCAGTCGGCGTCGGTGAAGTCCGCCGCCGTGTGCCTGGCCATCTCCTCGAGGAACCATGCGGGAAACTGACCGACGAAGCCGGATACGTCCCAGTAGTCGCTCCAGCGGGTCACCTTGCCGTCGCGCATCTCGTGGAGCGTCGCGAACTGGTTCGTGGCCTTCTCCCCGGTCTTGAAGGTCCAGACCTCGGTGTGATCGAGGAATACGACGTCGCCCTCGCACGCCATGTGGTGGATCGTGTGCTCGTGATCGACGAGGTGATCGAATGCGATCGCGAGGCGCTTCACGACGTTCTCGGGTCCCCGGGCACCCGGATCGTCGGTGGGGACGTCCTCGTAGTGGACGTCGTCGGACAGGCATTCCTTCAGCGCCTCCCAGTTCCTGGCGCTGAGGGCCTCCCACAGGGCCTCTACCGTCTTGCGATTCGCTTCGATGGACATCGACTCCTCCTCGTCCCGCCGGCCTCGGGCTCTTCTCTAGCTCGGTGAGCCTGCACTCTCCTCGGTGGCGAGGCGCTTCTTGATCGGAGTCCAGTAGAAGAGACCGTAGATCGCGGTCTGCACGAAATGGTGGGTCATGGAGCCCCCGGCCCGCTCGAAGAGCGATCGGTGCACCACGAACTCGATGATGTGAGCCCCGAGAGTGAGCCAGACGGCGACGTGCCCCGCCGTTGCGACCCAACCCGTCCCGAAGAGGATTGCGGCGAGTCCGCCGATCCAGATGCCCCAGACGCTGTACTTGAGGTTGTCCATGGGGAAGGAATAGCGCGGGTCCACGACGGGAGCCGGCCGGCTCGCCGGAGCCTCAGCCGACCGCAGCGGGCTCCGGCAGGTAGATCGACCGTCGAGGTGCCGCGAAGACTCTCCGGACGGCGGGCTCGAAGGCCTCGAGGGGGAGCGTGTCGTATTCCGGGTCGAAGCTGTTCTGGTCGTACTTCTCGCAGAACTCTGCGCAGTCGCGAAACCACTCATGGTCGCGGAAGCGATCGCGCATGTCGCGATCGAGGCCGAGATGGTGGAAGAAGTAGTATCCCTGAAAGACCGCGTGCTGCTTCACGATCCAGTGGTTCTTCTCGCTGACGAAGGGCGCGAGGATCGTCGCAGCGAGATCGGCGTGGTTCGCGGCGGCGAGGGTGTCTCCGATGTCGTGGATCAGCGCGCACACGACGTACTCGTCGTCTCGATCGTCGCGCTGGGCGCGCGTCGCGGTCTGGAGGCTGTGGGTCAGGCGATCGACCGCATAGCCGCCGGTGTCGCCGGCGAGGAGCGAGAGGTGGGTGAGAACGCGATCCGGCAGGCCCTGGAAGAACTCGAGGCTGTGGCGCCCGATCAGCTGATAGTCCTCCCGGGTGGCGTCTCGCATCGCGGTGAATGTCGTCTGCTCGGGCTCGCCCATTCGGGTCTCCTTCTTCTGCGTCTTCGCCCGGCGCCACTCGTTTCGCGGCGGACCGGTCTATCCTCCAGTGTGCGCGGGCGGGGGCCGGATGGCCAGCCGCTTCGGGACAGGGAGGGGGCATGGCGATTCGGGAGAGGCGGCGCGTCGCGGAGCGGATTCGACGCGGGCTCCGCCCTCCGGTCGACGCCCGCCTGGTCTTCCTCCACGTTCCGAAGTGCGGCGGCAACTCGATCCGCATCGCCCTGCGGGAGGCCTACCGCAGGCCGCTGGCGTCGAGTCAGCGTCGCTTCTTCCACGTGAGTCCGCGCCGTTCCCGCCGCGTCGCCGAGTGGCTCGACCGCCCCGTCGAGGATCTCCGGGACGAGCTGCTGCGCTACCACCTCTCCGACGAGCGGGTGAGGTTGGCGACCGGCCACTTCCGCTGGCCTGCCGGGTTGCGCCGTCAGTTCCCGGAGGTCGCCTTCGCAACCGTGCTGCGAGATCCGGTCTCGCACCTCTTGTCCGCGTACTTCGCCGCGCGAGACGGGGGCGCGAGCGGTTCGGAGCCGACGGCCGATCTCGAGGACTTCCTGGAGAGCGCCGAGGCGGCTCGCATCGGCGCCCGGTTCGTGAGGGCCTTTGCGGGGCCCGTCGAGCCCGGAGAGGTCCAGCGGACCGAGGTTCTCGATCGCGCGAGGCGTCGCCTCGTCAGCGTGGAGCTGCTCGGCGTGCTCGAGGATCTGCCCACCTTCGCCGACGAGTTCCAGCGTCGCTTCGGCGCGCGGCTGAGGATCCCCCACGCGAACGCCGGCCCCTCGCACAGTCGGGGGGAGCCGGTCGCGGCCGTCCGGGCGCGCATCGTGGAGCTCGTCCGCCCGAACCAGATGCTCTACGACTGCGCGGTGAAGGAGCTGGCCCGCCGCCGGGAGGACCGCGAGGTCGGTGGGCTCAGCTCGCCCGCGGCCGGAGGTTGACGGTCGTGCCGACCAGATCCTGGCGTTCCTGCATCCACTGCAGGACGGATTCCGGGTAGAAGGCCCGGGTCGCCAGGTCGTAGACGAGCCTTCCCCGATCGGTGAGGTTCACGTCGGGCCCCTCGTCGCGGACCACGCCGGCCTCGGTCAGTCGGGTCAGCGGCGCGCCGAAGTCGTCGTCGAAGGAGGTGCCGAACTCGCGCTCGTAGGAGGCCCGTTCGAGGGCGCGGCCCTCACCGAGGGTGAGAGTCACGAATCGGAGGCGGCGCTCGAAGGCATCGAGGGCTTTCGTCTCCTCGACGGGGGATCGACCGGCCTCGACGTGATTCAGGTAGGCGTCGTACTTCTTGTGGTTGCGGAAGACCGTGTCGTTCAGGCGAGATCGCGCGCTGACGCCCACGCTGAACTGATTGCCCCAGCCCGTGACGTCCCGGAAGCGTCTCGCCGCGTCGGCGGCGGTCTCACAGTCGACGCGCTGGTAGGTGTGCCAGCGGGTCTGCTGGAAGCCGCAGTTCTGGGCGACCCGGCGTGTGAGCTCGCGCCATCGCACGAGGTCGACGGCGTCGAGGCGCCCTTCCCGGGTGACGAGGCGTCCGATGGGCGTCGCCTCGTTGACGCGCAGGTTGTAGCAGGTGACCGAGTGGACCCCCCGGCTGGCGACGAGTTCGAGGTCGCTCTGGAAGTCGGCCTCGGTCTGCCCCGGCAGGCCGTAGATGAGGTCGACGTTGACCACGAGCCCGGAGCCGACCAGCAGGTCGCAGGCCTCGAGCACCTGCCGGTTGTCGTGGCGGCGGTTGATGGTCTCCCGGATGCCTTCGCTTCCGGTCTGCACTCCCATGCTGACCCGCTCGATGCCGTGAGTCCGCAGAACGCCGACGTGGGCCTCGGTGATCGACTCGGGCGAGCATTCCACGGTGTGGACCTCGCGTCCCGACGTGGTGCGTCCGAAGATCGCGGAGAGAAGCCGGTCGAGGAGCTCCGTGGGCAGCACGGTCGGCGTACCTCCGCCGACGTAGAGCTGGGTGAGCTCCGTATCCGGGCGAATCCAGGACAGCTCCCGATCGAGGGCGTCGACGTAGCGCGCCATCTCCGCCTCTGCCGGAACGGGGCGGGTCGCGTAGAAGCAGAAGGTGCACTTGTAGTTGCAGAAGGGCGCGTGGGCGTAGATCCCGATGGGTCCGTTCGGGGGAGCGCTGCGATCCGCTTCGCCGGCAGGGTCGAAGACCGGCGCCGACATCGGGTAGATGCTGGGAGGCGCGTAGCTCACCTGGGGCGCCTCTCCCAGCACCTCGATCAGGGAGTGGATTTCCGAGACGGGGATGGGCCCTAGGCTCGGGGGCATGATGTCTCCTCGTGCCCCCGATGGGGCTGCGCCAGGCGAGAACCGTGATGCGCGCCTTCGCGGGTGGGCCGGCGCTTCGCGAATCGATCTTACCTCTCTACCCGTTCCCGTGGTAAGACTTCCCCGCGGCCCGGCCCGGGCGGCGAACGAGGGTGCGAGGAGCCGTTGAGATCGTCTGGAACCCTGTTCTTCGCGGCGATGCCCTTTGGCTACGGTCCCGCGTCGAAGGCGATCGCACTCGCGCGACGTCTCCGCGAGGAGT
>CALDCK010000012.1 GCA_937937315.1 uncultured bacterium
CTGGTGGTTGGGGGGGGGAACATCTATCGAGGGCTCCCGGGTAGCGCTCGAGGAATCGAGCGGGCCCCGGGGATGCATTCCGGAGGGAAGAGTGCGGACTACTCTCGCCTTACCGTCCACCCCATCTCGGAGAGGGGGAGCCAGCACGAAGGCGATCCACCGGCGTGACGAACGCCGAGATCCGCACTCCGCTCATGGCCGTTTGCCCCTGATGCCATCGGCTCCTCATCCTCTCGAGACGGATTGTGCATTTCGGTGTGCCTCGTCGCGTCCCCCATCCCGATGAATTCGAACCAGAAATTTGTCACCCATTCGAGGGATGGACGATCCCCCCACGGGGGACTCCAGAGCCGCCCCGCTGCCCTCGAGGCCCCATGGCTCCGGTACCCTCGCCGCCACCCCGACCGCAACCCGACGGAGTCGCTCGCATGGGACCGCTGGAAGGAATCAAGCTGATCGAGATCGCAGGCATCGGACCCGGCCCCTACTGCGCCATGGTGCTCTCGGACATGGGCGCCGAGGTGATCCGCGTGGTGCGTCCGGGCCCCGACCCCTTCGCTCCGAACCCCGCCGGCGATCTCCTCTCGCGAGGACGGCGCAGCATCGGGGTGGATCTGAAGCACCCGGACGGAGTTGCGTTGGTGCTCGATCTGATCGACCGCGCCGACGGGCTCTTCGAAGGCTTCCGCCCGGGTGTGATGGAGCGCCTCGGTCTCGGACCCGATCCCTGCCTCGAGCGGAACCCGCGCCTCGTCTACGGCCGCATGACCGGATTCGGCCAGGACGGGCCCCTGGCCCAGGCCGCGGGACACGACATCAACTACATCGCTCTCGCCGGCGTGCTCGCCCACATCGGTCGGCGCGACCAGCCACCCACGCCTCCCATCAATCTGATCGGCGACTTCGGCGGGGGCGGCCTGCTCCTCGCCTTCGGAATGGTGTGCGCACTGCTCGAGCGGGTGCGCTCGGGGAAGGGACAGGTCGTGGACGCCGCCATGGTCGATGGCGCCGCCGCCCTCATGACCATCTTCCACTCCGCCCAGCAGTCGGGCTTCTGGTCGGACACCCCCGGTCACAACCTGATCGACGGGGGCGCACCCTTCTACGACGTCTACGCGACCGCCGACGGAAGGTACGTCTCGGTCGGATCGATCGAGCCTCAGTTCTACGCCCGGCTGCTCGAGATCACGGGACTGGCGGACGAGGATCTGTCCGGCCAGATGGATCGCGACGGCTGGCCCCGGATGCGCGAGCGGCTGACCGAGATCTTCCGCTCGAAGACGCGCGACGAGTGGTGCGACCTGATGGAGGGCAGCGACGCGTGCTTCGCGCCGGTCCTCACCATGGCCGAGGCGAGAGAGCACCCCCACAACCGCGCCCGCGGGACCTTCGTCGAAATCGAGGGAATCGCCCAGCCGGGTCCGGCGCCGCGCTTCAGCCGCACCCCGCCGGAGATCGCCCGTCCGCCGGCGCGCGGCGCTTCCCACACCGACGAGGTGCTGACCGAGTGGGGCTTCGCCGCCGAGGACATCACGCGCTTGCGCGACGCGAAGGCGATCCACTGAGATCGCGCGCCGGCGGGACGCGAGAGCGACCCACCGAGATCGCGCGTCGGCCCCGACACTGCGGAGAAACGCGATGAAGCCCCTCGCGGAGTGGATCGATGCCCACGCGGCGCTCCGGCCCCATGCCGACGCCTTCCGCGCCGACGACGAGCGCCTCACCTGGGCGGGCTACGCTCGGGGCTCGGATCGCTTCGCGACCCGCCTGGCCGAGGCGGGCCTCGAGCCCGGTGACCGGATCGGCGTGGTGCTTCCCGACGGGCCCGGCGTCCACATGGCCTACGTCGGGGCGGAGAAGGCGGGTCTCGTGGTCGTCGGCATCGGGCCGCGCGCGGGAGCGGAGGAGATCTCCCACCTCCTGCGCGAGACGCAAGCGCGAGCTCTCCTGAGCCCCCGCCGCCTGCGTGACCTGGATCTCGTCGCGCTCGTGAACGATCTGCGCCGGGAGGGACTGCCCTTGACCGAGCACTTCCTCGACGAGACCGATCTCGCAGCGGAGCTGCTGGCGGAAGCGGCGCCCCGGCCGGCCCGTGAGAAGCGACTGGCACCCGACGATCTCTTCCTGCTCAACTCGACCTCGGGCACCACGGGCCTGCCGAAGTGCGTGATCCACGACCAGCGGCGCTGGCTACACTTCCACGAGCTGGCGGTCGACGCCGCAGATCTCTCCGACGCCGACGTCTTCCTCAGCGCTTTGCCTGCTCCCTTCGGCTTCGGCATCTGGACCGCACACGTCACGCCCACCCTGCTCGGAGCGACGACGGTCCTCTTGCCGCGCTTCGACCCCACCTCGCTGATCCGGGCCATCGAACGGCATCGGGTGACGGTTCTCGCGGCAGTGAGCACCCAGTTCATCATGCTCTTGAACGCACCGGAGCTGGCGCAGGCGGATCTCTCCTCGGTGCGCGTGCTCTTCACCGGCGGCGAGGCCGTACCCTACGGACGCGCGGCCGAGTTCGAGGATCGCACCGGCGCCCGGGTCCTTCAGTTCTACGGCTCGAACGAGACCGGCGCCCTCTCGCGTACCACCCTGCGCGACTCCCGTGACGTCCGCCTGGGCACCGCGGGCCATATCATCCCCGGGATGAACGTGAGGCTCTACGACGAAGCGGGTCGAGACGTCACCGCCGGCGGTCACGGCCGTGCCGCCTGTCGCGGGCCCCTGACGAGTGCCGGCTACTACGAAGACCCGGAGGCGAACGCCGAGCTCTTCACCGAGGACGGCTGGATGCTGACCGGCGACCTCGCCAGCATCGACGCCGAAGGAGTCCTCCGGGTCGAGGGACGCACCGCGGACTTCATCATCCGCGGGGGCAAGAACATCAGCGGGACGGTCGTCGAGGAGGCGGTCGGGAGCCACCCCGCGGTGATGCTCGCCGCCGCGGTCGCCATGCCGGACCCGGTGTACGGAGAGCGGGTCTGTGCCTATGTCGAGCTCCATCCCGACCGGGACCTGTCCCTCGAGGCGCTCACGACCCATCTGAAGGCCCAGGGCGTGTCGATCGAATCCTGGCCGGAGCACCTCGTCGTGCTGGACGCCCTGCCCCGCTCCTCCGGCGGCAAGGTCGCGAAGGGCGCACTGCGACTGGATGCCGCGCGACGCGCGGCCGAGGGCGCTTGAGGTGGCCGCGCTGTCGGGCGTCGTCGCGATCGTGACCGGAGCGAGTCGGGGCGTCGGGAAGGGCTGCGCGATCGAGCTCGGCGCCGCGGGGGCCACGGTGTTCGTCACGGGACGGACCGTCGAGTCCGGAAGCGCGGCGCTCCCCGGCACGATCGTCGCCACCGCAGAAGCCGTCACCGAGGCAGGAGGCAGAGGCATCGCGGTCCGCTGCGATCATCGCAGGGACGACGAGGTGGCGAGGCTCTTCGAGCGCGTCGAAGAGGAGGCCGGCCGTCTCGACGTGCTGGTGAACAACGCGTTCCTGATTCCCCCCGAGCTCACGGCGGGGAAGAAGTTCTGGGAGGTGCCCCTCTCCAACTGGGACGACATGATCGACGTCGGCACCCGCTCGGCTTTCGTCGCCAGCGCCTTCGCCGCCCGGATCATGATTCGCCGGCATCGCGGCCTCATCGCCAACATCAGCTCGTCGGGCGCGGCGAAGTACGCGTGGCACGTCTGTTACGGCGTCGGCAAGTGCGCCCTCGACCGGCTCACCGCGGACACGGCCCACGAGCTCGCCGAGCACGGCGTCAGCGTCGTCTCACTCTGGCCCGGCCTCGTACTGACGGAACGCATCCAGGCCACCCTCGAGGAGATGCCGGGCCTCGCGAAGGTTCGGGGTGAGTCCTCCCGTTTCACGGGGCGAGCCGTCGCGGCCCTCGCCGCAGACCCGGAGGTCGCGCGCCACACGGGACGCGCCCTCGCCTCCCGCGACCTGGCGGAGTTGTACGGCTTCACCGACCTGGACGGCACCCTCCCGGACGGGCCGCTCGAAGA
>CALDCK010000013.1 GCA_937937315.1 uncultured bacterium
TGGTCTGCTTCAGCTCGGCTGGGTGATCCTCAAGGGCACCTTCGGTGAGCTGCGCAGTCGCGGCATCGAGGAATGGATCGAGGAGATGGCGAACCACGTATCGCCGGACCTCGCCGCCCATCTACGCGCCCATGGGCAGGCCGTGCAGAAGCCCTTCCTGCTCGACACCGTCTCGGACTGCGTCGAGAGCTGGAGCATCCCCGGAGCGCTGGTGATCGGCGATGCCGCCCACACCATGTCCCCCGTCGCGGCCCAGGGGATCAACATCGCCTTGCGTGACGCGATCGTCGCCGCCAATCATCTCGTGCCCATCCTCGCCGAATCCACCTGGGACCCGGCGCACCTCGACGCGGCGCTTCGGGCCATCGAGACGGAACGCATGCGCGAGGTGGCACCGATCCAGGAGCTCCAGGCCCTGCCGCCGAAGGTGGTCCTCAATCGAGCCTGGTGGGGCGAGCCCCTGCGGCGAATCCTTGCGGCCCTGCTGAAACGTCGCCTCCCGCAGCGCCTGCTCATCCGCCGGGTGGAAGTGTTCAATTTCGGGGTGACCGAAGTCCAGCTGAAGGTGTGAGCGACGCCGCGTGAACGCGTCACTACGGAACGAGCAGGCGTGCAACGAACTCGGCGTGGGTCTCCACCGCCTCAGCGGTCTCCGGATCGAGTCCCGTGAGTCTGCGGCACTCCGGCGCGACGGCGAAGATGAGGGAGGCGGCGCCGGCCATCACGTAGTAGGCGTGGGGGAGCAGGGACTCGTCGATCTCGGTGACGCGCCCGACGCCGCTCTGCGCGAACCGCTCGTAGCGCGGCTTCAGATGGGTATCGACGAGCCACCGCATCCGGTCGTCGGTGTTCTTGCCCTCGTCGGCCATGAGGCGGAAGAGCTCCGGGTGCGCCGCCGAGAAGCGCACGAACTCGCGAATCGCCTCGCGAGCCCGCACCCGCGGCTCCTCGGTGCGCAGGGTATCGAGCCGCCGTTCGAGGCGCGTCCCGAGCCGACCCATGATGCGATCGGCGGCGGCCCGCCAGAGCTCCTCCTTGCTTGGGAAGTGGTAGGTGATGAGCCCCTGGTTCGTTCCCGCGCGCTCGGCGATCTCCCGGGTGCTGGCCCCGCGATAGCCCTTCTCGGCGAAGGCCTCGAGGGCCGCCTCCACGATCCGCTCCCGGCGGGTCGCCGCCACCGGCTGGGCTGCATCGGCCATCGCCAGAATCTGTTCACTTGACAAGTCATTGTCAAGGGACGACGATGTCCCTTGTCATATGACCAGCCAACACTTCAACGCCGGAGGACCCCCATGGCCACCGCCCATCTCCCCGAGCCCAGCCCCCCGCACCTGCGCCCTTCCCGTTTCTCGCATCTGGTGCTGAAGACGGCGCAGTTCGACGCGATGAAGTCCTGGTACAAGACAGTGCTCTCGGCGAAGCCCATGTTCGAGAACGGCATCGTCTGCTTCCTTACCTACGACGAGGAGCACCACCGCCTGATGATCGGCCACGACCCGAGCGCGACCCCGCGCGACGCCCGTGCCTCCGGGGTCGTGCACTTCGCCTACGCGGTCGAGACCCTCGAAGACCTGGTCAACGCCTACCTGCGCCTGAAGGACGAGGGCATCCTCCCGCACAACTGCATCAACCACGGCTTCACCACCTCCCTCTACTTTCTCGACCCCGACGGCAACGAGGTCGAGCTCCAGGTCGACAACTACAAGACCCGCGACGCAATGGACGCCTGGTTCGCCACCGGCGCCTTCGACCGCAACTTCGCAGGACACGTCTTCGACCCCGAGTACATGGTCGAACGTCATCGCGCGGGCGTCCCCGAGGACGAGATCCTCCAGACGGACCTCTATCGATGAGCGCCGACGACCCGCGACTCGTGCCGCTCCTTCCGAAGCAGCTCGACCAGGCCCAGCGCAGGCTCTACGACGCCGTCCTCGCCAGCCCGCGCGGGCAGGGTCGGGCGCGCCGGATGGTGCTCCGGGACGACGAAACCCTCACCGGCCCCTTCGACGCCTGGCTGCGCACACCCGTCGTGGGAGAGCACCTCGAGCGGGTGGGCATGGCTCTGCGGACCGATACGGTGCTCCCGGCGGCGGCCCGCGAGATCGCAGTGCTCGTCGTCGCCCGCGCCTGGTCGGCGGACTTCGAGTGGTGGGTGCACGGCATCGTCGCCCGCGCCGAAGGCGTGCCCGAGGCAGCCATCGAGACCATCGGCCAGGGGCGACGCCCCGCCTTCGACGACCCGGCCTGGCAGGCCGCCCACGACGTCGCCGCGGAGCTGGTGCAGCGCCGCAGCCTCGCGCGGAACACCCTCGAGGGCGCGCGAGAGGCGCTGGGCGAGCGGGCCCTGGTCGAGGTCGTGACCCAGGTCGGCTTCTACCAGCTGGTCTCGGGCATCCTGGAGAGCTTCCAGCCACCCGGACCGTCGGCGGACCTGCCCGTCGTCGGTCCGCCGAGTGCGACGGATGCCGCGGGCATCGATCTCTACGAGGCCGCCAGCACGACCCGCGCGGTACGCCGATTGCGTCCGGACCCGATTCCGGAGGACGTGCTGCAACGCGTGCTGCGTGCCGCGAGCTGGGCGCCCTCGGGCGGGAACCTCCAGCCCTGGCACGTGATCGCCGTGCGCGACCCCGCCCGGAAGCAGGCGCTGGCCGAGCTCTACCGCGAGCTCTGGTCCGACTACGCCGCCCAGCGGCGCAACCTGATCGCCCCCCTTCCCGAGGCCCTTCGCGAGCCTGCCGAGCGGACCCTGCGTGCCGGAGATCATCTGGCGACGCACCTCGGTGAAGCGCCGGTGATCAACGCATTCTGCTTCCACCCCGAGCGCCTCCACATCACCGATGCCGGGCTCGGGCGACCCTCCGTGGTAGGCGGCGCCTCCCTCTATCCGGCCGTGCAGAATCTCCTGCTCGCCTGCCGCGCTGAGGGCCTGGGCTGCGTGCTCACGACGCTCCTGTGCGAGCGCGAGACCGAGGTGCGGAAGATCCTGGAGATCCCGGAGCCCTGGGCCACCTGTGCCTTCGTCCCGATCGGCTGGCCTGTCGGCACGGGACACGGGCCCCTCTCCCGGCGCCCCGTCGAGCAGGTGGCCTTCGCCGACCGCTTCGGCGACGCGCTCTTCTCATCCGAGTCGGAGGACTCTCCTTGATCGAGCTCTTCCATTTCGCCGTGTCCGCCGTGTCGACCTGCTCCCGGAAGATCCGCCTCGTCCCCCCGGCGCCCGGAGGCGCCTGAGCCCCCGGCTGCATGGGATAACCTCGGTCCTCCGAGTCAGGGGCGCCGGTCGATCTCGCTGGCCGCCGAAGACCAACACGGGGATGCAAGGATGTCGCGCAGAGAGCTTCCCTTCGAAGAGCGGGTGGCGCTGGTCACGGGGGGCACATCCGGCATCGGCGCCGCCTGCGCCCGGATGCTGGCAGCGCGCGGCGCCCGCGTTCGGGTGACGGGCCGCGACACGGAACGCGGCGCGGAGGTCGTCGAGTCGATTCGCGCGGACGGAGGCGCCGCAGCTTTCACGGCCGGCGACGTGCGCGAAACGAGCTTCTGCGAGCGGCTCGTCGAGGACACCGTCGCGAGCTTCGGACGCATCGATGTCCTCGTGAACAACGCCGGCATCTACGTGGCGGCGACGGCCCTCGAGACGACGGACGCGCAATGGGACGAGACGCTCGACACCAACCTGAGCGCCGTCTTCCGCCTCAGCCGGGCGGCGCTGCGCCCGATGCTCGACCAGGGGCACGGAGCGATCGTGAACGTCGCCTCCGACTGGGGGCTTGGCGGTGGCGAGCGCGCTGTCGCCTACTGCGCGAGCAAGGGCGGCCTGGTGCTGCTCACACGAGCCATGGCACTCGATCACGCGCGCGACGGCATCCGCATCAACGCCGTGTGCCCCACCGACACCGACACGCCGATGATGCTCGACGAGTTCCGCCAGCGCGGCGTCAGCGCCGAGCTGGGTCGCCGGGAGTCGGGGGCGGCGATTCCCATGGGGCGGATGGCCGAGGCGGAAGAAGTCGCCGAGGCGGTCTGCTTCCTCGCCTCGGACGCGGCCGGCTTCCTCACCGGCCTGGCGCTGCCCATCGACGGCGGCGCTACCGCCGGCTTCGGAGAGCATCGCCCGCCGGCTCCCCGGACCGGGGATTCCGGCTGAAGCTAGCGCGGAGGCCCCTCGGCGGCGGTCTCGGCCACCTCCTCCCGGGTTTCGATGGCGCGCTGCACGACGTATGCCTGTACGAGGCGCACGTCGTCGATGGAGAGCAGGTCGGCGAAGCTCGCCATGCCCCGGTGGACCCGAACGCCCCCGAGCACGATGTCCTGGAAGGAGGCGTGCACCTCTTCCGAGGCGTAGCGCAGGTCGGGAACGACACCGCTCGTCATGGCCAGGACGCCATGGCAGGGCATGCAGTAGCGGTTGAACAGGGCCTCCCCCCGCGCGATCTCCGCATCCGACGCCCCCAGATCGGGCAGCTCTTCGGCAACCCGATGTGTCAGCGCTGCCGGCACCGGCACCTCCGCCTCGCCACCGAGGGCGAAGGTGAGCAGGCGCCCCTTGTTCTCCCACTGCCCCGCCGCCGAGAAGCCGATGTCCATGCCCTCGATCGTTCCACCGCCACCCCAGCCCGCCAGCACGCTCACGTACTGCACCCCATCGACCTCGTAGGTGACGGGCGGGGCCACGATGCCCACGCGCACGAGCACCTCCCAGAGCTTCGAGCCCGTGTCGGCGGCGTAGGCGACGAAGCGCCCGTCGGCGGTGCCCTGGAAGACGAGGTTCCCGGCGGTGGAGAGGACACCGCCGTTGAACGCGCCCGGATGGCGCACGGTCCACACCGCCTTCTGCGCGATCGGATCCCAGGCCTTCAGCTCGCCCCAGGCCGGGGGGAACTCCGTCGCCTCCAGCACCCGGTTGTAGTCGTCGAGGTCGAGGCCCAGATTCCAGGCGTTCTTCACGGGCTCGAAGGCGGGATCCATCAGGTAGAGGAAAGGGATCTCGAGAGCCGGGATGTACACGAGCCCGGTCTTCGGGCTGTAGGACATGGGATGCCAGAGGTGGCCGCCGTTCGGCGACGGCAGGATGACCCTCGGCGTCTCGTCGTAATCGCCCTCGGGATTCTCCACCGGCCGGCCCGTGACCGCGTCGACGTGGCTGGCCCAGCTCACCCGGACGAACTTCTCGGCGGACAGCAGCTCGCCGGTAGCGCGGTCCAGCACGTAGAAGAAGCCGTTCTTCGGCGCCTGCATCAGCACCTTGCGCGTCCCGTCCTGCCACGGGAGATCGGCCAGGATCATGTGCTGGACGGCGGTGTAGTCCCAGTTGTCGGCGGGGGTGGTCTGGTAGTGCCAGACCAGCTCGCCGGTGTCCGGCCGCAGGGCGAGGATGGAGGAGAGAAAGAGGTTGTCGCCGCCGCCCGGGCTGCGAAGCGTCCGGCTCCAGGGAGAGCCGTTGCCGACCCCTACGTAGAGGAGATCGAGATCCGCGTC
>CALDCK010000014.1 GCA_937937315.1 uncultured bacterium
CTTCGCGTCGAGGAGAGCGCGCGTCTCCGACGTGGCCGGGGCGGCTACCACCAGGTGGTCGGCGACGGCGAGCAACGAGTCGAGATCCGGGGCGATCTCCACGGACGGGAGTGGGCTCGGCCTTCCGGTGCGCCGGAAGGCGACGATCCGCATGCCGAAGGCAGCCGCGCGCTCCGCTACCGCCCGACCGATCCCGCCGATGCCGATCAGACCGAGGGTCCGGCCGTGGAGTCCGCCGAGGCGGAGGCCCACGCTCCAGAGCTCGGGAGGCTCGCTCACCCAGGCCTCGGGCAGCCGCTTCTCGGCGGCGAGGATCACCGCGAGCACCCACTCGGAGATCGGAATGGCGCTCGCGCCCCGGGAGCAGGTAAGGGGTCGGTCACCGAGGGCGTCGAAGGGAAAGCGGTTCACGCCGGTTCCGTAGGCGTGGATCCAGCGGACGCCGCGTTTCACGACCTCGTGGAGGTTCGGGCTGCCCCAGGCCTGGGTGAGGAGCACCTCACCCTCGGCGTCCTCCGGCACCGCCCCCTCTTCCGGGATGACCCGCACTCGCACCGACGGGAAGCGCGCCTCCAGGGGGGCGAGGATGGACGCGGGCAGGTGAGAGAGCACGCAGAGTGCACGGTCCGACATCGTCCTCCCTCTACCGATTCGCTCGCTTGAGCCGCGGCCGCCGTTCGTTCATGCTCGGGCCCATGGCCATGTTGATCGGCGAGATCTTCCGGCGCAATGCCGGGGTGGTTCCGGACGTCGTCGCAGCATCGCTGGGAGGCGATGCGCTCACCCACGCAGAGCTCGACCTCCGCGGTAATCGCATCGCGCGGGCGCTGCGGGAGCAGGGCATCGGTCACGGTGACCGCGTGGTCTCCTGGGCCGATACCCGGCTCGAGGTGCTGCCCCTCTTCGTCGCCCTCGCGAAGCTGGGCGCCGTGTTCGCGCCCCTCGACGCCCGCCTTGGAATCGACGAGGCGAAGCAGATCCTTCGACTCGCGCGGCCGCGGATGCTGATCGCGGATCCCGCCCACGGCGAGGCAGCCCAGGAGGTGGCGACGACGGCGGGGATTCCGGCGACGGCCCACCTGGCCGGAGAGGGCGGCCCGGGGACGGACCTCGACCGCGCCGCCCGCGAGGGCGACGGCGGACCGATCTCCTGCCCCGAGCTTCGCGAGACCGATCCCCACGTGCTGTTCTTCACCAGCGGCAGCACGGGCCTGCCCAAGGGCGTCGTGCTCTCCCACCGCGCCAACTATCTGCGCAGCTTTCAGGGCGTGTTCCGGGACCTGCCGGAGCGAACCGTCTGCATGTTCCCGCTCTTCCACATGGCGGCCTTCACCCTCGGCCTCTGCGCATGGCAGACCCGAGGCGAGATCGCCTTCGTCCACGCCGCATCGGCGGAGGAGGTGCTCGCCGCTGTGCAGCGACGCCGGGCCAACCGGCTCTACTGCATCCCCGCCGTCTGGGCCCGAATCCTCGAGACCGAGCCCGGGCGCTTCGACACCTCGAGCCTGCGCGAGATCGACACCGGCACCTCCGCCACGCCCATCGAGCTGATCCGCGCCCTCAAGACACGCTTCCCCGGAAGCGTGACTCGCATCTACTACGGCTCCACCGAGGCGGGGTCGGGGACGACGCTCCCCGACGCCGACGTCCTGCGCAAGCCGGGCAGTGTCGGGCCCCCTTCGCCGGGCGTGGACCTCTCCCTCAGCGATTCGGGCGAGATCCGCCTGCGCAGCGACTACCTGATGGACGGCTACTTCGACGATCCGGAAGCCACCGCGTCGGCGCTTCGCGATGGCTGGTTCCACACAGGCGATCTGGGAGCCCTCGATGAGGACGGCTGCCTCTACGTAGTCGGGCGAATGAAGGAGCTGATCCGCAGCGGGGGAGAGAGCGTCGCGCCGACCGAGGTGGAGGCCGTGCTGGCCGAGCACCCGACGGTCTCCGCGGTCGCGGTGGTCGGCGTGCCCGACCCCCGCTGGGGCGAGGTGGTGTGCGCGGTCGTGATTCCGGCGCCGGGAACGGCGCCTACCCTCGAGGCCCTCCAGGTCCACTGCGAGACGCGCCTCGCCGGCTTCAAGAAGCCGCGCCGCCTCGAGTGCGTCGAGGCCTTCCCGCGCACCGCGGCGACCGGCCAGGTGCAGCGCACCCTGCTGGTCGAGCAGATCCTGAGCACCGGCTGAGGGCCGGAGGGCTTGCCGCGGCACCTTCGCAGGAATAGAATTCCAGAAATGGAGAATGGCATTCTTCCTTCATCTCCGGGAGGATCGAGCGCTGTCGAAGGAGGCTCCTCCCTGGCGAGCCGCTCGGTGGAGCGGGCCCTCGAGGGGCGCCGGGCGGCCTACGCCCAGGAGGTGAGCCGATTGGTGGAGGCGAGCTTCGAGCTGATCCGCGAACGCGGCGTCCTCGAGCCCCGGGTCGGCGAGATCGTGAGTGCCGCGGGTCTCTCGAATCAGGCGTTCTACCGGCACTTCCGTTCGAAGGACGAGCTGCTGGTCGCGGTCCTCGATGCGGGCATCCGCAGATTGGCCGATTACCTGGCCCACCGCATGGACGCCGACGAGGCGCCGGAGGCGAAGATCGAAGCGTGGCTGCGGGGCATGGCCGCCCAGGCCCTCGACGCCGAAGCCGCTCGGGCGACCCGTCCCTTCGCCCTCTCCCGGGCGCGGCTCTTGGAACGCTTTCCCGAGGAGGTCGCCGAGTCCGAGCGCCGACTGACCGCGCTACTCCACGAACCCATCGCGACGGGGGTAGCGACGGGAGCCCTTCCAGGGGCGGATCCCGAGCGCGACGCGGCGCTGCTCTACGACCTGGCGATGGGCTGGCTGCAGCGCGAGCTCGCCCGGCCGGCTCCGAGCGCTCCGGCCGACGCGGAGCACTGGGTCGCCTTCGCCCTCCACGGCCTGCGACGCGGAAGCGCCTGAGGAGCGTCGACGTGGAGCACGAGATCATGCTCACGGGAGTCGGCGGCCAGAGCGTCCAACTCGGCGCCCTGGTGCTGGCGCGGGCAGCGGCCCTCGAAGATCGGCACGTGATGACCCTCGGCACCTACGGCGGAACCATGCGCGGCGGCCACACGGACTCGACGATCGTCGTCGGTGACGCCCCGATCACCTCCCCGCCGATCGTGTCGCGCCTCTGGGCCGCGCTGCCCATGCACCACGCATTCTGGGAACCCCTTCGCCCCAAGCTCCGCCCCGGGGCGGTCGTCGTCCTCAATGCGTCGCTCTTCGAGGGCGAGGTGGATCGGAGCACGCATCGGGTCTTCGACGTAGCCGCGACCGAGAAGGCCACCGCCCTCGGCAACCCCCTGGGCGCATCGCTCTTACTGGTGGGCGCCTTCGCCGCGATCACCGGAATGCTCGGCATCGACTCGCTGGTCTCGGCCATGCACGACTCGGTGCCGAGCTACCGACGCCAGCACCTCGAATCCAACGAACGAGCGCTGCGCGAGGGCTTCTCCTCGGCACCGAAGAACGCAGCGCCCGCCTGGGACGAGGTCGCCCCATGACGACCACGATCTCGCGAGGCACGGTGACGATCGCGACCGAGCGCTGCAAGGGTTGCGAGCTCTGCGTTCCGGCCTGTCCGCCGCGGGTCCTGCGGATGTCGCTTGCGCGCAACGAGCTCGGCGTCCCCTACCCGGAGCTGGTGCCCGGCTGCACCGGCTGTGGGGCCTGCCTGCTCGTGTGTCCCGACTTCTGCTTTGCCGTGTATCAGTTCGAGACGGTCGACCCGACCGGTGGATCGCAGCAGGTGCGCCCGTGAGCCGGCGATTGATGGAAGGCTCGGAGGCGATCGCCGAGGCCGCCATCGCG
>CALDCK010000015.1 GCA_937937315.1 uncultured bacterium
AGGGCGCCTCGGGAATGCCGTAGGTCAGCGCCATGTCGTTGATGCAGACCCCGCCGGTCTCCATCTGCTCCGCCAGCCGGAAGCCCTTGCGCTTGTCTCGAGTCCAGACATTCCCGTTCAACCCGTAATCGGAGTCGTTCGCGAGCCGCAGCGCCTCGCCCTCGTCCGCCACCCGCATGATGGAGACGATGGGCCCGAAGGTCTCCTTCGTCATCAGATCCATCTCGTGGGTCACGTTCGTGACCACCGTGGGCTCGAAGTAGAGACCCTGGAGCGAGGGGTTCCGCCGCCCTCCGGCCCGCACCTCGGCGCCCTTCTCGACGGCGTCGCGCACGTGACCCTCGATGATCTCGAGCTGCCGGTCCCAGAAGATCGCGCCGATGTCGGCCTCTCCCGTGTCGCTCTGCCGCAGCGCCTTCGCACCCTCGACCACCTTCTCGACGAAGGCGTCATGGACGGCGTCGACGACGTAGATCCGCTCCGTCCCGCAGCAATACTGCCCCGTGTTCATGCACGAACCGATGAGCGCCCCTGCCGCGGCCCGATCGAGGTCCGCGTCCTCGCACACGATCATCGCGTCCTTGCCGCCGAGCTCGAGGGTCACCGGCACGAGCTGGCGCCCGCAGGCCTCCGCGACCTTCCGTCCGGTCGCGACGCTCCCGGTAAAGGAGACCTTGTCGACTCCGGCATCGACGAGTGCGGCTCCCGTCTCCCCGTCGCCCATGACGACCTGGAGCACGCCGTCGGGCAGGCCCGCCTCCTCGAAGAGCGCCCCCACCAGTGCCGTGGAATGGGGCGTGACCTCCGAGCCCTTGAGCAGGACCGCATTGCCCGCCATGAGGGCCTGCGCGGTCTGATTCATCGCGAGGACGAAGGGACCATTCCAGGGAACGATCACCCCCACCACTCCCAGGGGCTTGTAGACGATCCGCAGACGCTTCGCGAAGCCCAGGACCCCGTGGATCCGCTTCTTCTGCGGTGCGAGGAAGCGCTTCGCGTTCTTCGCGTAGTAACAGAGGGCGTCGCAGCTCGCGAAGACCTCCATCCCGAAGGCCTCGGTCTCGGTCTTCCCGGTCTCCTCGATCACCTTCTGCATGATCCGGTCCTGTCGGTCGAGCACGAGCGTCCGTACGCGGTCGAGCACGCGGGCCCGCTCGTCGAAGGAGAGCGCGGCCCAGGCCGGTTGCGCCTTGCGCGCCCGCTCGAGCGCCGCGGCGACGTCCTCGGGCGTCATGCACTCGAGCTCGCCGATGGGCTCGAGGGTCGCCGGACTGCGCAGCCGATAGCGACGCCGGGGCCCCTCGCTCGCGATCGCTTCGTAGATGGCCATCACACCCTATCTCGATTCGCGCCGGCATCTTACCCCGCGTCCGCCCGCTTTTCAGCGAGGGCACGACGGCGCCGACTGCGCTTCCAGGCCAGGGCGATACCATGCCTCGCATGTGGAGATCTTCCAGTCGATGCGGCCTCTCCCTCGCCGCGGCGCTGCTCCTGGGCTGCACATCGATCAACCCCGTCACCGGGCGTCGAGAGGTGATCTTGATGTCTCCGGAGCAGGAGCGGGCCATCGACGCGAGGGCCTCCCAGGAGATCGAGGCCCAGGTCGGCGTGCTGCTCGACTCTCCGGTCGCGGACTACGTCGCATCGGTCGGCGCCGCGATGGCCGCCCACTCCCCGCGCAAGGATGTCGAGTATCACGTCGGGGTGGTGGAGATGGACGAGCCCAACGCCTTCGCGCTTCCCGGCGGACACATCTATCTCTCGCGCGGCCTGCTGACGGTGGCGAACTCCGAGGCGGAGATCGCCAACGTGATCGGGCACGAGATCGGCCACGTCGCGGCGCGACACGCCGCCCGCCAGGAGGCCCACGTCCAGACTCTCGGGGTGGCGACCCTGCTGAGCGACCTGATGAGCGGTGGCGCTCAGGAGTCCTCGGACTCCGAGCGGATCAGCGGGCACTTCGTGGCGCGCTACGCCCGGGAGCAGGAGCGAGAGGCGGATCGCATCGGCCAGGACCTTGCGATCGAGGCCGGTGTCGACCCCCAGGGTCTCGGCGACTTCCTGCGAACCCTCGACAACCTCGCCCGCCTCACCCAGGGCTTCTCCATGCCCCAGACCTACTTCGCGACCCACCCCGCCGCGAGGGAGCGCATGCTCGAGGCGACCTCCCGGGCCCAGGAGCACGAGTGGCGATCGCCTCCGCTCACCCGTCGTCCCCTGGCCCGCGAGGCCGGCGGAATCGACCCCCGCGACGAGTTCCTCGACCACATCGAGGGCATGGCCGTGGGGCGCCCCGCCTCCGAGGGGGTGTTCGTCGAGGAGCGCTTCCTGCACGCCGATATGGGCTTCTCGCTCCGCTTCCCCCACGGATGGAGTCTCTCCAACCAGAACGCCCAGGTAGTCGGCCTGGCTCCGAAGGGCGACGGGGTGGTGGTCCTCCAGCTCGACAGCCAGGGAGCCGATCCGGCCAGCGCCGCCCACGGCTACGCAGAGCGGGAAGGCCTGCTCCTGAAGGACGAGACGAGCCTGCGCATCGGCGGGCTGCCCGCATTCCGCGCCGACGCCGTCGTACCGAGCCCCTTCTTCGGGCAGATCCTCGCCGAGATCACCTGGATCGCCCACGACGGAAACATCTACCGACTCATCACCGGCATGAAGCCCGGGGCGCTCCGGAAATATCAGGGAACCTTCCGGAAGTTCGCCCACAGCTTTCGCCCCCTCGACCCCGAGGACCGGGCGACGATCACGG
>CALDCK010000016.1 GCA_937937315.1 uncultured bacterium
GTGTCGGATCATCGGCACGTTCACCGGGTCCGGCGCTACCGACGGCGGGGCCATCGGCTTGCCCACGTACACTTCGAGTCGCGCTCGAAGCGCGTCACTTTCCTGGTCGGTCATCGATGCCTCCCTCGCCTTTCATCGAGCGGCAAGCATGGTACGCGATCGATGATCCGGCGTAAGGACCTTCTTCGAGCAGCTCTGATGTTCGACGCCATCTATGTCGAGGCAAGCGAGCCTGGCGAGATCCTCTGTCTCGACTGCTTCTACGTCGGAAAGCTCGAGGGCGTCGGCAACGTCTGGCAAATCACCGCCTGTGATGCCGCGTCCTCGTTCGGCTGGGCGCGCGTCTTCATCGGAGATCCACGCGCCACTGTCGCCGTGATCCTCCTGCGCCTCTACGCCCACGAGCGAGCCCATCGCGGCTACCGCACTCGGGGGCGGACGCCCGCATCGATCGTCGTCGGAGCCGACGAAGGATGAAATCGCGAGAAGAACGGGAAAGAATGTCCAGACCTATGCGAAATCGGACATCCCAGGGGGCGGAGGTCTCGTGAGATTCGGGCAGGGTCTGATCACGCCGATCCCCCGTGCCGGAGTCGGCATCCTTCAGGCGGCGGCTTGCGAGAGCTCGGCCCCTACGATGGGGTAGGTCTCGAGCAGCCAGTCGTTGGCGACGACGTCGACGGACAATGTGTACCGCGTCTCCTCGCCTTCGTTCACGAGTGTATGGAAGCGGCGCGTGTCGAAGTAGTACAGAGTGCCGGGCTCGAGCGCGTGGAGCTGGTAGCGGCCCCGATTGAGATCCTTGAACCGTCCGAAGGTGTCGTAGGTATCGGGCTCGGAGAGTCGCTCCTCGAAACCGCGGATCTCCTCGAAGGCGTCGAAGTCGGTGACGACGAGCCAGGACTGGGGATTGGTCACGATCGGGATCTGGAAGCGGATCACGTCCGAGCCCTTGTCGCGATCCGTATGCCAGCCGTAACAGGTCCGGGGTGGGCGACGGAGCAGCCGAAACGATGCTTTCTCACAGAGGAACGAGTCGAAGACGTGCCGGAAGTACGGACACCGATCGAGCGCGTCGGCGTAGGGGAGATTGTTGTAGTGCTCCCTGGCGGCCGTGTGGAGGTCGGTGAGGCCGGGAAGCGACAGGGCGTGCCCGAAGGCCCCCTTGCTCCAGTCCCAGCCACGGATGGCTGTCTCCAGGTCCCTCTCCAGGCGATCGACGTCGTAGGTGGTCAGCGCGTGAATCTGCATGAAGTGATGGGCTCGAAGGCTCTACCACTCTACCACCGATCACCTCGGGGAAGGAAGCGATTCGGATGCCGGGCTGCGTCCGGCCATGGTCCCAGCCGGACCGACTCAGCCGTACGGAGCGGCGCCGCCCTTGCGCCAGCGCCGATATCCCCGGATCACGCGCCCCGCGCTGGTTGCGTCGGGAAGCGGCTAGTCGTCCTCGGGGGTAGCCAGCCCAGGGCTCGCGCTCGCGAAGTGCAGCGCGGTCTCGAACGCCGAGCGCGTGAAGGCGAGGACCCGAGCGAACTCTCCGTCAGAGAGCGTCCTCGCTTCGTCCTGCCCGCGCAGGATGTTCACGAACTCCCGCTCCCGCTCGAGCTGGAGAGGGAGCCGTCCCACGCCCCAGTCTTCGAGGAGCTGCCAGAGCAGGGGATTCGAGGACCGGACCAGGCGTGAGACGAAGGGCACCGGGTCATGACGGGCCAATACCGCCGCCAGGCGCAGCACCAGCTCGAAGGAGAGCGTCGCGGCACCCGACTCCGCCGCCTCGAGAAAGGAGCGGTCGCTGATGTCGACGGCCTCGCTGAGCTCGTCCAGGGTGAGCCCGGCCACCTCGCGCATCTCGCGCAGGTAGGACCCTGCCTCTCGTCGAAGCTCCGGGCCCTCGGGCAGCCAGTCTCCGAAGCGTCGGCCTCCGCGGTCGATCACCCGACGCAGGGTGTCGGCGGCCACGTGCTCGACGAGCTCTCCGACCCGCTCGGCAAAGGACGGCTGGGGCCGCGGCGGCGTGGCGGCGGGCTTCTTCTTCGCGCGGGACTTCTTCCCACCTGCGGCGCGTGTCCGCTGCCCCGGCTTGGCTCGAGTGCTCTTGCCCGTCTTCTTGCGCGTGGTCACCGGCGCTCCCCCAGCCTCGACGCCATCCGGTGCATCAGTCGCTGTAGCGGATAGCGGTTCGGATCGGCCTCACGAACCTCGCGGAGCGCCTGGATCTGGCCCTCGATGGTGGTCTTCACCCGTTCGCCCAGGGCGAAGCAGGCTTCGCGGTCTTCGTGGCGGCCGGCGTACTCGCGGCTGGAGATGGGCTCGCCGAAGAGGAAGTACTGGCGCTCCAGGCGGGGCAGGGACCCGAGCCCCGGGCCGCGGGAAATGGGGGGGATCACCTCGCCGTGGCGGAACCAGGGCTGTTCGGTGATCCCGAGCGCACGCAGCAGGTCGCCGACCGGAGAGCGCAGGATGTCCTCGGCGTCGACCACGATCTCGAACATGTCCTCCACGCCCACCGACGCAAAGGGCACGATCGGCACCCCGTACTGGATGGCCAATCGCGCGAAGCCGATCCGTTCCTTCCAGATCAGCCGGTAGCGCTCGTGCTTCTGCTTCATCACCTCGCTGCCGCCGCCGGGGAAGACGAGCACCGCCTCTCCCGATTCGAGCAGTTGCCCGCAGATCTCGCGCGCACCTCGGACGGCTCCGATCTGGGTCAGAAGATCCCGCCAGACGGGCACCGCGAAGTGGTTGTGGTCGCCCAGGCCGCGCACCGTGCGTCCCGTCTTCTCGTAGATCTCGAGGCCGAGCATCGGGATGTCGACGATTCCGCAGATCGTATGGTTGGCGATGAGCAGCACGGGTCCTTCACGCGGCACGTGCTCGGTGCCGATCGAGACCGGGCTCAGCAGGCGCTTCAGGGGCTGGAGCCGGTGATCGAGTGTGTCGATCAGGGAGGGGTCGAAGTCGATGCTCTCTCGGGGGGCGGCCATCGCGCTCTCGGCTTCGCGGGACGGTCGAGCATAGCTCGCGCGCGCTCGAGGGGGCGTGGACGTGGCGCCACGGCCCGCGGCCTCACGGGCATCGGCCCGATCTCTTCATCCCGAGTGCGATTGGATTCCCGGGCCCTGGGCGGGTCTGGGGCGCTGTCCGGCCTGGGTCCGTGGACGGAGGTCGTCGCGCCGGCCTCGTCGCAGGTCGGGGCGCTCCTCTCCGAGGATCTGCGCGGGCCGGGTCGGAGCAGGCAGTGCGGGCGCGTTGAGGTCCACCTCGGCCATCCGGGACAAGCGCCTCGCCATGAGACCGCCGCCGAGGGGCCGGCGCTGCTCCAGGGGATCGCAGCTGGCAAAGTGCCCCTTCGGCTGCCGCCAGGGTTCCTGGAGGAGCTTGATGCCCCGCTTCGTCGTCCGGGTCACGCCCTCGAAGAGCAGATAGAAGGTCCCGACCGGGTCGTGAGTGAG
>CALDCK010000017.1 GCA_937937315.1 uncultured bacterium
ACGCCGAAGATCGCGGCGTTCAACTACTGGGGCCGGGCCAGCGTCGCCTGACGCGGTCGGCGGGCGCGGCCTGGGATCGAGCGGAGCGGGAAGTCCGGCGGATGGCGCGACGTCAGAAGGTGATGATCCTCTACCTCGCCGACGCGTCGCTCGAATCCCACGTGATCGCCTGGGCCCGGTACGATGGAACCGGCGACAAGCTCCACATGTCCGGTGACGAGGCGGAGCCGCCCTACCCCACCGGCCTCGACGCCCTCCTCGACGGCTGGCGCCTCTTCCAGTTCTCGCCGGTGCAGCCCTCGGCGCCGGGCCAGGAGTTCGCCACGTCCTATCTCAAGTACGAGTTCGCCTTCGAGCAGCTGGTCGACATCGATGGCTGACCGCCGACACCATCTGACCACCCTGGAGATGGCGGGCTTCGTCTCCCGGGGACTCCTGCGCTACGACGGCCTGGTTCCCGCGGCGTTGAACGAGCGCTTCCTGGCGGAGGTCGAGAACGGCCCCCCGGCCGCCAGTCCCGCCGGGACGCCCCTCGCCGAGTGCTACCGCGACTCGGTGATGTCCGAGATCCTGACGCTGCCCCGGGTCGCCGGCGCGATCGAAAGCCTGGTCGGCCCGGGCTGTCGGTTCGACCACCAGGGCGTGCACTTCAATCCCCCGGCGAGCATCTTCGCTGGAAGCGGGCTTCGCGTGGTCGCCCAGCACACCCATCAAGACTCGACGATCGACACGCGGCGCGCCTTCGACATCCAGCTCTTCTACTTTCCCCACGAGATCACTCCGGAGATGGGCGGCACGCGCTACGTGCCGGGAACCCACCTGCGCATCGTCAGTGAGATGGCCTGCGCGCGCTACCAGAACATCCGCGGCCAGCAGAAGGTCGTGTGTCCGGCCGGCACCCTCCTCTTCGCCCACCACGGGCTGTGGCACGGCGGAGAGCTCAACCACTCGGACCGGACCCGCATCATGCTGAAGATCCGCTTGAACCCGACCGTTCGACAGACCCGCCTGTGGAACACCGACGATCTCACCCCCGAGATGGCCGAGCCGCGGGTCATCTTCGACGCAACCTCCGGCCGCACGGACATGGAGGACGTCCAAAGCGTCCTCTGCGAGCCTCAGCCCTGGTTCGAGTGGGACACGGGAAGGCTCGAGTACCTGAATCGGATCGCACTCTGGCGGCATCTACTGGGCGACGACACCTTCGACGCCCACCACTGGCGAACGCGCGTGGAGAACGAACCGGCGTAGCTGACGCCGGGGGCGACTAAGGAGACATCGTGGCGTACAGGCTCTTCTCCTGGGAGCACAGCTATTTCTCGGGAAAGGTCCGCGCCTATCTCCGCTACAAGCACCGCAACGGCGCTCTGGGCGGTGGGTACGAGGACATCCTCGCAACGCCGGAGCTGATCCAGGGTCTGCTGCTGCCGCGCTCCGGCAGCGGTGCCGTCCCCCAGCTCGAGGCGCCCGACGGCACCTGGATCCAGGACTCGAGCGACATCATCGACTTCTGCGAGGCGGCTCATCCCGCGACCCCCGTCGTGCCCGCGTCGCCGGTGCAGCGCGTCGTGTCGTACCTGATCGAGCTTCTGGCCGACGAGTGGATGGTCGTACCCGGCTTCTGGGAGCGCTGGTATTTCAGTGAGGACGGGCGCTCCCCCAGTCATCGGGGCTTCAACGAGCAACAGTGGGGTGCCGTCCTGGCGGCGGGTGCCCCGGGCGCCGCCCGTCGAGCAGCCGGTGCGGGCTTCTTCGAGACGGCCTTTGGCATCTCCGAATCGCGCACCCGTCCGCGCGGCGTCTTCGCGGGGCTCGTCTCCCTGGGAGTCGACGAGCGCACCGAGCGGGCCTGGCAGGCGAGCCAGCATCGCATCCTGGGACTGCTCGAGAGCCACTTCGGCCATCACGACTACGCGCTGGGAGGCCGTCCTTCCCTCGCAGATTTCGGATTGCTGGCCCCGCTCTACGCCCACCTCTACCGCGACGCGGTCGCCGGCTTCGCCCTGCGCACGCACTTCCCCGTGCTCAGCGAGTGGGTCGAGCGGACGAACGGCGAAGGGGCGCTGAACGCGCGCACCCACGGCCAGAAGCTCTACTCCCTCGACGAACGCGGCGACCTCGTGGGCCGCCCTGCGACGAGCGATGGCGGTGAGTGGCTACCGGGCGACGCCATCGCCGAATCACTCGAGCCCCTGGTGGCGGTCTTCTTCGAGGAGATGTGGCCCGTCCTGAGGAGCTCGATGCGTGTCCTCTCGGACTTCATCGCGAGCGAAGACCACGAAGCGGGTGGCGAGCTCCCGGGCAAGACCTTCACCACCACTCCGGGCTTCGAGGCGTTGCAGACGGACGACGGCGCGCTGACCCACGATTTCGAGATCGGGGGGATCCGCGGACGAAGGATGGTCGTGCCGTATCAGGTGTGGATGCTCCAGCGCCTCGCCGATGCCGTCGCGCGCTCGTCCGCCGACGACGCCTCACACGGCGCCCTGGCCGCCTTCTTCTCGAAGTTCGAGGGAGGCAGCGAGATGCTAGGGTTGAACGCATTGCTGGAGGGCTGCCGCGTTCGCAAGGAAGGTGCGCGGCTCTATTCGGTCGCTCCCACGCCCGACGGCGCGAAGCGAGCCGGACCAGGCGCGTGATCCAGGCATGACGCAGGAATCGAAGCCCAACGCCCCCGGGCCCCTCGCCGGCATGCGAGTGCTCGACCTCGGGCTCCTCGTGCAGGGTCCGCAGGCCGCTCAGCTCCTCGGTGACCTCGGCGCAGAGGTCGTCAAGATCGAGCTGCCGGGCCTCGGAGACCAGGCGCGATGGATCCCGATCTCCCCCGAGGACCGGCGCGCGCCCTACTTCGTCGCCTGCAACCGGGGGAAGAGGAGCGTGACCCTCGACCTGCGAATGGATCCGGGTCGGGAGGCCTTCCTGCGAATCGTGGACGGTGCCGACGTCGTGATCTCGAACTTCGTTCCGGGCACGATGGAGCAATGGGGACTCGGTGACGATGTCCTCTGGGAACGCAATCCCCGGCTCGTCGTGGGCGCGGCGAGCTCCTTCGGTCCGGCGGGGCCCGACGCCGGACGCAAGGGCGCCGACCTCGCGGGCCAGGCTGCCGGAGGACTCATCCGATCCACCGGAAGCGGCCCCGAGGACGCGAGCCCGGTGGGTGCGACCCTGGCAGACCACATCGGCTCCCAGAACCTGGCCAATGGTGTGCTCGCGGCGCTTCTGGCGCGGGAGCGAACCGGACGCGGTCAGCGGGTGGAGGTCTCGCTCCTGGGGGGGCAGATCTACGCCCAGGCCTCGGAGTTCACCTACACCTTCCTCACCGGACGAGACCTGCCGCCTCCCGCGGGTGGGCATCCTCTCATCCCGATGATCTATGGGATCGTGCCGACGAAGGACGGCCACATCGCCCTCGTCGGCGTGCCCGATCCCCAGCGCCGCGCGTTCTTCGAGCTCGTCGGGCGGCCCGAGCTGGCGAGGGATCCGCGCTTCGATCGACTCCTCTTCACCGACGACGACCGGCGCGCCCTCTTCGCCCTCCTCGCCGAGGCCTTCCGCGAGCGCACCACCGAGGAGTGGGGGGCGATCCTGCGAGAGGCAGGCATCCGCTACGCCCCGGTCCGCGACCGGTCCGAGGTGGCGCGAGACGAAGGGGCCTTCGCCAACGGCTACCTGCAGCGTGTCGATCATCCGGAGTGGGGAGAGATCACGATGATCGGGTCCCCGATCCGCCTGTCGGAGACGCCGACCGCCCCGGGCGCCATCGCCCCGGAGCTCGGCCAACACACCGAGGAGGTCCTGCTCGAAGCCGGCTTCGAGTGGGAGGAGATCGCAGCGCTGCGAGAGACGGGCGCGATCTAGGCATCACACCGAGAGCGAGGCCATGAAGTTCGGCATCTTCTACGAGCACCAGATCCCGCGACCGTGGAGCGAGGACAGCGAGTACTCCCTCCTCCACGAGTCCCTCGATCAGATCGAGCAAGCCGACGCCCTCGGCTACGACTACGCATGGGAGGTCGAGCACCACTTCATGGAGGAGTACTCCCACTCCTCGGCACCCGAGGTCTTCCTGGGAGCGGCGAGTCAGCGCACGAAGAACATCCGGCTCGGCCACGGCATCATCCAGCTCACCACCAACCATCCCGCCCGGGTCGCCGAGCGCGTCTCGACCCTCGACCTGCTGAGTCACGGCCGCGTCGAGCTCGGCATCGGCGAAGGCTCGAGCGTCACCGAGCTGCATCCCTTCGATCGACGCTTCCGCGACAAGCGCGAGGTCTGGGAAGATGCGGTGCGCTGCCTCATCCCGATGTTCTCGAAGGAGGGCTGGGAGTACCACGGCTCCCACTTCGACTTCCCGCTCCGCAACGTCGTGCCGAAGCCGCGACAGAAACCCCACCCGCCCCTCTGGGTCGCTTGCTCCCAGTTCCAGACGATCGAGATGGCGGGGCGGCGCGGCCTCGGCGTACTCGCCTTCCAGTTCCTCGGCGCCGAGATGGCCCACGCCTGGGTAAACGCCTACTACAACGCCATCACGAAGCGCCTCGACCGGCTCTGCGATTACGAGATCAATCCGCAGATCGCCATCGTCAGCAACTTCATGTGCTGTGAGTCCGACGAGGAGGCGCTCGAGAAGGCCGAAGGCTCCAGCTTCTTCCAGTTCGCCCTGCTCTTCTACAACCGCCACGGCCCCGTGGTGCCCGGCTCGATCAGCCTCTGGGAGGAGTACCTCGGGTGGAGAGAAACCGAGGAGGGCCAGAAGGTCCGGCGAGCCAGCGGATTGATCGGGTCGCCGAAGACGCTGAGGGAGCGGTTGCACAAATTTTCCGCCTCGAACATCGACCAGGTGATCCTCATCAATCAGACGGGGAAGAACCGCCACGAGGACATCTGTGCGAGCCTCGACCTCTTCGCCCGGGAGGTCATGCCCGAGTTCCACGCCATGGAGCCGGAGCATGCCCGGTGGAAGGAGTCGGTGCTCTCCGGCGAGATCGAGCTCGAAGAGATCGATCCGGCGTCGCTGACCCCGGTGTCGTTCCAGTCCGTCGACTGGAAGAAGGCCCAGGACGCGAAGGCGGATGCGGCGTCGGAAGACGGAGCGTGACCGTTCCGGACGCCTGATCCACCACGTCTCGCCTCCCCAGCGCGCTTCAACCCTCTTCGCCTTCGGCGAGGATGCGCTCGGTCTCCCGCTCGAAGCTCTTCCGACTCCCGGTGAGTCCCAGGGCCGACCAGATCGGCGCGAGGCGTCGCACGCGTACGCGGAAGGAGTCGCGATAGTACTCCTCGTCCAGATATCCCTGCTGATACTGGTAGAACATGTTGTCCCAGTGGGTCTGCTGGGCGATCTGCCACTGGCGGAAGCGGCCCCGCTCGATCGGCGTGAGCTGTTCGAGGGAGCTCACGTCCTCGGGATAGCCGATCGAGGTCAGCTTCGTGATGATCGGTCCGATGTGCTCCGACTCGGCCGCGTGCACGAGCATGTCCTGGAGCGCATCGGCGCGCATCTGGTAGGTCTGAGCGAGAGCCAGCCGCCGGCTCTCCTTCATGGACAGGGTGTTCTGCCGGATCTGGACGGCGAGGTAGCCGAGCGTGATGACGACGGTGATCGCCCCCACGAACTCGCCGAGCGCACCGAGCTCCATCAGGGTCATGTCGGACCTCCTTCTCCCGCCCGAGTGTCCGGTCTCGCCGAGTCGGCTGCCAACCTCTCCTCTCCCCCGCCTCGCGAGTCGGGCGCCCGCTACTTCTCTCCCCCGCCTCGGCGCCCGAGGCCCTATATTGCGGGCCGTGAAGCTGCTGGTCGCCAACCGTGGAGAGATCGCGCTGCGGGTGATCCGCGCCGCGTCGGAGATCGGGGTGGCCACCGTCGCGGTCGCGTCCCAGGACGACGCCTCGAGTCCGCATCTGCTTCGAGCCGACGCGGTCCGAAGTCTCGCCGGCTCGGGCCCGGCCGCCTACCTGGACGGCGAGGCCCTCGTCGAGGCCGCCCGGGAATCGGGCTGCGACGCGATCCACCCGGGCTACGGCTTCCTCAGCGAGAATGCGGACTTCGCGCGGCGCTGCGCCGCTGCGGGCCTCCACTTCGTCGGCCCGTCGCCCGAGGCCCTCGAGGCCCTGGGCGACAAGGCCCGAGCGCGCGAGCTCGCCGTGAGCCTGGGCGTTCCGGTCCTGCCGGCGGCCATGGATCTGGCCAGCGCCCGCGCGCTGCTGGGCACCCTGGGCGGGAGCGGCGCCATCATGGTGAAGGCCGTAGCCGGCGGTGGCGGCCGCGGACTGCGCAGGGTCGAAGCCGCCGACGCCCTGCCCGAGGCCTGGGAGCGCTGCGCCTCCGAGGCCCAGACGGCCTTCGGAAGCGGCGCCCTCTACGCCGAGCGCTGCCTCGACACGGCACGTCACGTCGAGGTGCAGATCGTTGGCGACGCGGCAGGAGATCTGCGCCACCTCTTCGAGCGCGAATGCAGCCTCCAGCGCCGTCACCAGAAGCTGGTCGAGATCGCACCGAGCCCGAGCCTCCCTCCCGGTGTGCGCGAGCGGATCACCGAGGCGGCGCTCGGCCTCGCGCGGGAGGTCGGCTACGCGAGCCTGGGCACCTTCGAGTTCCTGGTCGAT
>CALDCK010000018.1 GCA_937937315.1 uncultured bacterium
GTTGAAGAAGCGGCGCGCACTGCCGCGGGCATCGCCCATGACCTTGCGCAACAGCGGCTCGATCCGCAGCACCTCGACGCCGCGCTCGGCGGCGCGCGCGAGCACCGGTGCCGCCGGATCCCCGTCGAAGAGCGGGTGCCACTGCAGCACGAGCAGCAGGCGGTGGCCCCGGCGCTGCGCGTGGTCCGCCAGGCGGTCGACCAGCAGACGCGCCACCGCCACGCCCTGGCGGTGGATCCGCAGGCTGTCGGGCAGCAGCCAGCCCTGCGGGTCGAGGCGACGCAGCGCGAAGTCGGCCAGGAAGCTCCAGCGCAGGTGGCGGCGCCAGGCCGCCTCGCCCGGCACCCCGCGATGCGGCGGCGGCACCGGAACGTTGCGCAACACGAGCGCCCCTCCGGCGATGTCGAAGAAGGGCTTCCAGGCGTAGCGGTAGGCGTACTCGCAGCGGCTCACGTCATCGGAGATGAGGCTCACGATCAGCGTGTCCGCGCTCGGGAAGCGTTCGAGCAGCGCCTCGGAGCGCAGGGTGATCTGGTCCAGGCCGTAGCCGAAGACGCCCCCGTTGAGGACGGGGCGGTCGATCCGGCGTTCGAGCTGCGCGGGCCAGGTCTCGAAGTCGCTCACCTCGTCGCCGAAGGTGAAGGAATCGCCGACGGCGAGGATCGGCGCGCCATCCGGCGCGGCGCCCTCGCCATTGCTCCGCAGGCCGGCGGCGGTGATCGTGACCTCGGTATTCCACGGATTGCGGGGCGCGTCGCCGGGCGTCGGCACGAAGCCGAGCTGGGCGTCGTGACTGCCCGGGTAGCGCTCTCCCACCATCCGCACCCGCCCACCCGGGTTGGGGAGTGACGTGAGCGATCCGTGCTGGAGCCGCAGCGCGACCTCGACGGCCGCAAGGGTGCCGGTCAGGGAGAGGAGCATGACGAGCGCGGCCAGCAGCCGCGGACTACGGCCGAGGCGCTTCGACGGCGCAGCGCTTCCCGGTCCCCCCCCGGACGAGTCCGACATCACGGCGAGTATACGCCTCGGTCTCCGCGACGGGCCGCCAGGCCGGGGTCCGCGCCGATGCACGAGCCGGCCCGATTCCCCCGGGCCTCCTGCTAGCTTCCCTGCGATGCGCGCCCACGCCCTGATCGCGCTGGCACTCGTCGCGGGTGTGTTCGCGGTCTACGCGCCGGTGCCAAACCACGACTTCGTCGACTACGACGATCCCGTCTACGCGGAGAAGCTGCGCGCCGGCGTCTCGACGGAGGGACTGCGCAGGGCCGTGGCCGAGCCCGTGGTCGCAAACTGGATCCCGGCGACCATGCTCTCGCTGCTCGTCGGCCAGGCAGTGCACGGACCCGAGGCGGGCGGGCACCTGCTCGTCAACGCCGCGCTGCACGCCGCGACGGCGATCGCCCTCTATGCGACCCTGATGGCGGCGACCGGTGCGATGCTCCCGAGCGCGTTCGTCGCGGGCGTCTTCGCGGTCCACCCGCTACACGTGGAATCCGTAGCCTGGGTGTCCCAGCGCAAGGACGTACTCTGCGGCTTCTTCTGGATCCTGACCCTGGCCGCCCATCGGCGCTACGCCGATCGCCCCGGCCCCCTGCGCTACGCGGCGGTCTTCCTCGGCACCCTGCTGGCCCTGTTGTCGAAGCCCATGGCGGTCACCCTGCCCTTCACCCTGCTCCTTTTCGACTACTGGCCCCTGGGTCGCCTTCGTCAGTCCGGTCGCCGCCTGCCCGGCGCCCGCCCACTGGCGAGGGCCGTGACGGAGAAGCTGCCCCTCTTCGCCCTGGCGGCGCTCGCGAGTGTCATCACCTTCCAGGTCCAGTCCAGCTCGGGCGCAGTAGCGAGCGTCGATGCACTGCCGCTCGGACTGCGCGCCGCGAACGCCCTGACCTCGATCGTGGCCTACCTGGGCGACGCCATCTGGCCCGGCGGCCTCGCCGTCTTCTACCCGCACCCGAAGGCCCTGCCCCCGACGCCCTGGCTGATCGTCGCGGCCCTGGGCCTGGTCGGCATCAGCGCGGCGGCGCTCCATCAGGCCCGGGCGCGTCCGCACTGGCTGGTCGGATGGCTCTGGTTCCTCGGCACGCTGGTCCCGGTGCTCGGACTCGTGCAGGTGGGCGAGCAGGCTCGAGCCGATCGCTACACCTACATCCCCCTGATCGGTCTGGCGTTGGCCGTCGCGTTCACGACGTCCGAGCTCGGCGCGCGCTGGCGCCGCTCGCGACCAGCCTGGATCGCGGTGGCGACCCTGGCCCTGCTCGCCCTCACGATCTCGGCACGGGCCCAGGTCCTGCACTGGCGCGACTCGACGGCGCTCTACGCGCGAGCCCTCGCCGTTACCGACGACAATGCCTTCGCCCACCGCGGACTCGGTCGGGCCCTGCGCCGCGCCGGGCGCCTCGAAGAGGCCGAAGGGCACCTGGCGGCCGCGATGCAGCTCGAGCCGGGCCGGGCGGCGAACCGTCGCGAGCTGGCGGAGATTCGCGCCCAGCAGGGCGACATCGAGGGTGCGATCGCCCACTACGGCGCTCTCCTGCGCACCGACCCCGACGACGTGCGAGCTCTCGTCAATCAGGGGCAGCTGCTGGTGCAGGCCCGGCGCCTCGACGAGGCCCACGACGTCCTCGGCGACGCACTCGCCCGCTCCCAGCACGGAGCCCCCCTGCCCGCAGCCTTCCGCCGCATCCTGCACCTCAACCTGGCGAGGACCCTCGCCATGCGAAACCAGCTCGAGCTCGCCCGCGAGCACGCAGCACAGGCCATCGCCCTCGACCCCGGAAGCCCCGGCCCCCGCGTCGTCATGGCGGATCTGGCGCTCCGCGCCGGCGACCGACCCACGGCCCGAGCCCAGCTCGATCTGGCCATCGCCCTGGCCGAGAGCGGCGGCGACGCCGGACTCGCCGACGCGCTCCGCGCGCGCCGGGACCGCCTCGCAGCGTCCGGGGCGCCGGATTAGCCCCTACGACCCGGATGGCTCCAGGACAGCCGTCAGTGGGAGGGCGCGCGCACCAGCTCGAGAACCGACAGCTCTCCGGGGACTCCGATCCGCAGCGGGAACCCGTAGAAGCCGGTGCCGCGATGCACGTACAGGCGGTTCGCGCCCAGGGCGAACAGGCCGTGATCCGGCCAGGCGCTGCGGCGCAGCACGGTCCAATCCAGGCCGAGGGAGAGCAGCCCGAGCTGGCCACCGTGGGTGTGACCCGAGAGGGTGAGATCCACGGCCCCTTCCGGAATGTGCCGGAACCCCAGCGGGTCGTGGAGCATGAGCAGCCGCAGGTGACCCGGGCGGCGCGGGTGCCAGGCCAGCATCGACTCGAGATGCGCGCGACGTCCGCGCCCCACGTAGTCGGCGCCCAGGATCTGCACCGGTCCGATAGGCGTCTCGGCCACTGCCTCCTCGTCCACCAGCAGTCGCACCCCGTGGCGCGCCAGCGCGCCCCTCACCTCGTGGGGCGCCTCGTGATCGTGGTTGCCGAAGATCGCGAAGCAACGGCCCGCAAAGGGTGCTAGCGGGGCCAGGGCCTCGGCGAGTGCGCCGGGGCTGCCCTGCCCCTCCATGGTGAGGAAGTCGCCGGTGAGCAGCACCAGGTCTGGATCCTGGGCCAGGAGCCGTTTCAAATGGCGGCGCAGACGAGCGACGGACTGCCACGGCCCCAGGTGCGGGTCGGCGATCTGGACGACGGTCAGGGGACGCTCGGGGAGCGAGGGCGGCGAGGTGTGTCGATAACGCTCGACCGGCACCCGCGTGAGCTCGGAGGGTCCCTCGCCGCCGAGGGGGATCCGCACCCGCTCGGTGGCGGGACGCACCGAGGTTCCGACGGAGATCGCGGCGAGGACGAAGGGAACGAGGTCCAGCACCCGGAGCACCTCGAGCACGCGTTGCGCATCCAGGGCCCACAGCGTCGCCCGAAGGGGCAGCAGGGCGAGGAGCCAGACCCCCGCCAGGAATCCCGCCGCCGTGAAGGCCTGCCCGGGCACACTCACCGCGGCGCGAAAGAAACGGCCGCGGAGCCGAGCCCGCACCAGATGCCCCATGTGGAGCCCCAGCGCCGCCATTCCGTAGAGGAACGCCCCGTCGATGACGCCCCGCCAGGTCGGCGAGACCCAGCTCACGAGCCTCCCATGGGAGATCAGCGCTCCCGGCAGCGAGAGCCCCAGCACCACCACCGCGAAGGTCGCGTAGGTGGGTCCGCGCTCGCGAAGAGCGAGCAGCGGCACACCCACCAGGATGAGGCCGGCCAGCAGACGCAGGCCCAGAACGGGATCGATCTCCATCGTGCCGACGCTAGCCCGCCGGGGATCGGGGCTCGATGTCGCCCGGCCGCCGCCACCCCAGGGGAAGGAAGTCCCCGGGCGATCCGCCACATCGCGTCCCGATGGGGCACTCTCTACCGGTGGATTCCCGCTCGGAGCGGACGAAGGAGACGTGCATGCATCGGAGGCGTTGGGGTCGTGGGATGGGAATCGTCGGGGCAGCGGCCCTGGTGCTCTGGCTGTCGATCCCGATCCAGGCCCAGCAATCGAAGCCGCGGCCGCAGCTCAACCCGAAGCGCGGCCAGGGACAGCCTACGTGGCAATGGCGCAATCCCGCGCTGCACGGATACGTCCGCCACGAGGTCTCGGAGGCGCCGCTGCACCAGGCGGCGGCCCTGGGCGACGTGGAGAAGATGAAGGCCCTCGTAGAGGCCGAAGCCGACGTCAACGCTCCGGCCGGCAAGCTGGAGGCCGCTCCCCTCCACGAAGCCGCCTTCGCGGGCCAGGAGAAGGCCGCGGCCTTCCTCCTCGAGCGCGGCGCAAACCCGAACGCCACCGACAAGGGCGGTATGACACCGATTCACCTGGCCACCCTCGAAGGCCACATGGCGATCGTGAAGCAGCTCCTCGCCGTGAAGGTCGACCTCGCGGCCGCGAACGATCGGGGCATGACCCCCCTCCACATCGCCGCCCGCGAGCAGAAGCACGACATCGCCATCGTGCTCATCGGAGCCGGCGCCGACGTCGATGCCATCGGCGTGCGCCGCTGGGCGCCGATCCATTTCGCCGCACGCAGCGGAGATCTCGTGCTCGTGAAGCTCATCATCGAGAAGGGCGGCGACGTCGGCATCGCACGGCCGAACGGCTGGACCGCCCTCCATCACGCCATCCAGGCACGGCAGATCGAGATGGTCGCGTTCCTGGTCGAGTCGGGAGCCGATGTGAACCGCCTGACCGAGGGCGGAGTCCGTCCCCTCCACGTCACGAGTCAGGAGGACGCCCCCGAGATCGCGGAGTACCTCCTCACCCACGGCGCCGAGGTCGACGCGCCGGGAGGCGGGGGCATCACCGCGCTTCACACGGCGGCGGTCAACGGCAAGGCCGATGTCGCCAAGGTGCTCCTCGCCCACGGCGCAAGCCTGGACGCGCGCAACAAGGACGACCTCACGCCCCTCGAGCTCGCCCGCGCCCGCCCCGGGAAGTCGGAGGCCCGCAAGCAGGGTCTCGCGGACATCGAGAGTCTCTTCGAGGCCCACGCCGCGAACTGAGGCCGCTGCCGCTCCCGCCGATCGCGCCCCGCGCTCCCCCTGCACCTCGAGCCTCAGGAGAAGACGATGACCCGACACATCACCCACGACCCGGTCTACGACACGGTCGATCGCGACGATTTCTTCGCCATGATCGAGGTCGATCGCTACGCCGACCGCCGCGACGTCTTCGACGGCATCATCTCCGCCACGGAGGATCACTTCTGGGACCCGACCGACCCGGCCTACGTCGACTTCGACCAGGAGTTCGACCAGCGCGAGCAGACGATCCTGCCCCGGGAGATGATCGTCGAGCTGCGCTGTGCCGTTGCCGATCGCCTCGACGAGGGTCAGCAGATCGCCCTCGCCAACGAGAGCGCCCGGTTCTTCCTCTCGAGCATCCTGCACGGTGAGCAGGGTGCGCTCTCGCTTTCAGCGAGCCTCTGCCAGATTCTGCGCGAGCCAGGCGCCCAGGAGTACGCGGCCAATCAGGCGCGCGAGGAGGCGCGCCACGTCTCCGCCTTCTCGCGCTACATCGCCCAGCGCTGGGGAGCCCCCCTCGCGGCAGGTCCTACCCTGGCCGGTCTCATGGACGAGGTCGTCCGGGCGCCGGAGGTCTACAAGAAGCTCGTCGGCATGCAGATGCTGATCGAGGGCCTCGCCATGGGCGCGTTCTCGACGATCTACGCGCGCACCAGCGACCCGCTGCTGCGGCAGATGGTGCAGCTCGTCATGACGGACGAGGCCTTCCACCACAAGTTCGGGAAGATCTGGGCCGACCGCACCGTGCCGAACCTCACCGAGGATGAGCACGAGAAGGTCGAGGAGTGGGCCGCCCGCTGCTTCCAGACCCTGCTCTTCAATCTCGTGAATGCGGAGCAGAAGCAGCAGATCTACGCTCCCTTCGGCCTCGACTGGCAGTGGGTGCGCGGAGCGGTGCTCGAGGTCTTCGGCGACGAAGACCGCCGGACCAACATGCGGGAGTCCACCAACATCTTCCGCGTGCTGATCAAGACCCTCCTGAAGGCGGGGATCATCACCGAGCGCACGCGGCCGATCTACGCGGCGTGGGTCGACATGGAGGAGCTGCGCGCGGAGGACGACGAGGTCGCCGGCCAGGCCGTAGCCGACGACGGGATCGACCGACTGCGGGAGATCAATCGCAACCGCCCTCGACGAGGCCGGGATCGAGCCCGATCGGGCTGAGCCCGATCCTCCACCGGACTGGACCCCAGCTCGGCCGGGAGCCTAGAATGGCCCCCGGCCGCCCACGCGGGCCCCGGACACTCCCTTGCGCGAGGCGGAACCATGGCGGAGCACTTCGACCTCCTGATTCGCGGTGGCACCCTGGTGGACGGCAGCGGCGCGCCGGGCATCCCCGGAGATCTCGCCATCCGGGGCGGCCGCATCGCCGCCCTCGGCGAGGTTCGCGGCGACGCCGACCGCACCCTCGACGCCGGCGGCTGCGTCGTCGCACCGGGCTTCGTGGACATCCACACTCACTACGACGCCCAGGTCTTCTGGGACCGGATGCTGACGATCTCTCCCTGGCACGGAGTCACCTCCGTCGTCATGGGCAACTGCGGCTTCGGCATCGCTCCGACCCGCCCCGAGCACCGGGACCTGATCCTGCGCACCCTCGAGAGCGTCGAAGGCATGTCCCTCGAGGCACTGCGCGCAGGCGTCGGCGACGACTGGCCCTTCGAGACCTTCCCCGAATACCTCGATGCGATCGAGCGCCGCGGCACCGCGATCAACGTGGGGGCCCTCGTGGGGCACACGCCGCTGCGCCTCTACGTGATGGGGGAGGAGGCCACCGAGCGGGAGGCCACCGAGGACGAGATCGCCCGGATGCGTCAGCTGGTGCGAGAGGCCCTCGAGGCCGGCGCGATCGGCTTCGGCACGTCGAAGGCGCCCACCCACGTCGGCTACGCCGGTCGCCCCGTGCCCTCCCGGGCGGCTTCCCTCGCAGAGATCGAGAGCCTGGCCGGCGCCCTCGGCGAGGCAGGTCGAGGCGTAATCCAGGCGACCATCGGACGCGGGTTCTTCCTGAACGAGCTGGCCGCGATCGGGCGCCAGACCGGACGCTCGGTGAGCTGGACCGCGCTCCTGGCCGGCCTCTTCGGTCCCGACGGCCACCGCCGGGTGCTCGAAGAGTCGAGCAGGCTCCAGGCCGAGGGGGTGGACGTCGTCCCCCAGGTCTCGTGCCGGCCGCTGGTGGTCGAGTTCCAGTTCAAGGCGCCCTTCCCCTTCGAGAGCCTGTCGATCTTCAAGCCGGTCTCCGCCGCGGACTTCGCCGGGCGCAAGCGCATCTACGCGGACCCGGAGTTCCGCGCGGCCTTCCGCGAGCGCAGCGAGCAGGGCGTGCTGACGGGTCGATGGAGCGACATGGTCATCACGGACTGCCCGGGCCAACCCGACCTCGCCGATCGCGACGTGTCCGTCGTGGCGGCGGAGCGCGGCGTGCACCCCGCGGATCTCGCCCTGGATCTCTCTCTCGCCTCGAACCTCGAGGCGCGCTTCCGCATGCCCGTGGCCAATACCGACGAGAAGGTCGTGGCGGAGCTGCTCCAACACCCCAGCACCATCCTGGGCCTGTCCGACGCCGGAGCCCACGCGAGCCAACTCTGCGACGCATGCGCCCCCACCCACCTGCTCGCCCACTGGGTGCGGGAGACCGGAACGCTCCCCCTCGAAGAGGCCGTCCGCCAGCTCACCTCGGCCACTGCCGAGCGCTTCGGCATCGGCGACCGGGGGCGCCTCGCGCCCGGTCTCGCCGCGGACGTCACCGTCTTCGACCCGGAGACGGTCGGCTGCTCTCCCCTGCGACGCGTGCGCGACTTCCCCGCCGGCGCGGATCGGCTCGTCGCCGACGCCACCGGCATTCGGGCCGTAATCGTGAACGGCACACCGATCCGAATCGACGGCGAAGACGTGGTGGATGCCGAAGGCGATCTGCCGGGCCAGCTCCTGAGAGGAGGATCCTCATGACCTATCCGATCATCTCGGCGGACTCCCACATCACCGAGCCCCCCCACACCTACATCGACTTCATCGATCCGAAGTGGCGGGACAAGGCGCCCCGGATGGAGCACCACGAGAAGCTGGGCGACGCATTCTTCGTGGACGGCATGGACAAGCCTGTGCCCATGGGTCTCGTGGCGGCGGCCGGCAAGCCGCCCGAGGAGATCCGGGTGATGGGCGTGCGCTTCGACGAGATGCACAAGGGGGGCTGGGACCCCGACGCGCGCATGGACGAGCAGAAGCGCGACGGCGTCGCCGCCGAGATCATCTACCCGACGGTGGGCATGGTGCTGTGCAACCACCCGGACTTCGCCTACAAGAAGGCCTGCTTCGACGCCTACAACCAATGGGTCGCGGGCTACTGCGGCGCCCACCCCGATCGGCTCTTCGGCTGCGGACAGACCGCGATGGCCTCACCGGAGCAGGGCATCGACGACCTCCAGTCGATCCGAGATCTCGGCCTGCGCGGCGTGATGATGCCGGGCAACCCGGCCCTCGAGGACTACCACTCGCCGATCTACGACCCCTTCTGGGAGGCGGCGATCGAGCTCGGGCTGCCCCTGTCCTTCCACATCCTCACCGACCGCAACTACGCGTTCCGCAACCAGCCCCGCGGCCCGGCGATGAACGGATTCCTGTCGATCGTCCGCGGCTGCCAGGACATCATGGGCACCCTGGTGCTCGGCGGGGTGTTCGCGCGCCATCCGGACTTGAAGGTGGTATGCGTCGAGGCCGATGCGGGCTGGGTTCCGCACTACATGTACCGGATGGATCACGCCTACAAGCGTCACCGCTACTGGCTGCCCGCCAGCCAGGAGCTCTCGAAGCTGCCCTCGGAGTACTTCCGCGAGAACATCTATACGACCTTCCAGGACGACTGGGTCGCGTTCAAGACCGCGAACCTGATGAACTGGCGTCGCCTCATGTGGGCGAACGACTTCCCCCACAGCGACTCCACCTGGCCCTGGTCCCAGGACATGCTGGCGGAGCACCGGGGAGACCTCACCGATGAGCAGGCCCAGGCGATCCTGTCGGACAACGTCGCGGAGCTCTACGGACTCGACCTGAAGCCGCTCCAGTAGACGGCGCGCCGAGGGGAGGCGCCAGAACGAAGGCCGCCACCGGCCATCATCGGGGGAACCGCGCGCGTGCAGACAGATCCGGCGTCCATCATCCTGGCAGCCGACGTCGGTGGAACGAACACCCGCATCGGCCTCTACCGGAGTGCCAGAGGCGAGCTCGAGCCGCTGGAAACCCGTGTCGTTTCGAGTGCTTCCGAGGATACCCTCGAAGGAATCCTTGGGACGTTCCTACGCGACGTGGGGGGCGCCACACCGGACTCGGCCTGCCTGGCCATCGCCGGGCCGGTCGTCGACGGCGCCGTGAACGTCACCAACCTGCCCTGGCAGGTGGAGACGCGGGCCCTGGCCGGGGCACTCTCGATCCCCAGCCTGCGCTTGATGAACGACCTCGAGGCCGCGGCGCTCGGCATGCACCACCTGCCCGCCGACTCCTTCGCGATCCTTCAGGAGGGCACCCGGCCCGCTGGCCAGGGAAACGTCGCAGTCGTGGCTGCAGGCACCGGCTTCGGAGAGGCCGCCTTGTTCTGGGACGGCGAGCAGCACCACCCGATGGCCACCGAAGGCGGCCACACCGGCTACGCCCCTCGCAACGAGCGTGACGTCGCGCTCTGGCGACACCTGCGCGAGGCCCACGGCCGCGTGAGCCTGGAACGCGTCGTGTCGGGACCGGGCCTCGCGGCGATCTACGCCTGGCTGCGGACCGAGTCGGGCACCCCCGAGCCCTCCGCCCTCTCCGACCGCATCGCCGAGGGCGACGCCGCAGCCGCCGTCGCCGAGAGCGGCCTGGCTGGCGAGGATCCGGTCTGTGCCGACGCCCTCGCCCTCTTCGTCGAGAGCTACGGGGCTGCCGCCGGCGACGCGGCCCTCCGCCACCTGGCCCTCGGTGGCGTGATCCTGGCCGGCGGGATCGCGCCGAAGATCCTGCCCGCCCTGCGCGGCCCGAGCTTCCTCGAGGCCTTCCTCGACAAGGGGCGCTTCGGTGCGCTCCTCGGCGCCCTCCGCGTGGCGGTCTGCCTCGCGCCGAACCCGGCCCTCGAGGGCGCGGCTCGCCTGGCGCTGCGCGCGCTCTAACGGCGCAGGTGGAAGGACTTCGGCCGCGTGAGCACCTCGTAACCGACGCGTGAGAGGGTACAGCCCCGACCCGAGTCCTTGACACCGGTCCAGGCGAGCGCCGGGTCGAGGTAGTCGCAGCGGTTCATGAACCAGGTGCCGGTCTCGACGCGGGATCCCAATGCCAGCGCGATGTCCTCGTCCCGGGTCCACACCGATGCCGTGAGTCCGAAGTCGCTGTCGTTCATGCGGGCCACGGCCTCGTCGTCGTCGCGCACCCGGGCGATGCCCACCACCGGGCCAAAGCTCTCCTCGCTCATCACCCGCATCTCCTGTGTCGCATCCATCAGCACCTGGGGCGCGAGGTAGGGCGTCCCCGGCTCGTCGCGCTCGAAGCGCGCGATGTCGATCCCGGGCTTCGCCCCGGCGGCGACGGCCTCGGCGATCTGCTCGCGAACGAAGTCCGCCGCCGACGTACGCACGACGGGACCCAGGGTGGTCTCGAGATCCATTGGATCGCCCAGGCGCAGCGCAGCGACCTCGGCCACGAAGGCCTCGCAGAATGCCGGGTAGACGTCCTCGTGGACGTAGATGCGCTCGATCCCGCAGCAGGACTGCCCGGCGTTGAAGAAGGCCCCGTCGACCAGCTCGGGAACACAGAACGCCAGGTCCGCGTCGGCGCGCACGTAGGCAGGGTCCTTTCCACCGAGCTCGAGCCCCACGCCGATGAAGCGATCCGTCGCGGCCCGCTGCACGCGCAGCCCCCCCGCCACCGACCCGGTGAACGCCACGAAGTCGATTCCCGGGCTCGCGATCAGCCGCTCGGCATCTCCGTGGGAGGTGTGCAGGGTCTGGAAGACCCCGACCGGAAGGCCCGCGTCGTCGAAGCCCGCGGCAAAGCGCTCGGCACAGAGGGGCGTCTGGGAGGAGTGGCGCAGGATGACCGCATTGCCGGCGAGCAGACCCGGCACGATCGAGTTGACCGCGGTCAGGAGCGGGTAGTTCCAGGGGGCAATGGTGAGCACCACGCCGAGGGGCTCGCGGCGGATGAAGCGACTGAATCCCTCCCGCGGCTCGGGGACGACGTCCGCCAGGGCCTCCGGGGCGATCGCGATCATGTGCCGCGCCCGCTCCTCGAGGCCCCGCACTTCGCCCGGGCTCTGGGCGATGGGGCGGCCCATCTGGAGCGTGATCTCCTCGGCGATCCCGCTCGTCTGCTCGACCATGGCATCGACGAAGCGCTCGACGAGGCACGCCCGCTCCTCGATCGGAAGCTCCCGCCAGCGCCGCTGGGCAGCGCGGGCCCGGGCCAGGGCCGCACCGATCTCGGCCGCGTCGGCGAGGGGACGCTCCACCACCACCCTGCCGTCCACCGGCGATACCACCCTGAGCCCTTCGCTCACCGCGTCCTCCCGTTCACCGCGCAGCGTATCGCGCTCCGCTCTCCGGCGGGTACGATTCCCCCGTGGACGAGCGCCCGGGCTACCGCTTCCGCTGCCGCCGATCCGGCAACTGCTGCGCCCGACCGGAGGGCATGGTGCGCATCGAGGCCGAGGACACGCGACGTATCGCCGCACACCTGGGTCTCGGCGAGGCGGCCTTCCGCTCGCGCTACCTGGCGGCGAGTGGGGATCGCCTGGTCGAAGGCCTCGGCGGTCGCTGCCCCTTCCTCGAGGACGGCCGCGAGGCGCGATGCACCGTCTACCCGGTGAGACCCGAACGCTGCCGCAGCTGGCCCTTCTGGCCCGAGCTCCGGGAGGGGGCGGCCCTCGGCGCAGCGCAGCGCCTGTGTCCCGGGATCTCGCTGGACCCCTCCCGCGAAGAGCGCTGACCGGAGCGCCGCTCAGCCGAGCCAGAGCTTTCGCGCGTGCTCGCCGGCGGACTTGTAGTCCGCCTTGCCGTTCGGCGCGCGGAACATGCGCTCGACCGCGGCGATCCGCTTGGGCGTCTTGTAGCCAGCCAGGCGACCGCGCACGTGCTGACGCAGGCCCTCCTCCGCGAAGGTCGCGTCGGAGCGCAGCTCCACGATGGCGGTCACCGCGTTGCCCCACTTCTCGTCGGGCAGGCCCACGACCAGGGCGTCTTCCACGTCCGGGTGGGTCTTCAGGGCTTCCTCGACCTCCTCGGGATAGACCTTCTCGCCGGCGGTGTTGATGCAGACGCTGCCGCGGCCAAGCAGATTGAGCGTGCCGTCGGTCTCCACCGTGCACCAGTCGCCGGGGACCGAGTAGCGGACGCCGTCGATGGTGGGGAAGGTCTTCGCCGTCTTCTCCGGGTCCTTGTAGTAGCCGACGGGGATGGGGCCGCAGCGGGCGATGAAGCCCCGCTCGCCGCTCCCCGGCGCCACCTCGCGGTGATCCTCGGTGAAGACCTTGCATCCGTCGCCGATGGCGAACTTCGCCGTCTTCGTCCCACCGCCGGCGGTCGTCACCGACGAGCCGAAGCCCACCGCCTCGGAGGAGCCGAAGAGGTCGGCGCAGATCATCTTCGGGTGGTGCTTCAGCAGCCCGTCCTTGACCTCGCGGCTCCACATCACGCCGGAGGACATCATGGCCGCCAGCGAGCCGAGATTCCAGCGGCCCGGGTTCGCCTCGAGGGCGTTCAACATGGGCTTCGCGAAGGCGTCGCCCACGATCACTACCGACTCCACCCCGTGGCGGTCCACCGTATCGAAGAGCTCCTCCGGGTCGAAGTTGGGACGGGTGAGGGTCACGCAGCAGCCGCCGCCCGACATGTTCAGGATCGCGGTGAGCAGCCCCGTCCCGTGCATGAGCGGACACGCCGGCAGCAACACCGACCCCGGACCAAAGGCGCCCACGTTCTTCACGTGGACCTCGGGAGAAGGCGGCGGAGCGCCTTGATTCGCCGGGACCGTGGCGCCCGCACTGAGCGCTCCCCAGAGATCCTCCGCCCTCCACATCACTCCCTTGGGCATTCCCGTGGTGCCGCCGGTGTAGATGAAGAGCAGGTCGTCGGGAGACCGCTCGATGCCGAGGGCACTGTCATCGCCCGACTCGCACAGAGCCCCGAAGCCCTCGGCGAAGGCCGGGGGGGCGCCGCCGATCTGGAGCCACGCGGCGACCTCGGGCAGGCGGGGATGCAGCGCCTCGACTCGATCCGTGAACTCGTCGCCGAAGACGACCACCTTTGCGTCGGAGTTGTCGAGGATGTAGTGCAGCTCGTCGTCCAGGTAGCGGTAGTTCACGTTCACGTGTACGAGACGCGCCTTGAAGCAGGCCGCCAGGGTGACCAGGTACTCGGTGCGGTTGCGCAGGTAGAACGCGACCTTGTCTCCCGGCTCCGCCCCCCGCGCGATCAGGGCGCGGGCCAGCCGGTTCGAGCGAGCGGTCAGCTCGCCCCAGGAGACCCGATCCTCACCGTGGATCAGGGCCGGGGCGTCCGGGGGCAGCACCTCGGCGAGGCCGTCCAGGATATCTCCGAAGTTCCAGACCATGCTCTCGATCCTCCTGCGCGTTTCGCGCGCATTCTACACTTCCTCGGGGTCCGCGCGGCTCGCTTCTCTTCGCCCGGGGGAGGTGATACAAGGAGACCGCGCGACCCGCACGGAGGCGCGCCGAGGAGGACCCCATGGCGGATCTGCTGGCTCTGTCCGCGCGCTTCATCGACGAGGGCATCTACGAGGGCCCCGCGTCCGTCAACCGCGTCACGACGGAGCTCTCCGAGGTGGCGGACGGGATCTCTGTGGTCGAGGCCTTCTCCCACGTCGTGAGCTTCGAGACCGACGAGGGGCTCATCCTCTTCGACACCAGCCTGGAGACCTTCGGCGAGGCGATCCTGCGCTCGCTGCGGAAGTGGTCCCCGCGGCCCCTCCACACGATCGCCTACACCCACGGTCATATCGATCACGTCGGGGGCGCCGGGGCCTTCCTGGCCGA
>CALDCK010000019.1 GCA_937937315.1 uncultured bacterium
CGTCCATTGACGGCCAGAGGTCTGGAGCCCCAGCGGGTGTACTGGCGGAAGGTGCTCGGGGGCGCCCCTCCGGCTCTGCAGCTGCCGAGCGACGAGGGACAGCCGTCGGTGCTGGGGCGCGAGACCCCACGGATCTCCGCGACGGTTCCGGCGGACTCGACCGAAGCTCTCCGCGCGCTCGCCCGTGGAGAGGGCACGACGCTCGAGGTGACGCTGCTCGCCGCGCTGTGCGCCCTGCTGCACCGACTCTCGGGGCGCGACGACTTCGTCGTGGGCGCGCGGGAGGCGGAGCGTTCCTGGGCGCGCGACGGGGCGGGCCGCGACTGCGGTCTCTTCCCGGTCCGCACGGACATCTCGGCCGAGCTCTCGTTCTGGGAGCTCCTGGCCCGGGTACGGAAGGCGTACGGGGAAGCCTGCGAGGACGTCGGGGCGAAGACCCTCTCCGGGCGCGATCCGGGTCGACACCCGATCTTCGACGCCGCGCTCGAGTTCGACGCCCGTGACGAGGAGGGCGTGGAGGCCGAGGCATCCGCGTTCGAACGCGACGATCTTCCCTTCCCCGTTGGAGTCGCCGCCCTCGGGATCCGCGTCCAGGACCGGGGCGACGAGCTCGGCCTGCGCGTCGTCCACCCGTCGCATCTGTTCCAGGCCGAGGGGGTGCAGGAGTTCGTCCTCCAGCTCCTCCAACTCCTCGAGGGGGTCGCCGACGCACCCGGGTCTTCCCTCGCGTCCCATTCCCTGGTCACGAGAAGGGCGCGGGCGCGACTGCCGGACCCCCGCTCGACGCTCGAGAGGCCCCATCTCGCCCCGGTGCCGGAGCTCTTCGCCGCCCGCGCAGCAAGGGAGCCCCGCGCCACTGCCCTCGCTCACGGCAAGCGTCGCTGGAGCTACCGCACCCTCGACCTTCGGGCTTGCGCGCTGGCCGCGGCCCTGCGCGCGCGGGGCCTGGAGAAGGGCGAGGTCGTCGCCGTTTGCGGAGCCCGCTCCCCAGGCCTCGTGGCCGCCGCGATCGGCGTGCTGCGCGCCGGCGGGGTCCTGCTGCTCGTGGATCCCGACCTGCCCGTGCCGCGACAGGCCCGGATGCTGCGCGAGTCCCGCACGGCGATGCTCGTCGACCTGCGCGCACGTGCGGCGAGAAGGGAGATCGGCGCGCCCGTGCGGGGCGCCATCCACGTCGACGCGCGCCTGGGCGTGGAGAGCGACTGCTCCCGGGCCCGACGTGGCCGCGGGCTGCCCGCGATCGCCCCGGAGGACCCCGCCTACGTCTTCTTCACGTCCCGCGATCCGGAGTCGTCGAAGGCGGTGCTCGGCACCCACGAAGGCCTGGCCCACTTCGTGACGTGGCAGCGCCGCGCCTTCCAGATCGGCGCGCGCGACCGCGGGGCGCAGCTCTCGGCGCTGTCCAGCGACGCGGTGCTGCACGACTTCTTCACGCCGCTCACCAGCGGCGCCGCGCTGTGCCTGCCCGACGGGGATACCTGCCTCTCCGATCGCGACGTGTTGCGCTGGCTCGAGCGGGAGCGGATCACCTTCCTGCACACGCTGCCGAGCACCGCGGAAGGCTGGCTGCGGAACCTCCCCGGCGGTGTGATGCTGCGACAGCTCCGCCAGCTCTTCTTCGCGGGAGAGCCGCTCGGCGAGACCCTCGTGCGAAGCTGGCGGGATGCATTCCCGGATGGGGGGCACATCGTCAACCTGTACGGACCGACGGAGACGACGCTCTCCAAGGCCTGGTACCCGGTGCCTGCGAGCGTGCGCGCCGGGACACAGCCGGTGGGGCTGGCGCTGCCACAGTGTCAGGTCCTGATCCTCTCCGAGGGCGACGACCTCTGCGGCGTCGGTGAGATCGGCGAGATCGCAATCCGCACGCCCTTCCGGACGCGCGGGTACGTCGACGCGCCCCGGCAGCAGGCAAGTCACTTCGTCCCCAACCCGTTTCGGGACGACGCGGACGACATCCTCTTCCTCACCGGCGACCGAGGTCGCTACCTGCCGGACGGAAGGGTCGAGGTCCTGGACCGGCTCGACGGCGAGGCACGGCCCGCAGCGGAGTTGGCCGGCGATCTCGAAGAGCCCTTGGAGCAATGGCGGCTTGGAGGCTGACGGCTGCATTTCGCGGTAGCTCGGGGGCAGAATCCCTTCACGAGATGAAACGAGCCGTCGACCGCGTTCTCCTGCTCCGACACATCGGGCTCACCGCCGGCGCCGTCATGGCGTTCGTGCAGTACCCGAGGCCTGGGATCGGCACCATCGCGCTGCTGCTGGTGGGCGCGAGCGCGGTCCTCAATCTCTCGCTCTCGCTTCTCAGCCGACGTCCGGGGCTCGCCGAGGCGTGCAGGGTGGTGTCGCCCGTCATCGGGGTGGGGAGCTGGACCGCCCTGATCACGCTGAGCGGTGGCGTCGAATCGCCGTTCATCCCGGGGCTCTGGCTCGAGATCCTGCTGTCGTTCACGCTCTTCACCCCGTCGGGCGTCGCCATGGTGGGCCTGGCCGGCGTCGGAGCGCTGCTGGGTCAACAGATCTGGCAGGGCTTCGAGGAGCTGGTCGGGCTCGCCGTCATCCAGGGCGGGTTCCTGGCCGCGACGACGGGCCTCGCCTTCGCGGTGGCGCGCCACGGCTCCGAACGTCACCAGAAGCTCGAGATCGAGCGGGAGCAGCTCGATCACCGCCTGCGCGACCTCGAGGAACAGATCGAGGGCGAGCGGGCGCTGGGGCACGTCGGCGAGAACACGGCGCGGCTGGCCCACGGCCTCGAGAACGCCGTGCACAGCCTGCGCCGCTTCACGAACCTCATCGAGCCGGCGGGAGACGACGCGGAAGCTCGCGACCAGGCGGCGCTGCGCGGACTCCTGACCGCGATCGACGATCTCGAGAAGCTGGCCCGGATCACACTCGAGAAGAGGCAGGACGAATTCGCCTCGGATCCCGGTGGCTGCGAGCCGCAGAGCGTGATCTCGCGGACCCTGCGCGACGTGTCCCTGTCCAATCCGGGCGTCAACTGGACGGTGCGCAGCGCCGGGAGCCCGCGCCCCGCGGAGATCCGCCAGGACGATCTGCGGGAGGTGCTGCTGATCCTCATGCGCAACGCCGTCGAGGCGATGCAGGGCCAGGGAGAGGGTTCCGTCGAGCTGCGCTTCGACGCCGACGAGTTCGCGGTCCGGGTGTCCGACGA
>CALDCK010000020.1 GCA_937937315.1 uncultured bacterium
TTACGCCCTGGAGAATCGCTGCCCCCACGCGGCCATCCCCCTCGACGCTGGACGCCTCGACGGCTTCGCCCTCGAGTGCCCGCTCCACGGCGGAAAGCTCGACGTGCGCGACGGCAGCCCCCAGGGCCATCCGATCCGCCGCGCGGCCGCCACCTTCCCGGTACGAAGCGTCGACGGGGGCATCGAGATCGAGCTGTCCTGAGCCGCGCCCCGGGCACGGGGCGCACGGAGGAATCCATGCACGACCTGGTCATCGAAGGGGGAACCCTGGTCGACGGCACCGGCGCACCGCCGCGGAGGGCCGACGTGGCGATCCGGGGCGACCGGATCGCCGCCGTCGGAGACGATGTGGGCGACGCCAGGGAACGGATCGATGCGCGCGACCGGCTCGTCACGCCGGGCTGGGTGGACATCCACACCCACTATGACGGACAGGCCACCTGGGACCCGCTGCTCGCACCGTCCTGCTGGCACGGAGTCACGACCCTCGTCATGGGCAACTGCGGCGTCGGCTTTGCGCCGGTCCGCAAGGGAGGGGAGCAGCAGCTGATCGAGCTGATGGAGGGGGTGGAGGACATCCCGGGGACCGCTCTCGCCGAGGGCATCGAATGGGACTGGGAGAGCTTCCCGGAGTACCTCGACGTGCTCGAGCGCCTCCCCCACGCCCTCGACATCGGCACCCAGATCGCCCATGGCCCGGTTCGCACCTACGTGATGGGCGAGCGCGGCTCCCGGAACGAGCCCGCGAATGCCGAGGACATCGCCCAGATGGCGGCGATCGTGAAGGAGGCCCTCGAGGCCGGGGCCCTCGGGTTCTCGACCTCGCGCACCATCGTGCCCCGGGCGGTGGACGGCGAGCCGGTGCCCGGAACCTTCGCCGCCGAAGAGGAGCTCTTCGGGATCGGCCGCGTCCTCGGCGAGCTCGGACGCGGACTCTTCGAGCTGGCACCCGCCGGGGTGATGGGCGAGGACCTGTCCGCTCCGGAGCGGGAGGTGGCCTGGATGCGACGGCTCTCGGCGGAGATCGGGCGGCCGGTGACCTTCGCCCTGACCCAGCACGACGTCGAGAAGGACCAGTGGCGGCGCGTCCTCGAGCTCTGCGACGCGGCCGCCGACGACGGGGCGACGCTCAGGCCCCAGGTCGCCTCGCGGCCGGGCACCCTGCTCATCGGCCACGAGACCTTCCACCCCTTCTCGTTCCGTCCCACCTATCGGAGGCTCGAGGCGCTCGACCTGCCCGAGCGGATGGTCCGCTTACGCGACCCGGAGATCCGCCGCCGCATCCTCGCAGAGAAGTCGGAGGACGTGGACCCGCGCATCGCCCTCGTGATCGGACTGATCGAGAACGGACTCCACAAGATCTTCCCCCTCGGCGATCCGCCGGACTACGAGCCGCCGCCGGAACGCAGCATCCGCGCCATCGCCGAGCAGGAGGGTCGCGATCCCTTCGAGGTACTCTACGACGCCATGCTCGAGCTCGATGGGCGTCAGCTCCTGATGCTGACCCTGCTCGGCTACTCCGACGGAAACCTCGAGGCGGTGCGGGAGATGCTCGAGAGCCCGCACAGCGCCTTTGGCCTCGGGGACGGGGGGGCCCACTGCGGCGCCATCTGTGACGCGAGCATGACCACGTCGCTCCTCTCCCACTGGGCGCGCGACCGCGTGCGTGGCCCGAAGCTGCCCCTCGAGTGGGTCGTGCGGAAGATGACGAAGGAGACGGCAGACCTCTACGGCCTGGAGGATCGCGGAGTGGTCTCCGTCGGCCGGAAGGCCGACCTCAACGTCATCGACTTCGACCGGCTGGGGCTCGCCCTTCCCGAGCTCGTCGCCGATCTCCCCGCCGGCGCGAAGCGGCTCGTTCAGCGCGCCCAGGGCTACGACGCCACGATCGTTTCGGGCCAGGTGACGTTGCGAGACGGCGAGCACACCGGGGCGTTGCCCGGACGCCTCGTGCGCGGCGGCTGAGCGCAGCCGTGCCTCGCGACCTGCACACGCTCGCGAGCGGCTTCGCCGGCGGAATCGGTTGATGGGTCTGCGTCGAGTCGTTCGCGAATGGGGCAGCTCGCCCCAGGAGCGGGGCCGACCCCATCCCTGCGACGAGCACTTCCCGGATCCTCAGGACGCTCTGTTCCGGGCCGTCAGCATCGACGCCGAGCCCGCCGTCGTGTTCCGCTGGCTCTGCCAGCTCCGGGTCGCACCCTACAGCTACGACTGGATCGACAATCGCGGGCGCCGCAGCCCCCAGCGCCTCACGTCGGGCCTCGACGAGCTCGCCCTCGGGCAGCCGGTGATGCAGATCTTCGAGCTCGTCGCCTTCCAAAACGGGCACTCCCTCACCCTGCGCCTGCGGCGCCCCCGCGAGTGGCTCGACCTCGCCGTCTCCTACGAGGTCACTCCCGAGACCGAAGGCCGCAGCCGCCTGCTGGTCAAGCTCCTGCTCCGCTACGGCGACGGCCCCAGGGGCCGGATCCTCGAGGCAACCCTTCCCACCCTCGACTGGATCATGATGCGCCGCCAGCTCCTGAATCTGAAACGACTGGCGGAGACACCGGCGTGATAGGCTCCCGCCGGAACCGACCGGGCGCTCTCCATGCGAACCATCCTCGCCGCCATCGACTTCTCCGCCGTCACCGACGAGGTGGTCTCGCGCTCGACCTCGCTGGCGCGGGCCTTCGGTGCGCGCCTGGTGCTGCTCCACGTCGCCGCACCGGAGCCCGACTTCGTGGGCTTCGATCCGGGACCGAAGGAAGTGCGGGACTCGCGCGCGGCCGAGCTGAGGGACGAGCACCACCAGCTCCAGACCCTCTCGGAGGGGATCCGCGAAGAGGGCCTCGACGCGAAGGCCCTGCTCGTCCAGGGCCCTACCGTGGAGACGATCCTCGCGGAGGCGAAGCGTCTCGACGCAGAGATGATCGTCGTCGGCTCCCACGGACGCGGAGCGGTCTACCGCGCGCTGCTCGGCAGCGCGAGCGAGGGAGTGATCCGCGCCAGCCAGCTCCCCGTCCTCGTCGTACCCACGGCACGCGGCGCCGCGGGCTGAGCCCGGTCGAGGGAGGAGAACCATGCGAAGAGGAAGTCTCGACCGACCGCCCGCCGTCGGCGCCGCGATGACGCCCTTCCCCCACTTCGTGGACATCATGGATCCGGTGTCGAAGATCGAAGAGCTGATGAGCAGCCACCGCATCCGCCACGTCCCGGTTCAGCAGGAGGGGCGAGTCGTGGGGATCGTGTCCGAGCGCGAGCTCCATCAGCTCGTGAATCCGTCGCTGCCGCGGGTCGACAAGGCGCGCATCCGCGCCCGCGACATCCTCGTCGCCAACCCCTACGTCGTCGAGATCGACACGCCGCTGCGAACGGTCGTGGCGGAGATGGCCGAACGGCACCTCGGATCGGCGATCGTCGTGAAGCGCGGAAAGCTCGCCGGCATCCTCTCGGTGGTCGACGTCTGCAGCATCCTGGCCCGGTTGCTGGACGAAGGCTTCCCGGCGCCCGGCGGCAACGAGGCGGCCTGAGGCGAGCGGTCGGAGAGCTCGGGGTCAGACCCGGGCGGCCTGGCCGAAGAGCACGAGGCAGCAGGCGAATCCCGCCAGGAACGCGACAGACCGGAGCGTCGCCCAGTTCGCTACGTAGCAGACCGCGTGGAGGACGCGGAAGAAGATGAAGGCGACCGAGAGGGTCGCCATCGTGCCGGCATCCACCCCGGCCAGGTGTGCGACCAGGACGGCCGCCAGGAAGACCGGGAGTGCCTCGCGCGCGTTGTCCTGAGCGGCCTGTGCCCGGGCGCCCACACCCTCGAGGGCGGCCTGCTGCTGCCGGGGGCTCTCGTTGTCGAGGGCCCCGAACTGCCGGGTCCGGTAGTAGCCGCCGACACCGGAGAGCACGTAGGGGATCAGAACCGCGAGCAGGAGGCAGAAGAAGGGAGTCGTCATGGCACCAGTCTAGCCATCGGCGCGCCAGCCTCGAAGAGGGGCTCGGCGATCCCATCGTCGCCCACTCGCCAGGGCGTCCAGACGAGCTGGATCGGCTGGGCGTCGAGATCGGACTTGCGCGGCGAGATCGAGACGGGCTCGATCGCGACCTCCGCGACGTCGAGCTGGGCCTCGAGGGCCACCACCTCCTCCTGGAAGTCTCCCTCGAGGTCGGCCAGGCGATCGCGCAGCGTCTCCACCCGCTCCTCGGCCCGGGCGATGTCTCCGCGCTCTCGAGCCGCGCGACTGACGCCACGCGCTGCGGTGGTCGCGCGCCCGACGTTTCGGGTGCTGGCGAGCTTGCGGCCGAAGAGCGCGCCGACGATGGTGGCGCCGATCGAGATCGCCGACTGGAGCTTCTTCTCCCCGTACTGCTCCCGCTCCTGCTCGACCCGCAGCTCGGCGCGCTCGATCTGATCCGCCAGCCGCGCCAGCTTCGGCGCGAAGCGCTTGCGCAGCTTCTCGACGGCGAGGTCGCGCCGCTCCCGAGCCACCTCGCGGAGCCGACCGCGAAACGCGCCCTCCCCCTCCCCCGGCTGCGACACCTGCTTCAACGCCGGGGCACGCCAGATCCGCAGCGGATGGCTGCGATGGAGATGGGTCGCCAGCATCTTGCGCCAGCGCTCGTAGCTCTTCGCCCGCGAGCCGGCGGGAGGCAGCTCCGCGAAGGCCGCCGAAGGCTCGGGCTCGCCCTCGAGATCCGGCGCGGATGGCCAGAAGGTCGCGCCCTCCGCCCAGGGCGATCCCGCATCCGCGCCGAGGGGCGCGAGGACCGTCGCACGCGACCACTCGTCCACCTTCGCGCGGGCGTTGACGTAGTGGAGCGTCGCCGCCCCGAGGATCGCGGGGCGGTAGACGAGGCGCCCCTCGCCGCCCACGGATCGCGTGACCGGCAGAAAGCCCTCGGTGACCTCGGCCGGAACCACCGGTCGCTGCGCCTCCACCTTCTGGGGAGTCGCCGCCGTCGGAGAAGCCTCGCCCTTTCGTGCGGTCTCCTCGGGCGCAAGCTCTCGCAGCTGCTCCCGGGTGAGCGGCCCGGCGAGATAGGAGAGCGCCCAGCGCGTCTCGAAGACCACCGGCTCGTCTTCGTGCACGTTGTTCATCAGGAAGACGCGGCTCCGGAGCCCGGCCAGCACGCGCTCGGTGCGCGCGCGATCGAAGCGACCGCCGGCGGCGGCCGAAGCGCCCTCGAGCCCTTCGATCACCCGACTCTTGTCGCGTTCGGTCTGCAACCGACCGAGGAACCAGGTGCCCGCGTTCGAGAGCCCCTTGTAGTCGAGATCCACCGGGTTCTGGGTGGCCAGCACGCAGCCGAGCCCATAGGCGCGCGCCTGCTTCAAGAGCGTGAGCATGGGCGTCTTCGAGGGCGGATTCGCCGTCGGCGGGAAGTAGCCGAACACCTCGTCCATGTAGAGCAGCGCACGCAGGGTCCGACTGCCGGGCTGGGTACGCATCCAGGCGATGAGCTCGTTCAACACCGACGTGACGACGAACATCCGCTCGGCGTCGCTCAGGTGCGCGATCGAGATGATCGAGAGCTTCGGTCGACCTGTCGGGGTGAAGAGCAGACTCCCCGCCTCGAGCGCGTCGCCTTCGGCCCAGATCGAGAAGCCGGGCGAAGCCAGGAGGTTGTTGAGAGCCATCGCGAGATCGAAGCGATCCGATGCGGGAAAGAAGGACTCCAGATCGAGGACGCCAACCCGCTCCACGGGGGGCTTCTGGATGCGTCGGATCAGGGTGCCGAGTTCGAGGTCGGTTCCCGCCCGCCAGGCCCGGTCGAGCAGGGTCGAGAGCAAGATGTGCTCCCGGCTGCGAAACGGATCCGCCCGGATTCCCAGCAGGCCGAGCAGGCCGGATACCGCCCCGGCCACCCGCTCGCGCAGGGCCTCGTCGTCCTCGAGGAGTGCGGGCGGCGGCGCGGCCAGGGAGCGCAGGATCGCCAGGGGCCGTCCGGCGCGACTCCCCGGTGTATAGACCACGCGCTCGGACGCGGCGGCAAAGCGTGCGATCCGGTCCGGCGGCTGTCCCCACTCGGCGAGCCCCTCGCGCCAGAGCGACGCCGTGGCCCGGGCCTCCTCCTCCGGCGTCCTTCCCCGCCGCGCTGCAGTGGACTCGTCGATCCACGGCTGGAAGTCCGAGGGGGCGAGCCGGGGAAAGGTCAGCATCAGGTTCGCGAGGTCGCCCTTCGGGTCGATCGCGATCACCGGGATGCCGTCGATCACGGCCTCCTCGAGCAGGCCGATGCCGAGACCGGTCTTGCCGCTTCCGGTCATGCCCACGCACACGGCGTGGGTGGTGAGGTCCTTCGAGTCGTAGAGGAGCGACTCGTCGGTCCGCTCGTCGGCGTCGAGGTCGTAGCGGCGCCCGAGGTAGAAGGCGCCGAGCTTCTCGTAGCTTGCGTCGCTCACGAGGGTCGGTTCCTCGACGATCGCGCGAATCGCATGTCCTGACCTCCACCAGCCCTGCGGATCGACAGCGAGCTTAGCCCGCCCGGCGACCGACGGAGGAGATGGTACGTTCTCGGCGCCATCGGGGGATACGCTTGGGCCAGGAGACGAGCGACAGCGCGACGCTCCTCGCAGAGAAGGTCGCGGTCGTGACGGGTGGAGGCGCCGGGATCGGCGGCGCCATCTCGAGGGTGCTGGCCGCCCAGGGAGCCGCCGTCGCCGTGGCCGAGATCGATCCGGAGCGCGCTGCCGCCGCAGTGCAGGACATCGCGGCGAGAGGCGGCCGGGCGACCTCCCACGTCGTCGACGTTCGGGAGCCGGAGGACGTGCAGCGCCTCGCCGAGGAGGTCGTGGAACGACACGGGCGCGTCGACGTGCTGGTGAACAACGTCGGCGACTATCTGAAGGCCGTGCCCTTCCTGCGTTCCGAGCCGGACCACTGGGACGACCTCTATCGCATCAACCTCCACCACGTCTTCCTCGTGACCCGCGCCTTCCTGCCGGGGATGGTCGAGCGGGGAGTCGGCTCGATCATCAACGTATCTTCGGTGGAGGGTCTGCGCGGGTTTCCCGCCGACCCCGTGTACGGCGCCCTCAAGGCGGCGGTGGTCCACTTCACGAAGTGCCTCGCTCTCGAGCTCGGCCGCCGGGGGATTCGCGTGAACGGGATCGCGCCGGATCTGACCCGGACTCCCCAGGTCGACTACACGGCGGGCGTGACGCCGGAGCAGGAGAAGATGTGGAAGAGCTGGGCGCCGGTCGGTCGCATGGGGCTTCCCGAGGACCAGGCGGATGCGGTCCTCTTCCTGGCCTCGGATCTCTCGCGCTTCGTCACCGGCCACACCCTGCCCACAGACGGGGGCAGCCTGGCCGGGGGAGGTTGGTTCTGGTCCCCGTCTCGACGGCGCTGGGTCAACCGCCCGAACGATCCGTAGGCCGTTGCCGAAGACGGGCATACCGAGGAACCACGATTGACACGTGAAGCATTGGCCGACCGGCTCGTGAACTACGCGGACGCAGTGGCCGCATTCGCCGTGGTGAACTCCCTGGCGTTCCTGCTGGCCCTGACCGAGACCGAGATCCGGTGCTCGCTCGCCTCGGTGGAGCTGCTCGTCATCATCGGTCAGATCATGGTCGGCTTCGTGATGACTCTGGCCGTCATCTCGCTTCGCCGAGTCGAGCTGAGGCTCCGCGCGTCGGACCCGTCCGCGCCCGACGACGTGAAGAGCCTTCTCGGCCGCTTCTACATCGTCCGGATCGGCGTGATCTGGCTCTCGTTCGCGATCGTCACCCCCTTCGTGCGCATGGCGCTGTCCGACTCCGCCTGCCTGCCTGCCGCCGGTCCGGTGACGAGGTGACACGAGGACGAGCCGGGAGAAGCACCGCGTCGGTCCGGGCCCGGACATCGATCGCGCTCTGCTCGGCCCGGCTCCCCGCCGGCTCTGCGAGCCTCTGAGCGAAGCGATGGGATCGGCGGTCTCCCGCTTCGCGCCCTCGACGACCGGCCCCGCGCATCCGGGAACGCTCCTGGCGGCGCTGCTCTGCTGGCTCGACGCCCGGACCCTGGGCGCCACACTGCGACTGCGGCTCGAGGACCTCGATCCCGAGCGCTCGCGACTCGAGTGGCGGGAGGCGATGGTCCGCGACCTCGCCTGGCTCGGCCTCGACTTCGACGCCGTCGACCTCCAGACCGAGGCCCGCGAGGCCCACGAGTCGGCCCTGGATCGGCTCGCCGAGCTCGGACGGCTCTACCCCTGTCGCTGCACGCGCAGCGCACTTCGGGAGCGTGGGCTCCCGACGGCCGAGGGAGGCATCCGCTACCCGGGCACGTGTCGCAGCCGCCCCCTGTCCGACGGCGGTTGGCGCGAGACCCGCGAGCCCCTGCGGGTTGCGCTGCCGACGGATCCGCTGCCTCTCCGCGACGAAGGGGGCGAGCCCCTGGATCCGGATCCCGGGGCCGCGATGGGGGACCCGATCGTGCGGCGGCGCGACGGCTCGGTCGCCTATCAGCTCGCCGGGGTCGTCGACGACGCCCGGACCGGCGTCACCCGGATCGTGCGGGGCCGGGACCTCGCGAGCTCGACCGCAGCGCAGGTGGCGCTCCAGCGTCTGCTCGACCTGCCGCAGCCCGACTACCGCCACCACCTGCTCCTGCTCGAGGAGCGCGGGGAGAAGCTCGCGAAGCTCCACGGCGCGGTCGACGCTGCCAGCCTGCGGCAGCACTACGACGCGGAGGCCCTCTGCGGTGTGCTCTCCCAGGCCGCGGGGCTGCGCGAGCGGCCGAACCCGGTCCTTCCCGCGGCGCTCCTCGATGGCTTCGACTGGGAGCGCGTCACTCGACGCGATCGCGTCATGCGCTGGACCGGCGAGCGACTGGTTCTCGTCGACTGACGCGACGCCACGCCTCAGCGACGGACGAAGCTGCCGGATCCCGGCGCAGGGACGGCCCCGGTCAAGCCGAAGCGACTCGGACGCCACCAATGGGTGACGTGACGCACTCCGTCCCGATCGAAGTCCTGAACGCTCAGGTTGAGACGGAAGCCCTCCCATGCGCCCCCCTGTCGCTCCTCGAGGAAGGCCACCGGAATCGCGAGCTCGGCGTCGTAGCCGCTGGGAGTGCGCCGCGCGGCGTGGCGGGTCTCGGGCGGGAGATCCGGGATCAGGGCTGCGAGAGCCGGATCCTCGCTCACCTCGCCGGGCGTGAGCCAGGCGAACGCGAGCTTCGCGACGGCGCCGCTGCGGACGGCGGCGAGAAACCCCTCGTTCTCGGCGCGCTCGGCCTCGGGCCGGGCATCGAGCTCGACGACCACCGCGTCCTGACGACTCGCCACCCGCTCCGCCGAGAAGAAGGGCGAGGGATCCTCCACGCGCGCAGCCAGGTAGAGGAACTCATCGTCGTAGGCGACGCCGAAGCGGATGGACGTCCCCTCCGGCGATCCCGGAGGCAGCGGACGCGCCTCGATCGCAAGGGGAAGCGACCGCCACTCGTCGAGAGCGCCGTCGACGACGACGGGCTCCGACCTCCGGGCGCAGGCGAAGCGCTTCTCCGGAATCACCCACGCGCGCTGCTCGACCTCGAGGGGCGATCCGTCGGGCTTCTCCCCGCGCAGCGTCCACTGGACCTCGGTCGGCGCCACCGCTCCCACCGGCAGGGGCTCGCGGGCCTCCACGTCCAGCACGAAGGAGCCGCTCTCACCCGCGGCCAGCACCCGCGCCGTGGCGGCGGGGACCACGACGAGGTCTCGGCCGGGGCGGACCCGCGCCTCCACCTCGAGAGGCCTCTCCCCCGCGTTCTCGACGGTGAAGCGTGCACTGCCTCGGGTGAATCCGTCGTCGGCGAGGAAGGCCTCGACCGAGAGCGCCCGAGTGAGCTGCTTCACCAGGTCCCGGACGGCCAGCGTCCGGACCTCCTCGTCGTGAATGCCATCGACGAGCAGATTCGCCAGCACCGGACCCTCGGCGGTCATCGTCACCAGGGCCACGTGGTCGAACTCCCCCTGATCGAGGCCCCGCAGCTGACTGCGCCCCCCGGTCGTGCCGAGCGTCACGTAGCGGCGGTCGCGCCTCACCTCCTTCGTGTAGCGGTGGACATGCCCGGCGAACACCGTGTAGGGCCGCTCTCCGAGCCAGCCCTCGAGGGTGAGCCAGTCCGCGGGAACCTCCCGGCGATCCCAGAGAGGCTGGTGCACGACCACGATCGTCCAGCGCGCATCGCGGTGTTCGTCGAGCACGCGTTCCGCGTAGCGGAGCTGTGCGGCCTGGGTGTCCGGGCCCGGCACCGGATGCCCGGGATGGGTCGCGCTCGAGAAGAGCTCACTGTTCAGAACAAGGAAGAGAACCTCCTTGTAGCGGAAGTGGTAGAAGGAGGGCCCGAAGCGCGTCCGCCACTCCCGGGCCATCGTCTCGTTCGAGAAGTCGTGATTTCCGGGGGCGTAGAAGAAGGGCGCATCCAGCGCCGCCACGAAGCCCTCGACCTCGTCCCACATGGCGTCGAGAGCCGCCGGGTCCTCGGTGTATCCCTCGATCAGATCGCCCACGCTGAGGACGAAGGCCGGCCCCAGCAGGTCCACCTTCTCGAGGGCTTCCTCGAAGATCTCGCCGCGGTGGCCCCCGGTGCGATCGGAGACGAGGACGAAGCGGAAGTCCTCCGGCGCGTCTCGCACGGCGAGACTCGTCCACGGCACCGGGCCGTCGCCGGGGTCGGTCTTCACCTCCGTCGGACCCGCCAGGGCGCATCCCAGCCAGAGCGCCATCGACGCGATGGCGAGGAGTGCACGGAGGAGACGGGGTCCGGAGCGATGCATCGGGTTCCGGATTCTAACCTCGAAGATCCGGACCACCCGGGCCGGGCCCGGATGGGCCGATCCGTTGGGGTCGGCCTTCGTGGAGCCCAGGGCGGATGCTCCTCGTGTCGACCGAGCGCGCCGACTCAGGGCTCGAGCACCACCTTCAGCACGTCTTCCTCGTGGGCGTCGAAGATCTCGTAGCCGCGCGCCCCCTCGGTGAGGGGAATCCGATGGGTGATGATCTCGCCGGGGTCGATGCGTCCCTGCTCGATCAGGGGAAGCAGCTTGGGGACGTAGCGCTGGGGATTCACGAGGCCGCCGCGGATCGTGAGGTTCTTGCCGATGACGCCGCTCAGGAAGGGAAGCGACAGCTCGTCGGCGGGGAAGACGCCGATCACCGCAATCCGTCCGCCGGGCCGGGTGACCTCGATGGCGTCGCGCAGCAGGGTGTCGAGCCCGACGGCCTCGATGGCGCAGTCGGCTCCGCGCCCGGCGGTCAGCTCCCGCACCCGCTCCACCAACGACTCCCGGGAGGGATCGAGGGAAACGCACCCGCGCTTCTCGGCCTTCGCGAGCCTGCCGCGGTCGAGGTCGACGGCGACGACACAGGACGCACCCCGCAGCAGCGCCGAGCGCTGAGCGAAGGTTCCGACGGGTCCGCAGCCGAAGACGACGACGACGTCCCCGGGCGCGACCTCGGCCAGATCCGCGCCCATGTAGCCCGTCGGCAGGATGTCGGTAAGAAAGAGCGCGCGCTCCGCATCCAACGAGTCCGGCACCGCGAAGAGATTCGCGTCGGCGAAGGGAACCCGCGCCGCCTCGGCCTGACCGCCGGGGAGCAGCGGACTTCCGAAGACATTGGTGAGGGGGCCGAATACCGTCGTCACCTCGCAGCCGCTGCACAGCTGCTGTCGGCATGCGCTGCAGTCGCCGCAACCCACCGTGCAGGACACGATCACGCGATCGCCCTTGCGGAAGCGACGCACGTCGACGCCCGCGTCCTCGATCACGCCGAGGAACTCGTGGCCCATGGTGAACCCGCTCATCGCCAGGGGCTCGCCGTGGTAGAGATGGAGGTCGGAGCCGCAGATGGCGGTCCGCTCGATCCGCACGACCACGTCCCCGGGCTCCTGAAGCGCCGGATCCGGGACGTCGTCGACGCGCATGTCGCGGGGTCCGTGGTAGACGATTCCCTTCACTTTCCGTCCTCCTCGCAGCGGCCCTCCGGCCGGTTCCCGTCGCCGCTCAGCAGATCCACTCCCGCGGCGCATCGACCGCGGCCGAGGCCTCCTCGAGGCACTCCTCGGCGCTGCCCCAGGCCAGGGACCGGTCCTTGCCCCGAAGCGTGAAGAAGTAGAGGTCGTTCTCTTCGATCATGCCGTTCCCGCCGTGGATCTGGTGGGCGAGCATCGTCACCTCGGGAACCATCCGGGAGGCCGACGCCTTCGCGAAGGCGACCTGCTGCGGCGTGGCCGCCCCGTGGTCGAGGGCGTGGAGGGCCTCGTAGACCAGGTAGCGGGTCGAGGCGACGCGGGAAGCCATGTTCGCCGCGTGGTGTTGAACCGCCTGGAAGGTGCCGATCGGGCGGCCGAACTGCTCGCGCACCTTCGCGTAGGCGACGGTCTGGTCGAGGGCCTCCTGGGCGGAGCCGAGGCACTGCACCGCCGCGAAGGCCCGCGCCGTCAGGATCAAGTCGCGGAGTGCCTCAGGGCCTCCGACCGGCTCGACCGCGGCATCGCGGTAGACGACCCGGGCCGAGGGGGTGCGTCCGATCGTGCGGAGGGGCGCGCTGCCCACCGCATCATCTCGGGCGTCCACCCGGTAGAGTCCCAGCTCGTCGTTCTCGCGGGCGGCGACGAGGTGATGGCTGGCGAACTGGCCGTAGTCGACGAAGAGCTTCTCGCCGATGAGCTGCTCCCCCTCCACCCGGGCCTCGACCACCCCCCAGGTATCGCTCTCTTCGAGCACCGCCGGCACGGGCACCACGTCCCCGGAGAGCAGACCCTCCAGCGCCGCCGAGGCCTGGCTCGGGCTCCCGGAGCGGGTGCAGGCGAGTCCGCACACGAGGGCCTCCGCCAGGGGAACCACCGCCGCGCGACGGGCGAACTCCTCGAGGAGCAGGCCGGCGTCGGTCAGGCGCCCTCCACCACCGCCGATCGACTCGGGGAAGGGCAGCCCGAGCCATCCCTGCTCGATGAGCCCCCGCCAGAGCTCCGAATCCCAGCGCTCCTCGCGTTCGCAGGCTCGAACCCGGTCGAAGGGCACCGTGCTCGCCAGGTACTCGCGAGTCGTTTCCCGCAGCAGGGTCTGGGTGGGGTCGAGATCCAGGTTCATCGCACTGTCTCCCGCTCTCGCGGTGCGGGGTGACTCAACGCGGAAGGCCCAGGCCGGCGGCCGCGATGATGTCCCGCATGATCTCGTTCGTCCCTCCACCGAAGCGGAAGATGGGAGCGATCCGGAAGCTCCACTCCATCCGTCCCTCCGCCGGGGCCAGCTCGCCGTTCTCCCGGGAGAGTCCACCGTAGCGACCGAGCAGATCCATCCCCGTGTTCGCGATGCGGGTGCGAAGCTCGGTCGCCGCCACCTTCGCCATCGAAGCCTCGGCGATCGGTGTACCGCCCTTCGAGATGATCCAGGCGTTCTGGACTGCGAGGGCGCGCTGCTCCAGCAGGTCGAGCTGGAGATCCGCCAGGCGTCGCCGCACCAGGGGGTCCTCCAGGCGCTCCGGGCGCCGCTCCGCCAGATGGGCCACGAGCTGGTCGAAGAGACGCGCCAGGCTGCCGGTCGCCGCCAGCCCCACCCGCTCGTGATTGAGGGCGTGCATGATGATGGGCCAGCCCCGACCGACGCCTCCCACGAGGTCGGCGTGGGGCACCCGAACGTCGTCGTAGAAGGTCTCGTTCGTGTGGCCGCCGTACATGGCGTGCAGGGGCCGGATCGTGAGGCCCGGGGCATCCGCCGGGACGATGAAGACCGAGATCCCCTGGTGCTTCGGCACGTCGGGATCGGTTCGCGCCGCCAGCCAGATGTGGGTGGCGACGTCGGCCAGGCTGGTCCAGATCTTCTGACCGTTGATGACCCATTCGTCGCCGATCCGCCGGGCGCGGGTCCGCAGCGACGCCAGATCGGTCCCGGCGTTCGGCTCGCTGTAGCCGAGGGCGAAGGTCGATTCGCCACGCAGGATGCCGGGCAGGTAGCGCCGCCGCTGTTCGTCGCTGCCGAATCGCTGGATCGAGGGGGCGATGGAGGTGTAGGTGAGGTTGCCGTAGGGCATGCCCCAGTACTCCATCTCCTCGACGAAGATGAACTGGTAGAAGAGGTTCCGACCCTCTCCGCCCTCCTCCTCGGGCCAGCACATGCGCATCCAGCCGCGCTCACCGAGGGCGTCGCGAAACCTCCGCAGCTCGGGCCCGTCGGCGCCGTAGGTGCGCGCGTACTCCTCGAGAAGCTCCGGAGTTCGCCACTCCTCGATGAAGCTCCGCACCTCCCCACGGAAGTCGCGGTACTCCTTCTCCCACTCGAAGTCCATCCTCGCCTCGGGCGTCGGGGGGCGTCCACCCTACACGCGCGCAGTCGCGAGCGAAAGCGCGGCGCGGCCCGGGACGGCGCTGATAGAATCGGAGCGGGGGAGATTCGTGCCCGCTCATCTCGCGCTTCCGACCGAGCACCCCGGCGTCGCCGTGGTCACCATCGATCGCCCCGAGCGGGCGAACTCCCTCGACCCGCCCACGCTTCGCGCACTGGCCGAGGCCTGGCGACGGGTCGCCGAGGACGACGCGATCCGCTGCGCCGTGCTCACCGGCAGCGGCGAGCGGGTCTTCTGCTCCGGCATGGATCTGGCGACCACGATCCCCGCCTCCCAGCGTCTGGCCCGAGGCGAGCGGATCGATCCCGACGACTTCGAGGGGCTGAGGGCCATCTCCACGGCGACCCTCGCCGGGTTCGACCTGGGCAAGCCCCTGGTGTGCGCCATCAATGGACACGCACGGGCGGTCGGGCTCGACATGATGCTCGCTTCGGAGCTCCGCTTCGCCGCTCCCCACGCCACCTTTGCCCTCGAGGAGGTGGCCCGGGGCCTCTACCCGACGGGGCACGCGACGGTGCTGCTCCCGCGCCAGATCGGCTGGGTCCACGCCCAGGAGCTCCTCCTCACGGCGCGACCCATCGATGCGACGCGCGCCGCCGAGATCGGACTGATCAATCGGGTGGTCCAGGCAGACGAGGTGCTCGCGACGGCGCTCGACTCCGCCGACGCCATCGCCGCGAACGCGCCCCTCGCGGTACACGCGACTCGCGACGGGGTCCGGGCGCTGCTCCACCTCTCCCTCGAGGAGGCCTACGCCCGGCAGGAAGAGCTCGGGCGACCGCTGCGGCGCACCGAGGATGCGCGGGAAGGTGCGCGCGCCTTCCTGGAGAAGCGAAGCCCGGTCTGGAAGGGGCGTTGAACGAGGACCGGGCGGTGTGGGAGCCCGGGCAACGCGCTCCGGCGCTCAGCCCTCGAGGTCGTGGAAGGTGAGCGAGAGGCAGTAGCCCTTGAAGGCGATCGCGCCGCCCAGGCCGGCGGCCGCGTAGGCCAGGTCCTCGGGAAGCTGCTCGACGACGACGATGCCGCGAACGTCTTCTCCTGCGCTGGCCAGGTGCTTGCGCACCCAGCCCATGCGCCGAAGCATGCCCGAGAGGCTGTCGCCGACCTCGTCGGATTCCGGGACGTGAACGACGACGAACGCGCCCTTGCGATCCCGTCCGAGGAGATCGATCGAGCCCACCGGGGTGGGGAAGTCGATTCCGAGAGGGTCGCCCTCATCGTCCGCATGGAGACCGAGGCCCTTCTCCAGCAGCGCCGGCTGTTCCGCCAACATGACCCGGACCCGGGCGGCGTCCACCCCCGGTACGCCGACGGCGACGTCCGGCTCCGCACGAGGAGCAGCGACCGCTCCTACGAATCGCTTCGGCGGATCGATTGCGCGCTTCACCACATCATCCTCGTCGAGCTCCAGGTCTATCTCGTCGTCGTCGGGCTCTACCCGACGGCCGTGAGGAAGCGGAATCGCTGCGCTGCCACTCGAACCCGCATCTGCCGAGTGGTCGGCAGCGCGGCGTCCACAGCTCGGACACACGACGGTTCCCTCGGCGAAACGCGTGTTACAGGCCCTGCACATCCGCATACCTCGCAGATCGGCTGAGCGGCCCCCAGGCTGTAACCCGCGCCGGCGCGTCTCGAGCCGGCAAGAAGAGGGCAAAACCCCTCAATCCAAGGGTCGGCCGCTCCAGGAGAGCCTCAACGGGGTGGCACCTCCGGCCGATACACCGGGGACGTGGACGCTGCTGACCTCCAGGACTTCCTGATCGCGCTCCTGGGCGCCGCCGCCTTCCTCTACGTGGCGCAGCGGCGGCCCCACACGGACATCCACGCGTCGGTGCTGGCGCTGCTCGGCACGATGGTGGTCTTCGCCGGAGGCCATCTCGGAATGGGCCTCGCGACCACGGAGATCGGCGCTCGGGTCGGCCTCTACGTCGCCTACCTCGGGTCGTGCGCCATGACGCCCTGCGGACTCTGGTTCGCAGCCCGCTTCACCCGATCCCCTCTCGTCCAGCACGGGCCGCAGCTCGTCCTCGCGACCTCGGTGCCCTGCGCGCTGGCCTTCCTCGCGCTGGTCACGAACGACGGCCACCGGCTCTTCTCTCTCGCCCTCGACCCGCTGGTGCTCCGCGAGGGCGCCCTGGCCTGGGGCGGCCCGTTGTTCTGGATCGCGCTCACCTGGCAGCTCGTCCTCGCCTCGGCAGCCGTCGGGATGTTCGCCTACTACGCGTTGCGTGCCCCCACGCCCCGCCAACGGATCCACGGCCAGGCGATGATGCTCGCCTGTCTGCTCCCCGTAGTCGCGTCGCTCTCCCACCACTTCCATCTCTTCTCCCTGAGCGTGGACCCGACCCCGCTCTCGGTGGGGCTCGCCGTGGCCGCCGTCACCCTGATCGCGGTTCGCGATCGGCTCACCGACGTGCTGCCCCTCGCCCGGCGCGACGTGATCGAGACCCTCTCGGACGCAGTGGTCCTCACCGATCTCGAAGGAAACGTCCTGGACCTCAATCCGGCCGCGGCGCGATTGCTGTCGGTGCCCGAGTCGACGCCCTGGCGCGGACCTCTGCTCGCCCGGGCCCTCGCGCGACTGGCAACGGAAGACGCGATCACCGGAACCGAGCAATCCATCGAGGACGCCCTCGCCGCCGCAGCGCCGACGACAACGGCCCTCCGGACCGGGAACGGCCGCGACCTCGAGCTCCACACGGACACCGTACGGCGCGGTGAAGGAGAGCCCTGGGGCCGTTTTGCATGGATCCGCGACGTCACCGAGACCCGCCGCTACGAGCGGATGCTGCGGGAAAGTCAGCAGCGGGTGATCGTCGGGGGACTGGCCGCCGGACTCGCCCACGAGGTGAACAATCCCCTGGCCTTCGTCGCCTCGAACCTCCAGCAGATCCACCGCACCTCGACCTTCGACCCCTCGGAGCTCGAGCCCTTCGAGAAGGAGCGCGCCGAGGAGCTGGCGGAGCTCGCCGAGGTGGTGGCGGAGACGATCGACGGCGTCTCGCGGATCGCCGGCATCGTGGGAAGGATCATCCGGCCCGGGACCCTCTCGGAGGACGACCTCGTGCGCCTCGATCTCGCCCGGGTGATCGAGGATGCCGGGCGCCTGCTCGCGCTCCACGAGCAGTACGCCGTGAGCACGCGGATCGCGCCGATCGCGAATCTGCCCGAGGTGGAGGGCTGCCCGGAACGCATGAGCCAGGCTCTGCTCAACCTCCTCCTCAATGCGCAGCAGGTCTGCCAGTCCATCCCCAACGCGGCGGTCTCGGTGGACGCGCAGCCCGAGGATGGAGGCGTCGCGGTCCGCATCGGAATCTGCGCCGGCAACCACGGATTCTTCGAGGGCCCGATCCCCGAGGTCGTATCGGCCGGCGCGAACGCCGAGGCCGAGCTCTCGGCGGCCTACGAGATCGTGCGCGAGCACGGCGGCAGCCTCGAGGCCGGCGCGGCCGACGGCACGCTCTTCGTCGTCCGTCTGCCAGCCGCCGGCTGACTTCGCCTCGCCACTCGTGGTAGAAGGGCCCTCCAGCGAAGGAGACGCCCCATGCCCTACGAAGGCTACGCGACACTCACCGTGGAGGTGAACGGCGGAGTAGCGCACGTCACCTTCGATCACCCGCCGATCAATCTGCTCGACGGGACAATGGCCGTAGACCTCCATCGGCTCAGCCTGGAGCTGGCCGACGACGATGCACTCCGGGTCACGGTGTTCCGCAGCGCGAACCCGGACTTCTTCATCGCCCATGCCGACGTAAACCTCATCCCGGCGATGGCCCGCGACGCGCCGCCGCCCTCCCGGAACCTCTCCTTCTTTCACGGCGTGGTCGAGCGATTCCGCACCCTGTCCTGCGTGACCATCGCCATGATCGAGGGACGCGCCCGGGGCGGGGGCAGCGAGTTCGCGCTCTCCCTGGACCTGCGCTTCGCCGCCATCGGCCGCGCGCGTCTCTCCCAGCCGGAGGTGGCCCTGGGCATCATCCCCGGAGGCGGGGGAACCCAGCGACTTCCTCGCCTGATGGGTCGCGCGCGCGCCCTCGAGGCGATCCTCGGCTGCGAAGACTTCGATGCGGAGCTCGCCGAGCACTACGGCTGGGTCAATCGCGCGCTGCCCCCCGAGGAGCTCGAGCCCTTCGTCTCACGCCTCGCGCGACGCATCGCCTCCTTCCCTCCCGAGGCGATCGCGCTGGCGAAGCAGGCCGTCGACGCATCCGAAGGGACGACCCGAGACGGCCTCCTCGAGGAGAACCGTCTCTTCCTCTACTCGGCTTCCACCGACGCAGCGCTCGCGCGCATGCAGGCCTTTCTCGAGAACGGGGGGCAGACCCGGGAGGCGGAGCTCGAGCTCGCGCGGATCCTCACAGCCGGCGCCTGAAAACGGATCGCCCTCAGACGACGATGCGATAGACGACGGTGCCTCGGGCGAAGACGCGCGCGTCCCTGGCGCTCGCCACCTCGACGTCGCTCCAGAGCATCTCGGCGTCGCGTTGGGCCATGCGGCCGTACGCGACCAGGTCGTCGCCCGGAGGCGGAGCGAAGAAGCGCGCCTGAAGCGACGGGGTCGAAGCCTTGTAGCGGCCCGGCCCGGTTTCGGCCCAGGCGGCCATCGCACCGGTGGTGTCGAGGAGGGCCAGCACTGCGCCCTCGTGGACGCCGCCGGAAGCGTCCCCATTCGCGTCGCTCGACGGCAGGGTGATGCGCGACGTCCCCTCGGTCATGTGCTCGACCACGAGCTCACGCGCCGCGGTGTAAGGCATCTTTCCCACGTGCGGCCCCATCACCCCCGGGTCGGACCGGCCGTGATCCCCATCGGACTTCGCGAGATCCGCCGGCTGCGCACCGAAGCGCCCGCGCACTGCCGTCGTCGCGTGGGCGATGGGCTTTCCGTCGGCGCGCTTCACGTCGACCTCGACGAAGCAGAGCTCCTTGCCGCGCCGCAGCAGCCGCGCCGAAGCCGTGACGTCCTCGTCGATCGCCGCCGCGAGGTAGTTGATCTGGACCGAGGCAGTGTGCCAGGGACCGGACTCTTCGCCGAGCGCCGCCCGCGTCACCGTGTGGGCGCCGATCACCGAGAGAGATGCCGCACAGCCCCCGTGCAGAGCCTTGCCCGGATTCGAGTTCTCTTCGCGGAATGGAAGGTGAAGCTCGGCGGACTCCTCGCTGATCGAGGCGAGCTC
>CALDCK010000021.1 GCA_937937315.1 uncultured bacterium
GGCGGTACTCCTGGGCGAGCTCGAGGCTTCGCCTCCCCTCGGCCCGCCGGCCGAGCTTGAACTCCGCCCAGCCGCGGTTCGCGAGGGCTGCCCAGGGTTCGGGAAAGGTCGGCTCGTCCACCAGGCCCTGACACAGATCCGCCGCCTCCTCGTAGCGCTCCAGCACGATCAAGAGCGCCGAGAGACTGAGCTGGGCGTCGTGGAACTCGGGGTGGATGTTGAGCGCCTTCAGGAAGTGAAGCTCGGCCTCCTCGAGCTTCTCGCGCGCCATGTAGGCCTCGCCCAGGGCGTACTGGATTCGCGGATTCCGCGCGTCCAGGGATTCGGCGGTGAGGAACTCGCGCAAGGCCAGCGCCGAACGTCCGCTCTGGAGATGGCCGATCCCGAGATTCAGGTGCGAGACGGCTCTCCGCGCTCGGATCCGGGCCTCCTCGTCTGCGCTTGGGGTCGCGCACGCAATCCACCCGATGGCGGTGCACATCAGCGTCAGCGAGGCGATGACGTCTCGCCATCTCCTGCGATCGAACATGGGATCTCCCTCTCTGTCGCCGGCCAGGAGCCGGCGCATGGGTCGCATAAGCTTTTGGGGGGGGATCCGAACGGTGCCGATCGGGGGCATCACGGTACCCCCACGGCCTGCAAACGGAACTTCGAGAGCACGAGCGCGGGGTTGGGGGTCACCCCCGGCGCGGCCGGGAGCCCCTTGGGCACCTCGAGCTCTGGGGGCTCGGCGAAGCCCAGCCGGTCGCCGCAGAGCTCCCGCCACAGCCGGGCGGCCTCCTCGATGCCGGCGTCGCCCCTCGCCTCGACCACATCGTCGTCGAAGAGGAAGCCCATGGATTCGGCGAAGGAGAGGGCCGCGTCTTGGGCCACGCGGCGGTCGTCTGCCAGGTCCTCACCCGTGGTGAAGAAGGTCACCTGGCCGGTTCGGAGCGAGCGGACGCACAGCGTGGCACCGCACTCGTGGACGGCGATGGCCGCCGAAGCCGGACCCGAGGGGAGCGATTCCAGGGCCACGACCGGGCTGTTGAGCGAAATCACCAGGCCCCGCAGCGGACGGCCGTGGGCCTCCAGGGGTTTACGCGCCGGTAAGATCATGTCCACGCGTATCGGCGCGGAGAGGACCGCGCTTGAGCCTCATTCGGTGGCAGGGGAAGCCCGAAAACCACCGGGCCACCAACCACTTTCCGGACGGCGGGGAAGAGCCGAAAGACGGCGCGCGAGGGCTTTCGCCCTCCCCGCCGCCCGATACAATCCGCCCCACCCGCCAGCGGCCCAGGAGGCCCCGACGTCATGTCCAGCAAGCCCAAGGAGTCGATCGAACGGGTCGCCATCCGCTTCTGCGGCGACTCGGGCGACGGCATGCAGCTCACCGGAACGAAGTTCACGGAGTCGACGGCACTCGCGGGCAACGATCTCTCCACGCTTCCAGACTTCCCAGCCGAAATCCGTGCCCCGGCCGGCACGCTGGCCGGGGTTTCCGGCTTCCAGATCCATTTCTCGTCGGCCGACATCCGCACCCCCGCCGACCACCCGGATGTGCTGGTCGCCTTCAACCCCGCCGCGCTCCGCGCCAACGTAGACGACGTGCGCAGCGGTGGCATGGTGATCGTGAACAGTGATGCCTTCAACAAGAAGAGCCTCCTGCGAGCCGGCTACAGCGAGGACCCGCTTCCCGCCATCCGGGACCGCTTCCGGACACTCGAGATCCCGGTCACGAGCCTGAACCGCGAGGCCGTCAAGGGCCTCGGCATCAGCTCTCGCGAGGGCGATCGCTCGAAGAACTTCTTCGCTCTGGGCCTGATGTTCTGGCTCTACAACCGGCCGATGGAGCCCACCCTGCGCTGGCTCGCGGGGCGCTTCAAGGGCGACGTCCTCGAGGCCAACACGCGGGTCCTGAAGGCCGGCTACGCCTTCGGGGAGACGACCGAGGTCTTCCCGAGCTCCTTTGTCGTCAATCGCGCGAAGATCCAGCCGGGCACCTACAGGAACATCACCGGCAACACGGCCCTCGCCTGGGGCGTCGTCGCAGCTGCCACGCAGATGAAGCGACCGGTCTTCCTCGGTGCCTATCCGATCACGCCGGCAAGCGACGTCCTTCACGAAGTCGCGCGCTACCGCCACTTCGGCATCAAGACCTTCCAGGCCGAGGACGAGATCGCGGCGATCAGCTCCACCATCGGGGCCTCCTTCGCCGGGCACCTCGCGATCACGACGACCAGCGGCCCCGGAATGGTACTGAAGCAGGAGGCACTGGGGCTAGCCGTGATGACGGAGCTCCCCCTCGTCGTCGTCAACATCCAACGGGCCGGTCCCTCGACCGGGATGCCGACGAAGATCGAGCAGACCGACCTGCTGATGGCGTTCTACGGCCGAAACGGCGAGAGCCCGGTGCCGGTAGTGGCCGCCGCGACGCCGGGGGACTGCTTCTACACCGTGCTCGAGGCCTTCCGGATCGCCGTCACCTACATGACGCCGGTGATCATGCTCTCGGACAGCTACCTGGCGAGCAGCGCGGAGCCCTGGCCGATCCCGGAGATCGAGTCCCTGCGCCGGACCGACGTCGAGTTCCGGACCGAGGTGGAGGGCTTTGCGCCCTACCTCCGCGATCCCGAGACCCTGGCGCGCCCCTGGGCGATCCCCGGAACGCCGGGGCTCGAGCATCGCCTCGGGGGCCTCTCCAAGCAGGACCAGACGGGCAACGTCGCCTACGACCCCGTCAACAACGAGCGAATGGTGGAGCTTCGCGCCGAGAAGATCGCACGCATCGCCAATGACATCCCCCCGGTCGAGGTCTTCGGGCCGGAGCGCGGCGACCTGCTCCTGGTCGGCTGGGGCGGAACCCAGGGCGCCATCACATCCGCGGTCGAAGAGGCCCAGCAGGACGGACGATCCGTGTCGAGCATCCACCTGCGACACCTGAACCCCTTCCCCGGGAACCTGGGGGAGGTGCTGGGCAACTTCGAGAAGATCCTGGTTCCGGAGCTCAACACCGGCCAGCTGACGAGCCTCCTTCGCGCCGAGTTCCTCGTTCCGGCGCAGGTGATGTCCAAGGTTCAAGGCCAGCCCTTCCTCATCGAAGAGATCCGTGGGCGCATCGAGGCCATGACGGACAAGAAGAAGTCGAGCAAGAAGAAGGATCGAAAATGACGAGCGCCACAGCCAAGCTCACCAGCAAGGACTTCCAGTCGGACCAGGACATCCGCTGGTGCCCGGGCTGCGGCGACTACTCGATCCTCGCCAACGTCCAGCGGGTCATGCCGGAGCTCGGCGTACCGCGGGAGAACTTCGTGTTCGTGTCCGGGATCGGCTGCTCCAGCCGCTTCCCCTACTACATGAACACCTACGGCATGCACACCATCCACGGTCGTGCTCCGGCCTTCGCCACCGGCATCAAGGCGAGCCGGCCCGAGCTCTCGGTCTGGGTCGTCACCGGTGACGGCGACGGGCTCTCGATCGGCGGCAACCACCTCCTGCATACGATCCGCCGCAACATCGACATCCAGATCCTGCTCTTCAACAACCGGGTATACGGACTCACGAAGGGGCAGTACTCGCCGACCTCGCGGCTCGGCATGCGCACCAAGTCCACCCCGGACGGCGCCATCGATCACCCCATCGACCCGATCGCCTTCGCCCTGGGCGCGGGCGCCACCTTCGTGGCCCGCACCGTCGACGTAAACGCACCCCACCTCCAGGAGATGTTGCATCGGGCCCACGCGCATCGGGGCACCGCCTTCATCGAGATCCTCCAGAACTGCCCCGTCTACAACGATGACGAGTGGATCGAGCTCGAGGACCGCAAGAAGCGGGTCGAAGCCAGCCTCGTGCTCCAGGACGGCGAGCCCCTTGTCTGGGGTGCCGAGGATCAGCGTCGGGGCATCCGCATCGGAGACGGAATCCCCTCGGTCGTGTCCGTCGGAGCCGACGACCCGGTGGGAAAGGGCGTCGCGATCCACCACGAGCGCTACGAGACCCCAGCCTACTCCTTCGCCCTCGCCAGCCTCCAGCGGCCGGAGTTTCCGCTCCCCATCGGCGTCTTCCGGGCCGTCGAGAAGCCGAGCTACGAGAGGTCCCTCGCGCAGCAGGTCACCGACGCGGTGAGCGAGCGCGGCGAGGGCGACCTGGCTGCGCTCCTCCACAGCGGCGACACCTGGACCGTCGACAAGTAGCCCTCATCCGTCGAAGGGGGAACTTCGACGAACGGACCTCCTCGGCGGAAACGGGGTCACCGACGAGCGGGTCTCAGCCCCGAAGGTGGGCCGTCTCGTTGAGGCTGACGACGCTGCGCTCGCCGCTGCTGGCCGCCAGGAACCGATTCACACTGGTGTAGCCCGGATCGAAGAAGAAGAAGGGCTCGCGGACGCCGAGGACGTGGCCAGCCCACGAGTTGATCACGCCGCCGTGGCACACCACCGCGACGCGCTCTCCTGGATGGATGGTGATGATGCGTTCGAGGGTCTCCGCGACGCTCCGCCGAAAGGCCGGGAGATCGATGTCGGCGTAGAGCCCCCCATTCACGAGCGCCCGCCAGGCCTCCGGATCCTCTGCCTTGATCTCCTCGAGCGGCACATAGGTGCTCGAGAGATGGTCGAGCTCGACCACCCCGGGCTCGATCGCGAGCGCGCAGCCGTGGACCTCCGCCAGGGGCTCGGCGGTTTCGCGTGCCCGGCGCAGGGGGCTCGCGTAGATCGCGGAGATCCGTTCCTCGCGCAGCCAGGCTGCGAGACGCGAGGCCTGGCGCGAGCCTTCACTCGAGAGCGGCGGATCCGCGGGGCTCCCGTCCGGATTCTCGATCCGCAGCGGCAGACCGTGCCGGATCAGGATCAGCTCCACGGGAGACCCGCTCCTCGCCTCAGCCCAGCCGCTTGCGCAGGGTCTCGCCGATCTCGGCCGGGGAGCGCGCCACCGCCACGCCCGCCGCCTCGAGGGCATCGATCTTGTCGGACGCGCGACCCTTCCCGCCGGCGATGATCGCGCCGGCGTGGCCCATGCGCTTGCCGGGAGGCGCGTTCTGACCGGCGATGAACGAGACGACCGGCTTCGACATGTTCGACTGCACGAACTCCGCCGCGGTCTCCTCCGCCGAGCCGCC
>CALDCK010000022.1 GCA_937937315.1 uncultured bacterium
CATCGGCGCCGGTGTATCCGGTCCGGGACACCAGGGAATCCACCCCCGCCACGGGATGGCGGTCGAAGCGGAAGCGTCCCAGGGCGAGGGCGGCGGGAGGCGCCAGCTCGCCCAGGATGTCGGCGCTCGCGGGGCCCTGGAGAGCGATCAGCGCAGTCTCGTCACTCGTGTCTCGCACGGTGCACCCGTCCGGGACGTGCTCCTCGATCCAGCGCAGGTCCTTCGCGAGGTTGGCCGCGTTCACGCACAGGAAGAGTGCGTTCTCGGCGAGTCGGTAGACGGTCACGTCGTCCACGACCCCGCCGGCCTCGTTGCAGAGCAGGGCGTAGCGCACCCGACCGGGTCGGAGATCGGCGATCGGACGTGAGAGGAGGTGCTCGGCGGCTGCGACGGCGGCGGGCCCCTCCAGCCCGATCTGACCCATGTGGGACACGTCGAAGATCCCCGCGGCCTCTCGCACCGCGGCGTGCTCCCGGAGGATCGACGTGTACTGCACGGGCATGTGGAAGCCCGCGAAGTCCACCATGCGCGCCCCGAGACGCTCGTGGACCGCGTGGAGGGGGGTGCGCTTCAGCTCCGGCATGAGCCGGTGGGAGTGCGCTTCGTTGCCGTCATGTGCCGATGCGGCTCTCGTAGGCGGTGAGCGTGTTGCGCAGGAGCATGGTGATGGTCATCGGGCCGACGCCGCGGCGGTGGGGCGTGACGATCCGCGCCACGCCGTCCACACCCGCGGTGTCGACATCCCCGGTCAGCACCCCATCCACGACGCTCACGCCCACGTCGATCACCGCGGCGCCGGGCTTCACCCAGTCGCGCTTCACGAGGAGGGGGACGCCGACGGCGGCGACCAGCACGTCGGCTGCACGGCAGCGCTCGCGCAGGTCCCGGGTGCGCGAGTGGCACATGGTGACGGTGGCGTTCGCACGCTGGAGCAGCAGCGAGACGGGCTTTCCGACGATGTTGCTGCGCCCGATCACCACGGCGTCGGCGCCCTCGAGGGGGATCTCGAAGCGCTCGAGGATCTCCATGATGCCCAGCGGCGTGCAGGCCGTGAGACAGGGTTCTCCGAGCAGGAGACGCCCTGCGTTCATGGCGTGGAGCCCGTCCACGTCCTTCGCCGGGTCGACGCAGCCGGTGATGGCGTTGGCGTCGAGGCCGGCGGGGAGGGGGAGCTGGACGAGGATGCCGTCGACTCCCTCGTCGGCGTTCAAGGCCTCGACCGCTGCGATCACGTCCTCCTGCGAGGCCGCCGCCGGCAGGGTCTGCTCCGTCGAATCCATGCCGATCCGCTCGCAGGCGCGGCGCTTGCCCTTGATGTAGGAGGCGCTCGCGGGATCGTCTCCCACCAGCATGACTGCCAGCCTGGGGGCGCGGCGCCCGGCGCTCACGTGGCGTCCCACGGCTTCGCCGAGCTCTTTGCGGATCTCGTTGGCCAGCGCGAGTCCGTCGACGACGGTCGTGGAGATCGATTCGGGGGGCATTGGGGGCTCCCTGGGCCTGTGAGGTTGGGGAAACGGCGGTGAGAGGACGGTGGCGCGCTGCGGGGCGCGGTGTCAGGCGGCAGCCTTCGAGCCCTTGCCCTTCGCCTTGCCGCCGCCGCCCTTGCTGCCCCCGCCACCCTTATCACCCTTGCCGCCCTTGTCACTCTTGCTGTCGGACTTCGAGGCGCCGTCGTCGGAGCTGCTCTTCGAATCGCTCTTGTCGCCGTCCTTCGCGGCGTCGCCCTTCTTCTTGGCGTCGCTCGAGGAGTAGAGATCCGAGTACCAGCCACCGCCCTTCAGGACGAAGGATGTCTGGGAGATGAGGCGCTTCACCTTTCGCGAGCGGCACTCGGGGCAGGTCTTGACCGGATCCTCGGTGATGCGCTGCTGGACCTCGAACTCGTGGCCACACTTGTCGCAGGCGTACTCGTAGATGGGCATCTCGGATCCTCGAGGTTCTTCGGGGCGCTGGAGCGGTCGGGTGGGGGCGGAGGGGGCGGCTCGCAGGTCCGCGGTCCTGAACGGGAAACCTAGTCACTCGCCTCGCCCGCTGCCAGCGCGCGCAAGCGGGCGCAGAGATCCTCGGGGTCGCCCTGGAGTCGGACCCGCTTGCGGCGGTGCCGGGCGCGGGGGTCGAGCTCTACGGCGCTGCGCGCCAGGCCGAGGGCCGCGGCCAGGGCCTCGACGCAGGCCAGGTTGGCCGCGCCCTTCGCGGGAGCCGCGGCGACGGCCACGCGTAGGGCATCTCCGTAAGTGCCCTCGACCGCGACGCGGCGGGAGCGCGGGGTGACGTGGATCCAGATCGAGACGCCGTCCGGAAGCCGGCGGACATCGAGGAGATCCGGATTCACTCCTCTCGGCTCGCTCCGTCGCGGGCCGTGCGGGCCAGCACTGCGACCCGTCGCTCGAGGTCCGGGTTCTCGGCCGGCGGATCCTCGGAGAGGTGATCGATCAGCTGGAGGTGGCGCTCGACCGTACTGCGCAGGGAGGCGGCGAGCCGGGTGCGCAGGCCGCGCATCTCGCGGATGTCCTCGGCCAGGCGGGCTGCGCGTCGATGTGCGGCATCGAGAACCTTCTCGCCCTGGATCTCGGCCTCGCCGACGAGCACCTCGGCCTCGCGCATGGCCGTCTGCTTCAGGTCCTCGGAGAGCTGCTGGGCGGAGGTCAGGGTCTCCTTCAGGAGCTGCTCGTTGGCCGTGAGCTCCTGGGTCCGGTGCTCGAGCTGTCGGATGCGCTCGCGCGCAGTCTCGATGGTGCGGAGCGCCGCCTCGTAGTCCTCCGACACCATGCGCAGGAAGCCGTCCACCTCTTCGCGGTCGTAGCCCGACACGCGGCGCGGAAAGGTGTGGTTGCGGATGTCGAGCGGGGTGATGCGCAATGGAGCTCCGTCGCCTCCCGGTCCGGCAATCTATCGGGGAAACCACCCGAATTCTTGAGGTTGCGGCTCTTCCCACGGGAGGCGCGAGGCCTCGGCGGGTGGTACGGGGGCATTGTTGCACAGCGCCCCCGGCTAAGGCGCCTCTAGCTTCCGCCGAGCTCCCGGGAGCGGGCGGTGGCGGCCGCCACGGCCTCGTACACCGCCGCTCGCAGCCCACCGGCCTCGAGCCGCTCGAGCCCCGCGATCGTGGTGCCCCCGGGCGAGGTCACCTGGTCCTTGAGCTGCGCCGGGTGGCGACCCGTCTCGTTGGCGAGCTTCGCGGCTCCCAGAACGGTCTGGGTGGCGAGCTGTGCGGCGGCGTCGCGGGGCAGCCCTACCCGGACCCCGGCATCCGCCAGGGCCTCGAGGAAGACGAAGACGTAGGCGGGGCCGCTCCCGGACAGGCCGGTCACGGCGTCGAGCAGGGCCTCGTTCGGTGCTGTCCAGCACGAGCCCACGCTCTCGAAGAGGGCTGTGGCGAGGGCCAGGTCCTTGGGGGTGACGTCGGC
>CALDCK010000023.1 GCA_937937315.1 uncultured bacterium
TAACTCGAAGCCCCGAAGGCGGCGACGAAGAGCTCGACCTCCCGCTCCTCCCCGGTGCTCCGGTCGACGACCTTGGGCTTCTGCCCCGCGTAGTCGACGAAGAGCTTCTCCCCCGCACGATGCACCCGGCGCATCGAAAGCTGACCGGCGTCAACTATTCCTGCCGGTCGACGCCACTTATTCTTGCCGGTCTGGGTTCCCTCTTCTCTTCTTCAAGCGACCGAAGGTCACCAGAGGTGACCGTGTCAGCTCTTCGCCCGCCGCGTCTTCGCGGTGGGCTTCTTCTCTTCCGCGACCTGGCGCTGCGCCTGTGCGGTGCGATAGCTCGAGACATCGAACTCGGCGATGACTGAGTGGTGCACGATCCGGTCGATCGCGGCAGCGGTGGCCATCGGGCTCTGAAAGATCTCTTCCCACTGGCTGAATACGGTGTTGCTCGTCACGATGAGAGAGCGACGCTCGTAGCGTTCGGCAATCAAGGTGAACAACACCTCGGCCTCCTCGGCTCGGTGCTTCAGGTATCCCAGGTCATCGAGGATGAGCACGGCGAAGTGGTCGAGCTTTCTCAACATGCGTGGGAGCTCGAGGTCGCGCTTGGCCGCCAGCAGGTCCTGCACGAGCTGGTAGGTGGGCGCGAAGTACACCGAGTGGCCCTGCTCGATGAGTCGGTGACCGAGTGCAGCCATGGCGTGTGTCTTGCCGGTCCCCGGCAGCCCGAACGCCAGTACATTCACGGCTTCTTCGAGGAATCCGCCGGTGGCGAGTTGATCGAGCTGTTGTTGAAGCTTCGTGGGGAGGCGCGTGAGGTCGAGTGTGTCCCAGGTCTTGCCGGCGGGGAGCTTTGCGGCGCGACGCAATCGATCGACGCGGCGCTGCTGGCGGTCTCCCGCTTCGAGCTCGAGGACTTCGAGGAGGGTCGGAAGCGCGGCCTCGTGATCGGAAGCCTGGAAGCGAGGGACGAGCTCGGCGGCGACCGTTGGCAGACGGAACTCCGAGCACAGTGCAGCGATCCGCTCCTGGGGCGTCGCGCTCATCGCACGCCCTCCGCCAGCAACGCGTCGAATACGCGCAGGTCGGGGGCGCTGGGTGTTGAGAGCTGCGGAACTTTGGGCTTGGTGGGGGCCGCTCGCTCGCGGATCATGACGTAGTCAAACGGAAGTCGTTCGCCGAGCAACGCAGACAGGGCTTGCTCGACCGTGCACTCGAGTGTGCTCGCGGCGAGATGAAGCGTGCGCACATAGTCGACATCCGCTCGCTCGCCGCGGAAGCGCACCAGCGCATCGTAGGCTTCTCGGAACACAGGCGTCGGGAACAGCTCCTCGCGATAGCGGTAGCGCGCAAACGCCCCGGGCTTGCGCACCAGCGACCAGATCACGTGTCGGTAGTCGATCCGGTGCTCGCGTCCACCGCGCAGCCGCGGCATCCGCTCCACCACCGTCCCCTGGTAGACGACCTCGATTTCGTTTGCGTACTGGCGAACCTCCACCGTGTGGCCACGCAGGCGCGACGGCACGGAGTAGGTCTTATTCGAGACCCGGACCGTGCTCCACTTGCGCACCTTGACCGAATAGACCGTGTAGGCAGGCACCCGCGACGAAGGCAACGGCCGCAGATGGGGCCGTTCCTCGGCCAGCCGGGCGAGCGAAGACCCGTTGAGTCGCGCCACGGTCTCTTGGACGAACGCCTCGTAGGCGACGACCGTCTCGAAGTCGCAACTGCCGCGGATCACCAGGGCTTGAGCCAGGGCCGACTTGAGGCGGTAGTGCGCCTGCTCCACGACCCCGTTCTCGTGCGAGCGGCCCGGATGGATGCGCGTCGAGCGGAGTCCATAGTGCGCCAGCACGGCGGAGAATCGATCATTGAGCGCCCGCCCTCCGCTGCGCTTCAGCTCGTGGGTCGCCGCCGAGAGATTGTCGCTGCGAACGATCTCGGGCACGCCGCCCAGCTCCCACAACGCGCCCTGCAGCCCATCGACCAGCGCCTCGAACGTCTCGCCGTAAGCAAGACACACGAAGCGCCACCCGCTGAGCGACAGCACCCACTCGAATAGCAAGTGCTCGAACGTCGTGCCGCCGATCCGCACTCCGAGCTCCGTGGCATGCGTGAAGTCGATCTGCGCTTCCCGACCCGGCGGGTGGACCTGCTCGAAGTAGACTTCTCGGTCCGGTCCTTGGAGGGCACGCCAGTCTCGCATCCGCCGCTGCAGGGTGCGCACCTGCCCCGGCCCGAAGCGGCCCGGGTGGCGACCCTCCAGCAGCTCAATCAGTGTCGTCGCCTGCAGAATCCGATCCTCGTCCCGCACCAGAAGCGGCACGACCTCCTCATCCCACACCCCGTCGAACGGGTCCGACCGTGTCCGCCATCCTCGAGGCGTCTTCGTCGCCGACGGCAGCGCCCCCGCCGACTCCCACTTCCGCGCCGTCCGAACACTCATCCCGGCGGCCGCTGCCGCCGACTCCTGGCTCTTTCCCTTCATCCGCTTCTGCCTCAGCAACCGAACCTGCTCGTCTGTCACCACGCCGGAGGCCCTCCCTCCCCCGAGGGTGACAGGGCCTCAACCGTGCTGAAAAACCGGCAGTTCTAATTGTCGTTCGACCGGCAGAAGTAATTGTCGTTGATCAGCCAACGTCCTCGACAAGCTTCCGAAGCGCCTGCAGCCACCCGCCAGGAAGCATCTGCACAAGATCTCAAGG
>CALDCK010000024.1 GCA_937937315.1 uncultured bacterium
TCGCTCGAGATCCTGAGAGGAATGCCGCCCGTCGCCACCGCCTTGTGGGGGTTCTCGGGAGGGCGCATCCCTTGGGGAGCCGACCATCACCGGGCCTATGGCGAGCTCTTCGATCGGATCGCGGGCATGGTCATCATCTGCGAGGACCTGCCCGAGGAGCACAACCAGGTGACCCTCGACCCGGAGCTCACCGACGCCGACGGGGTTCCCGCGCCGAAGATCACCTACCGACTCAGCGAGAACAGCGAGAAGATGCTCGCCCACGGCGTGGCTCGCGGCACCGAGGTACTGGAGGCGGCCGGCGCGAAGGACACCGAGTCCGTGGCCCCGCTCCCGCCGGCGGGCTGGCACCTGATGGGCACCGCCCGAATGGGGACCGACCCGGAGCGCTCCGTCGTGAACGAATGGGGGCGCAGCCACGACGTGAAGAACCTCTTCATCGTCGACGGAAGCCTCTTCGTGACCTCCGGCGGCGTGAACCCCACCAACACGATCCAGGCCCTCGCCCTCTACGTGGCGGACCAGATCAAGCGAAACCTCTCCAACCTCTTCGAGTGAGCCCCATGAGCGAACCCGCCAACGACACCCTCGATGCCATCCTCGACACCCTGATCCCTCCGAGCGACGACGGCGCGCTGCCCGGTGCGGGAGCCCTCGGCCTGGCCCCGGACATTCGCGAGAAGAGCGCACCCATGGCCGAGCTCGTCGAGCACGGCCTCGAGGCCGCGGACGCGCGCGCCCGGAAGCGGGGAGCCGCGTCCTTCGCCGCGCTCCCCCTGACCGACCGCGCGGAGGTGCTGCGCGAACTCGAGGTGAGCGAGCCCGGCTTCGTGCCGGGACTGGTCTTCCAGACCTACGCGACCTACTACCAGCACCCGCGCGTCCTCGAGGCCCTGGGCGTCGACCCCCGCCCTCCTCACCCGAAGGGCTACGACCTGGAGCCCGGGGATCTCAGCGCCCTGGAGCGCGTTCGCGCCCGCGGGCGTCTCTACCGGGAGACCTGACGCTCAGGCGCCCCGCAGCGCCAGGGACTCGAAACCGCGGATGACCGTGGACTGGAGACGGACGGGGGCCGGTCCCGCCGGCTCGATACGCTCGAAGCGGTCGAGCAGCGCGTTCAGTGCGATGCGCCCCTCGAGCCGCGCTAGGCCGGCGCCGAGGCAGAAGTGCACGCCCTGGCCGAAGCCGAGGTGGCGGCGTTCCTCGCGCTCGATGCGGTACTCGTCGGCGGCATCGAAGGCCGCGGGATCGCGATTTGCCGCCCCGTAGGAGACGATCACCCGGGAGCCGCGTGAGATCTCGACATCGCCGATCGTCACGTCGCGGGTCGTCTCGCGACCCAGGTTCTGGACGGGGCAGTCGAAGCGCACGGTCTCCTCGATGGCCGCCGGAACCAGGCTGCGGTCCGCGCGCAGGCGCTGCCAGAGATCCGGCCGCGTCGAGAGGATGTGGAGCTGGTTCGAGATCAGGTTCGTGGTGGTCTCGTTGCCGGCAACGAGCAGGATGATGAAGAAGCCGTCGAGCTCTCCCTGGTCGAGACGGCGTCCATCGATCTCGGCGTGGACGAGCGCTGACACCAGGTCGTCCTTCGGGTCGCGACGCCGCTCCTCGGCGAGATTGCGGAAGTAGCCCACCAGCTCCTGGGTCGCCTCGATGAGCGCCGGGGTCGGCGTCGACTCGAGCAGCCCGACGAAGGCGTCGGACCAGCGCCGGAAGTCGGGCAGCCGCTCCGGCTCGACGCCGAGCATCTCGGCGATCACCACGACCGGCAAGGGAATCGACAGTGCGGGCACGAGGTCGAACTCGTCGCCGGGCAGTGCGTGCATCAGCTCGCGGGCGATCGCCTCCACCCGGGGCTCGCACTCGGTCACGCGGCGCGGAGTGAAGGCACGGCTCACCAGGGCGCGAAGCTGATCGTGATGCGGCGGATCCGTGGCCGGCAACGCCGCGATCGAGCCGAGCCCGGGCGACGGCATCGGCGCCGGCCCCTGGGCACTGCTGAAGGTCTCCGGGTCGAGCAGGGCCGCGAGCACGTCGTCGAAGCGGGTCAGGAGCCAGCCTCCATAGCGGGGCTCGCGGTAGACCGGCCGGTCTCGCCGCAGCGCCCGGTATACGGGATACGGATCCTCCCGAAACTCCGCCGAGAAGACGTCCGGCTCCGGAGGGTTCGACGCTTCCACGTTCACGGCATCTCCGTTTCTCGACCGGGGTCCCTGCTAAGGTCATCACGGTTGCGGACCGCCCGCAAGCCAGGCGCGGATCCGGAGCCGCCCCGGAAGTCCGGGCGGCGGCGAGGGCGAGAACGGGGATCGGAAGTGACAGAAGCCGAAGCCGAGCTCGAGGGGCTCCAGCAGCCCCATCCCCCGTGGTTCCGGGAGGCAATGGCCATCCCCCGCGAGAGCCGCGAGGTCGAGGTAGAGGGCTGTGCCATCCGCTACCTGCGCTGGGGAGACCCGTCGAAGCCCGGCATCGTCCTCGTCCACGGCTTCCTTGCCCACGCACGCTGCTTCGCCTTCATCGCCCCCCTGCTGGCGCGGGACTTCCATGTCGTGGCCTACGACGTCTCCGGGTACGGGGATTCCGGGTACCGCCCCGACTACTCGAGCACGGTCCGGGCGCGGGAGCTCCTCGCCGTGGCCGAGCACGCGGGGATGGCGGAGAGCGGCGTGCGGCCCGCGATCGTGGGCCACAGCTACGGCGCCACCATCGGCATGGACGCCATCGAGCAGCATGGAGAGCACTTCCGAGGCCTCCTCATCTGCGACGTCCTGATGCTCCGGCCCGAACGCCTCCTCGCGTTCCGCGCCGCGTCTTCGATCAGTGCTCGGCAGAGGTCCGAGTCCCCGCCGCGCCGGGTCTACCCCGACCTGAAGACGGCCATGGGCCGCTTCCGACTCGCGCCGCCCCAGCCGGTGGAGTGCCCCTATCTCCTCGAGTACATCGCCCGTCACTCTCTCGAGCCCCATCCCGGCGGCTGGACCTGGAAGTTCCACCCCAGCTCCTTCGCCGTGGACGCCCGAAGCGACGACTGGTGGATCGATCAACCGCGGCGCTTCGTCGCCCTGGATGCGCGCAAGGCCGTCGTCTACGGCGAGCGCAGTGCGCTCTTCGATACGGATACCGAGGATCATCTGCGCGAGCTGGGAGCGGACCGGGTTCCGATGGTCGCGGTCCCGGACGCCCGGCACCATCTGATGCTCGACCAGCCCCTGGCCTTCACCAGTGCGCTGCGCGCAATCCTGGCGACCTGGTAGTGAGTCGGCTCGACCCCGCTCTCGGGGCACTGCTCGAAGAGGAGCGACTCGCGGTCGCGAGGGCGACCGAAATCACGGCGCTTCCCGGAACGGATGCGCCGCGTCGCACCTATCGCATCGATCTCGAGGACGGGCGACGGCTCAAGGGACGCATCGTGTCCGGCCCCGATCGAGCGGAACGGATGCGGCGCTGGCTTCCCGCCCTGCCGAAGGGGCGCTTTCCGGTCCTGCTCGCCGCCGCCGGGTCCGCGACCCTCGAGTCCTGGATCCCTGGATTCAGCTGCCGCGAATCCGACGAGGCGGCCGCCGAGACCGCCGGCGCCCTGCTCTCCCTGGTCCACCAGAGCCTCGTCCCGGAACGGCTGAGCGAAAGCGAGCCGCGCTTCGCCGCCTGGTGCGCCGACGCCGAGCGTTGGCTCTCGGAGCTCCGGACCGCGGGCCACCTCGACGATGCGCTGGCGCGACGCGTGGGCGACCACCTCGAAGGGCTGCGCCCGATGAGCGCTACCTGGGGGCTCCGCCACGGCGACCTCTGCGCCGAGAACCTCGTGCACGGCGCCGCGGGGCTCTGCTGCATCGACAACGTGACGGTGGCCCCAGGCCTCATCGAGAGCGACCTGGCCCAGACCTTCTACCGCTGGCCCATGACGCCGAGCCAGCGAGAGCGGTTCCTCCGAGGCTACGGGCGCGGCGAAGCGGCCGTCTCCTTCCTCCGCCACGAGGACTTCTGGATCATCACTGCCGCGCTTCGTGCTGGAGCCTTCCGCCTGCGCCACCGGGCCCCGGCCATCGGCGTCCCCCTCGACGTGCTGAGTCAACGTGTCGCCTGACCCGCTCCGACTCCGCTACGAGGGGCTGACCCTCGAGGTCGCCTGTTCCGACGCCGCCCTCGGCGCCTGGCTGGCCGAGTTCCTCTCGCCGGCCTTCGAGGTCCTCGGCGTGGGGCGGCGGCCGGATCATCGGGTCCACCTCGTCAATGCGCCGGCGGAGCACGTCCGGCTCCACGAGGTTCTGAAGACCGCGCCCCTCGAGGACCTCGAGGGCTTCACCTTCGACGGGAGCTTCTCCCGACACCGCGGCTGGACGGATGCGGATGGACAGCTGTGGGTGCACGACGAGCGCTACGACGCCTTCTACGGAGTCGGCGGAGGCGCTGCCCAGGTTCGGGTCGTCTTCGGTGACGACGCGGCCGGCGCGCGCATCGCCGCAATGCGCGTCCTGCGGGAGCTGACCACCACGGCGCAGCTGCGATCCGCGCGACTCCCCCTCCACGCCTCCGCCTTCCTCCACGAGGGCCAGGCCGTCCTCGTCTGCGGTCCGAAGCAATCGGGGAAGACGACCCTGCTCGTTCACGCCCTACGCTGCGGGGCCGACTTCCTCTCGAACGATCGCGTCCTGGTCTCCGGGGGAGCGCGACCGATCGCGCGGCCGATGCCGACGATCGCCATGCTGCGCGAAGGCACGCTTCGCCGCTTCGAGGGCTTCCGGCGCAGCTTCGAGGAGGCGGCCTTCGACCGCACGCGAACTCTCGCGGAGTGCGCGCCCGGCGTCGAGCGCCCCGTTCCCCGCGCCGGCCGCGGCTTCGACCGACCGGGGATCAGCCCCGCGCAGCTGTGTCGGCTGCTCGGAGCCCGCATGCGCGGCGCAGCCTACGTCGGAAAGATCCTGCTTCCGGTCATCGATCCCGGGGTGCGCGGCATGGTGCTCGAGCCCCTCGCCCCGGACGCGGTCGCCAGCGCGCTCCAGGAGAACCTGCTCGCGGCCTCCCGCCCGACCCGGGCGTCTCGGATCTTCGCGGCCATGCCGCGCCCCGAGCTCTCTCGAGAGATGGAGGCACGAGGCTGCCGCCAGCTCGCCGAGCGGGCCCCGGGCTATGTGTGCCACCTCGGTCCCGACGCCTTCGAACGGGACCTGCGCGACATCCTCGCCAGCGCGCCGGCTACGCCCCCGCGCGCTCCAGCGCCTCATCGAGAAAACGCAGCTCCGTGAATCCCTCGGGTCTCTGCTTGATGTAACCGAGCTCCGCCATCAGATCGAGGATGCGATTCATCGCCTCGGTATTGTGAAGCGCTCGCACGTCCGGACTGTTCGCGTCCAGCGCCCGGGCGATGATCTCGGCGCTTACGCCGATGTATCCCGAGGCCACCTCCGCTGCATCCGCCGCGTGGGAGTGCACGTGCTCCGCCGCCCGCACGTAGGCCCCCACCACAGCGCTCATCAGGTCGGGGCGCTCGTTCAGCAGGCGCCGCGAGGTCGCGAGGCTGCAGCCGGGCGCACCGGGCCAGACGTCGCCGGTGCGACGCACGACGCGCCCGAGCCCGAGGACCTCGAGCATCGTCGCGTAGGGCTCGACCATCACCGCCGCGTCGGCGCCCTGACCGACGAAGGCGATGATCGCGCCGTCACCGGAGGGCAGGCGCACCGCGTCGTCGGGCCCGAGCCCCAGGGTCTGCATCAGGCTCGCAGCGGTGAGATCCTTCATGCCGCCCTCCTGGGGGACTGCCACGTTCTTCACGTCGGCGAGATCGATGCCCGGCCGCACGACGAGAGCGGCCTCCTCGCAGCCGCTGCCGCAGAGGAGCACCAGGTCTTCATCGTGGGACTTCGCCGTCGCGACCCGAGTCCAGGGCAGCACGGCGAAGTCGATCTCCCCCGCCGCAAGGCGGCTTGGAACGACCCAGGCGGTCGGAGCGATGTCGATGTGGGCGTCGATGCCCACATCGGCGAACAGGCCCCGGCGCTTGGCAAGGTAGGCCGGCGTCTGGCATACGCCGCGGAGCAATGAGAACGTCACGACTTCCAATTCGATTCCTCCTGAATCCGATTCAGCCCGATGCGCCGGCGACAACCATGTCGCGGCGCTCGGTCGCAGCGATCCGTCGCAGGGTCGAGGCGATCTCTTCGATGCCGAGCGGGCCCAGAGACGCCGAGAACCCGGCCTGCCGGGCTACGCGCACCTCGGATCCCTCGCCCACCTCGGCAAGCTGCGATCGTAGCCGGCTCCGCGCGGTCGAGCTGGAGAGGAGCCTTTCGATCTGCGTGCAGACGATCGGGTCCCGGACCTCCGCCGCCATCCGGTCCGCGAGCTTCGGGACCTCCGGCAGGTCCTCCCAGTGCAGCGCGCCGTCGGCGACCCCGGCGGCGCGGAGGTGACGGAGGATGCACCACTGGCTGTAGTTCTGGGGCGGCAGAAACCAGGTCGGCGTGCCGTCCTGGAAGCACTCGATGGTGGTCGTGAGCCCGGGAGCCGTCAGCACGGCCTCGGCTCGCGCCAACCGATCGCGCGCATCCTCCGGCGCAAGGCTCTCGATGCACGAGAGCCCGGAGCGCACTGGAGCCTCGAGGGCGGCGATCGCGGCGGCCCCGCCGAGGACGCTGATCTCCCGAAACCGATCGCCGAGACCCGCCTCGAGCACCGCCCTGGTGACGAAACGGGCGTACGCCGCGTAGAGCCCCTCGCGGCCGCGGGGCGCAGCGCTCCCCCCGAGATGGATGACGAGGCCGCCGTCGCGAGGCAGGGACCCACCGACGCGCTCGGCGAGGATCGGCCCGATGAGGCTCGGCCGGGGCACGAGCCCCTCTACCCGGACACCCGGAAAGCGCTGTGCCCAGTAGACGCGAGCTCCGACGAAGGATGCAGGCGAAGCGGCGCGCATCCAGGCCAGGCTGTCCACCACGAAGAGGGGCTTGCCCAGGCGCTCCGCAGCGTCTCCCGCATCGCGATCCATCACCGAGACGACGCCCCAGGCCCGGGCCATCCGCGCGGCACAGACCGGATCGGCGGCGCTCCCCTCCAGAACCTCGTCGAACAGATCGGGCGTGCGAGCGACGAGCTCCAGTGCCGACCCGCGACCGGCGAAGACCAGGCGCCACT
>CALDCK010000025.1 GCA_937937315.1 uncultured bacterium
GACCGCGCGCGCATTCCGAACTGGCGTCACCTGGACCCGAAGGTCCTGCACGCCATGGCCGGCTACGACGCCGGCAACCTGCACTCCGCACCCTACATGTGGGGCTCGACCGGATTCGCCTACGACGTCGAGCGCGTTCGAGAGCGGCTACCCGACGCACCGGTCGAGAGCTCGGCCATGCTCTTCGATCCCGAGGTCGTGAAGCACTTCACGGACTGTGGTGTCTCTTTCCTCGGATCGGCCACCGACGTCATTCCCATGGTCCTGCTCTATCTCGGGGAGGATCCGAGCTCGACCGATGCGACGGTGCTCGCGCGGGCCGTGAAGGTCCTCCAGGATGTCCGCCCCTTCGTCAAATACTACGGCTCGAACCGGCTCCTCACCGACCTCCCGAATCGTGAAATCTGCGTCGCCATGAGCTGGTCCGGGGATTACGCCACGGCGCGCAACCGGGCAACCGAGGCGGGAATCCAGCTCGATCTCGCCTACACGGTTCCGGCCGAAGGATCCGCCTTCTGGTTCGACGCCATGTTCATCCCCACGGACGCGCCCCATCCGGACGACGCCTACCGCTTCATCGACTTCATCCTGCGCCCCGAGGTGATCGCCGCCATCACGAACAAGGTGAACTACGCCAATGCGGTGCTTCCCTCGAGCCAGTACGTGACGCCGGAGATCCTCCGGGACCCGGCGGTATACGCCACCCCCGAGATCGTCGATCGTCTCGTGACCACCGACACCCTCCCGCCGAAGACCGAGCGTCTCCGCACGCGGGCCTGGGCCCGGGCGAAATCCGGCATCTGATCCGATGGAGGAGCGCACTCCCCTCGCGTCGACGCCTTGGCTCGACCCGGACGCCCGGCCCTTCGTGCGCATCGAAGGGCTGTCGAAGCACTTCGGCGACTTCAAAGCCGTGGACGCCATCGATCTCGACATCTACCGGGCCGAGCTGTTCTCGATTCTCGGTGCCTCGGGCTCCGGAAAGACGACGCTGCTGCGGATGCTGGCCGGTCTCGAGGCCCCCACGAGCGGCCGCATCGAGATCGATGGGGTCGACGTGACCGACGCACCGCCCTACGAGCGACCGCTGAACATCATGTTCCAGTCCTATGCGCTCTTCCCCCACATGACGGTCGAGCAGAACGTCGCCTACGGCCTGAAGAAGGACCGGACGCCGGGGCCCGAGATCCAACGTCGGGTGGCCGAGATCCTCGACCTCGTCCAGCTCTCGTCCCACGCACGCGCGAAGCCGTCCCAGATCTCCGGCGGGCAGTCCCAGCGGGTCGCCCTCGCGCGGGCGCTCATCAAGCAGCCGAAGGTGCTCCTGCTCGACGAGCCCCTCGCGGCCCTGGACAAGAAGCTGCGGGAGCACACCCAGTTCGAGCTCGTCAACATCCAGGACCAGCTCGGCGTCACCTTCGTCGTCGTGACCCACGACCAGGAGGAGGCGATGACTCTCTCCACACGCATCGCGGTCATGAACGAGGGGCGCTTCACCCAGATCGGCACCCCGAACGAGATCTACGAGCATCCCTGCAACCGATTCACCGCCGACTTCGTCGGCAAGATCAACCTCTTCGAGGCGACGGTGATCGGCGGCGGCGATGCCGAGGTCACCCTCCGTTGCGAGGCCCTCGACTGCACCATCACGCTGCCACACGCGGCGCCCCTCGCCGCGGGCGCGGCGGTCAGCCTCGCCGTGCGCCCCGAGAAGATCTTCCTGGCCAAGGAGCCCCCGCGCGAGACCGATCGCACCGTGCTGCGCGGCGTCGTGCTCGACCTGGGCTACTTCGGCGGCCTCTCCCTCTACCGCATCGAGACGGGGAACGGGACGGTCATCGAGGTCAGCGCCCAGAACCGGCAGCGCGATGCGCGGGGCCCGGAGTGGGACGACGAGGTCTACCTCTCCTGGGACGCCTCGAACACGATCCTACTGGGGGAATGAGGCGCGCCGCGATGAGTCCGGAAGCTGCAGCGGAGCGCCCGCGCCGCCGGGCCGACCCCCAGGCGTGGCTGCGTCGCGCCCTCGCCCTTCCCTACGGCTGGCTTCTGCTCTTCCTGCTTGGGCCCTTCCTGATCGTCCTCAAGATCAGCCTCGCCGACCCGATCGTCGCCCAGCCCCCGTACACACCGCTCTTCGAGGTCGCCGAGGATGGCGCGCGGCGGCTCGCGGCGAGCCTCGACAACTACCGCTTCGTCCTCAGCGACCGCCTCTATCTCTACACCTACCTGAACTCGCTGAAGCTCGCGGCCATCTCCACGCTCCTCTGCCTGCTCGTCGGCTACCCGATGGCCTACGGCATCGCCCGCGCGCACCCGGCCCGGCGCAATCTGCTGCTGATGCTCGTCGTCCTGCCGTTCTGGATCTCCTTTCTGCTGCGGGTCTACGCCTGGATGGGCCTGCTCGGAACGAACGGCACCATCAACGAGCTGCTCCTCTGGGCGGGCGTGATCAATGCTCCCCTGAAGCTCCTCTACACCGACACCGCGGTCTTCCTCGGCATGGTCTACTCCTACCTGCCCTTCATGATCCTGCCCCTCTACGCGAACCTCGAACGGCTCGACCCCGACCTGCTCGAAGCCGCGGCCGACCTGGGAAGCCGACCTCGACAGGTGTTCCGCGACGTCACTCTTCCGCTCTCTTTCCCCGGGGTCGTCGCGGGGTGCCTGCTGGTCTTCATCCCCGCCATGGGCGAGTTCGTGATTCCCACCCTGCTCGGCGGCCCCGAGTCCCTCATGATCGGGCGGGTCCTCTTCGAGGAGTTCTTCGCGAACCGCGACTGGCCGGTCGCCGGAGCCGACGCGGTGCTGCTGCTCGCGATCCTGCTCGTGCCGATCGGCCTCTTCCAGTACTTCGAGGCGCGTCGGGAGGACGAGACGTGAAGCGCCACGGCACCTTCGTGCTCTCCATGATGGCCTTCGGCTTCGCCTTCCTCTACGTACCGATCGCCCTGGTCGTGCTCTACTCCTTCAACGGCTCGAGCCTCTCCACGGTCTGGGGCGGATTCTCGCTGCGCTGGTACGGCGAGCTCTTTCGCAACGAAGAGATCCTGCGCGCCGTCCTGCTGAGCCTCCGGATCGCAGCGCTGAGCGCCAGCGTCGCAACGGCCCTGGGAACCCTGGCGGGCATGGCCATGGCGCGGCTGCCCCGCTTCCGGGGGCGCACACTCTTCACGGCGATGATCCTCACTCCCCTGGTCATGCCAGAGGTGCTCACCGGCCTTTCGCTGCTGCTCCTCTTCGTGAGCCTCCACGACCTGTTCGGCTGGCCCGGCGCCCGGGGTGGATCAACCATCGCCATCGCGCACATCACCTTCTCGACGGCCTACGTCGCCGTCATCGTGCGTTCCCGGCTGACCGGCATGGATCCGTCCCTCGAAGAGGCCGCCATGGACCTTGGCGCGCGACCCCTGCGGGTCTTCCTGGACATCACGGTGCCGCTCATCGCGCCCGCTCTCCTGACGGGCTGGCTGCTGGCCTTCACCCTCTCCCTCGACGACCTGGTCATCGCGAGCTTCGTGTCCGGGCCGGGCTCCACGACGCTTCCCATGCTCATCTTCTCGAAGGTCCGCCTGGGAGTGACTCCCGAGATCAATGCCCTGGCAACGGTCATCATCGTCATCGTCGCCACCGGGATCGCCATCGCCGCCCGGACGATGCGCCGCCGAGAAGCTCGCCATGCGGAACGTCCGGCACCGCTCGGCACGGGAACGGGATAGAATCCACATCCCTTCTTCTGGAGCCCCGCATGTCCAGCCCCGCGTCTTCGATCCACCTCGTCACCGACATCCCGGGCCCGCGAAGCCTCGAGATCGTCGCGCGCCGGGAGGCGGCAACCGCCCAGGGCGTCGCCAAGCTGACGCCCATCGCCGTGGAGCGGGCCGAGGGCGCGGTCGTGACCGACGTAGACGGCAACCGCCTCCTCGACCTGGCCGGGGGCATCGGGGCCCTCGCCGTCGGACACTGTCCGCCGAAGGTCGTCGCGGCCTTGCGCGAGCAGGCAGAGAGGCTCGTCCACATGTGCGCCATCGTGGCGAGCTACGAGCCCTACGTGGAGGTTGCCGAGCGCCTCAACGCTCTCACACCCGGCGACTTCCCGAAGAAGACGGTGCTCACCAACACCGGCGCCGAGGCGGTCGAGACCACCGTCAACCTGGCGCGCGTCCACACCGGGCGCCAGGGTGTCGTGGTCTTCGAGGGCGCTTATCACGGGCGCACCAACCTGACGATGTCGATGACGTCGAAGTTCGGCCTCTTCAAGAAGGGCTTCGGCCCCTTCACCCCCGAGGTCTACCGCTTCCCCTTCCCGGACAGCTATCGCCGCCCGGAAGGACTCTCGGAGGAGGACCTCGTCGACTGGCACATCGGACGCCTCGAGCACTGCTTCACGGCCATCGTGGATCCTTCCCACGTGGCGGCGGTGGTCATCGAGCCGGTCCTCGGCGAGGGCGGCTTCCACCCCGCGCCCTTCGCCTGGCTGAAGCGCCTGCGCGAGCTCTGCGACACCCACGGCATCGTCTTCGTCGCGGACGAGGTGCAGTGCGGCTTCGGTCGCACCGGCCGACTGCTCGCGATCGAGCACTCCGGGGTGGTTCCCGACCTCGTCATCACCGGGAAGTCCCTCGCAGCGGGGATGCCCCTGGCTGCGGTGACCGGCCGGGCCGATCTCATGGACGCGGCCCATCCCGGGGGCCTTGGCGGCACCTACAGCGGGAACCCCCTGGCCTGCGCTGCGGCCCTGGTGGCGATCGAGGAGATCTCGAGCCCGGCCTTCCTCGCCCGGGCCCGTGACCTGGGAAATCAGCTCCGCACGAGCCTCGAGAAGATCCAGGCCCAGCATCCGGACCTGGTCGGCGACGTGCGCGGTCTCGGGCCGATGCTCGTCATCGACCTCGTGCGCGACCCACGCAGCAAGGCCCCCACCATGGAGGAGACCGCCGCCGTCACCGTCGAAGCCCTCGGCCGCGGTGTCATCACCATCCGAGCCGGCCTCTACTCGAACTGCGTGCGCTTCCTGCCGCCGCTCTCGATCACCGACGCCCAGCTCGCCGAGGCCATGCAGCACGTGTCCGCCTCGGTCTCCGCCGTGGCGGCGGCCCGAAAGGGGAGCGCGTGAGGCCGATCCGACGCATTCGACTCGAAGGCGACGCGAAGCGTCGCGGCGAGGCCCATGGGGCCCGCTTCGGCGACGAGATCCGCCGTTACGCCGAAGACCGGGTGCAGCTCGCCTCCAATGGCAGCTGGGCCGGGAGACCGGCGACCCGCGAAGACGTGCTGCGCCTGGCCGAAGCCACCCTGCCGGCCCACCGCGCCTACGACCCGGACCTCAGCGAGGAGATGATCGCCCTCGGACGCGCCATCGATCTCTCCCCCGCGGAGATGGTCATCGTGGGCGGGTTCACGGACTTCGTCGACCTCGTGCGGGGCGAGGCCGGCGAAGCGCCCGAAGAAGACGACTGCACCGCGGTGCTGGCCCCCGACGCCGCCTGCGACGGACCGGGCTACCTCGCCCAGACCTGGGACATGCACGACTCGGCGACCGAGTACGTCGTGATGCTCGAGGTTCGCCCGGAGTCGGATCCAGCCGCCCTGGTCTTCTCTACCGTGGGCTGTCTCGGCCAGATCGGCATGAACGAGGCCGGCATCGCCGTGGGCATCAACAACCTGACGGCGTCCCACGGCCAGCGCGGCGTGACCTGGCCCCTCGTGGTGCGAAAGGCGCTCAAACAGACGACCCTCGACGCGGCCCTGCGCTGTGTGATGGAGGCTGACCTCGCAGGGGCTCACAACTATCTCCTCTTCGATGCGAAGGGCGATGGCTACAACGTGGAGGCGATGCCCGGCTGCACCCGGGTCGAGGCCCTCGGGGATGTTCCGCTCGTCCACACGAATCACTGCATCGACGCCATGGCAGCCCGCCACCAGGCCGAGAAGGACGCGGCGTTGATGGACTCCTCCGTGGATCGACTCGCCCGCGCGAACGCCCTGTGCGAGGCCCGGCCTCTCGACTTCGAGCAGCTGGCGGCCCTCACCCGGGATCCCGGCGTCTGCCAGCGCGCCCAGCCGCCCTTCCACATCGAATCCTCGGGCGCTGCGATCATGCGTCCCGCCACCGGCGACCTGTGGGCGGTGTGGGGCCTCCCGGCGGAGGGCGAGTACGAGCGCCTGCGCTTCGACGATCCCACCCAGACCGACTGATCCCAGCCGTCGCGCGACGCCTCGATTCGACCCGGTGGATCGGGGATAGTCCCCGCAACCGCATCTTGGAGGCTCCCGTGGGCGCTCACGCCGATCTTCTGGCTCGTCATCGGGCGGTCATGCCCGATTGGATCCTCACCTACTACGACGAGCCCATCGAGCTGGTCTCGGGCGAAGGGTGCACGGTCGTCGACCGGGAGGGCCGCGAGTACCTCGACTGCTTCGGCGGAATCCTCACCACCATGACGGCCCACGCCCTGCCGGAGGTGGTGGAGGCAGTCCGCGAGCAGGTCGGGCGCATGATCCACACCTCCACGCTCTACCTCATCTCGCCCATGATCGAGCTGGCCGAGGAGATCGCCCGACTCTCGGGCATCGAGAACGCCAAGGTCTTCTTCACCACGTCGGGCTCCGAGGCGAACGAGGCGGCGCTCCTGCTCACGACGACTCTGCGCCGCTCGAATCAGGTGATCGCGCTGCGCAACAGCTATCACGGCCGATCCTTCGCGACGATGGCGATCACGGGCAACCGAAGCTGGTCGGCCTCCTCCCTCTCGCCGCTCCACGTGAGCTACGTCCACGGCGGCTATCAGTACCGGAGTCCCTTCCGACACCTCGATGCCGACGCCTACGTCGAGGCCTGCCTCGACGACCTGCGCGACGCCATCGCCACCACCACCGCCGGCGACGTCGCCTGCATGATCGCCGAGCCGATCCAGGGCGTTGGGGGCTTCTCCGTCCCGCCCGACGGGCTCTTCGGCGCCATGAAGCAGGTCCTCGACGAGTACGACATCCCATTCATCTCCGACGAGGTCCAGACCGCCTGGGGACGCACCGGCGAGCACTTCTGGGGCTACCAGGCCCACGACTTCGTCCCCGACGTGCTGACCTTCGCGAAGGGGATCGGCAACGGGCTCCCGATCGGCGGCGTGGTGGCCCGCGCCGAGATGATGGACTGCCTCGGCGCCAACTCGATCTCCACCTTCGGCGGAGGCCCCCTGGTCTCGGCCGGGGCCCTGGCCAATCTCCGCTACGTCCTGGATCACGACCTCCAGGGCAATGCCAAGCGCATCGGCGCCCTGGTGATCGAACGCTTGCGCGGCGCCCTCGAGAAGCTCGACCTGGTGGGCGAGGTCCGCGGCCGTGGCCTGATGATCGGGATCGAGTTCGTGGGCGAGGATGGGTTCGCCCCGAACCCGGAGGCTGCGTCGGCGGTGCTCGAGGGCTGCCGCGAGCGCGGCCTGCTCATCGGCAAGGCCGGACTCCACGGCAACTGCGTGCGCTTCGCGCCACCCATGGCGATTCGCGCCGAAGAGGCGAGCCGCGCGGCGGATCTGCTGATCGAGGCCGTGAAAGCCGTCGACCGCAACGGCTGACACCTCGACCTCAGCGCGAAGCGGGGACCGGTCCGGGCAGCGCTCGCGCCACCCACGGCGGCGGCAGGAACGCCAGCAGACCGGCGATCATGATGAAGTTCCACCAGCCCACGTTGGTGAGGATCTCGAGCACGACGTGCATTGCGATCAGGGCCAGGGCGCAGAGCGTCCGCAGGCGCGGCACCCAGAGGAAGATCGCCGCCAGCGGCTCGAGCAGGAACACGGCCCAGGTCAGCAGCACCAGCAGAGGGCTCCACACGTGCAGCTCGAAGGTGAAGCGGGTGAAGAGGGTGCGCGCCAGGGCCTCGAACAGCGCCTGCCCCTCGAGCCACAGGGGATCATCGATGCGCGCGAAGCCCGTGTGGAAGTACATGGCAGCGATGTGGATCTGGAGGAGCCGCATCGGCCAGGCAGGCGCCTCGGCCGGCAACGGAGCCAGCCCGCGGCGCCTTCGCCTCCAGGCGTCGATCGACAGGTGGTCGCCGGCGCGGGAGAGCACGACGTAGAGCACGAGGGGGGACACCAGAGAGGCCCATCCGTAATGGGCGAAGGGGTGGATGGTGACGAAGAGCATGTGGAGCACGACGGCGACGACCCCCGCCCCTCGCGTGAAGAGACCCGACGCGAAGGCCAGGGAGCTGCCGAGAAGGACCGTGTAGAGCCCGATCACCACCACCTCGCGCATCTCCGGGGAGAGCTCGGCGAGGGCCGCTACGAGGGCGAGGAGCGGCGCGGCGAGATCCGGGGCCAGCACCGCATCGACCCACGCCCGATACGCCGGCGACCAGGTCGCACCCGCCTCTCCGTAGAGCCGCGGCAGCTCGAAGGCCCGCGACGCAGCGTGCAGGAAGAGCACCCCACCCAGGACGATTCGATTCAGGACCATCACCTGAAGCGACACCGGCCCGAGCAGCCAGCGCTCGAGGACGCCCTGCCCGGTATACGAGGAAGATCCGTCGCTCACGGCGTCTCCAAGGCCGGCCAGTGGGATTCCAGCAGACTCGCATCGGGTCGCCAGGACACGCGCAGGTCGCCCTCTCCCACCGGCCCCCAACGCATCAGGGCCACATCGCGCTCGCTGCGCTCGCCGGTGTTCGTGTCGACCCGCGACTCGGCCCAGAGAAGGGCGTAGCGCTCCGGGGCGAGCCCCTCTGCGTGCGCGCGGGCCCGGAAGTGCGCGGCCAGGGCCTCGGCGAGCAGTCGCGTAGCGCGGGCACTCTGCCCTCGGCGCAGCTCCTGTCGGCGTGCGGCGACGGCCGCGCGCAGGCTCACTGCCGAGCGATCGAGCCAGATCTCCTCGCCCTTTACCCAGATCCGTGGCTGTGGCGCGGGACAACGCTCGCCCGCGTCGGGATGGAGCCGAACCACGCGCCCGTCGGCTTCGACGACTCGCACCTCGAGGCAGAGGTCGACGATCTTTGCCTCCGCAGCGCTCGCCGAGTCGGCGGTGAACACGGCCACACCGGGCGGAATGCCGGCCCAGGCCAGCAGGCCCCGCGCAACGGCCCCAGGCGCATCGAGCCAGCCGGGTCGGATCTCGTGGCGCCATGCAGCGAGCACGACGATCGCGGCGTAGCCGACGAGGACCAAGAGGAGGAGCCCGCGTCGCAACCGTCCTCGCATCTCGCCTCCCTGTCGGCTCTTCGGATTCGACGTGCGAGGACCTCGTTCAGCTCGCGTCCGTCGCGGCCTCCGCAGCTCCCGGCGAGCTCTTCGCCTCGATCTTCGCACGCAGGTCGCCGGAGCCAGGCTCTTCGAACCATGCCGCCCGGCTCGCGTAGTCCCGAGCGCCGTCGAGGTCTCCCTTCAGCAGGAGCTGCTCGGCCAGAAGAAGCGCAGCCGAAGATTCGCGCGGATGCCTCTCCAGCAGCCGCCGCAGCCGTTCCACGCCCGCGGTGACGTCGCCGCCCTCGAGCAGGATCTTGGCAGCTTCGAGATCCGGCGCGGGTGCGTCCTCGATCTCGAGAGCCCGGTCGTAGAGATCGATCGCCGCGCTCGGCTCCCCCGCCTCGGCCGCCAGCTCGGCGAGTCCGAGCAGTGCCGGAACGTGCTTCGCGTCGAGCTCGAGGGCGCGCCGGTAGTCCGCCTCGACCTCGGTACGCGAGCCCCCCGCGGCGCGACGCACCTCGCCTCGCAGCGCGTGAAACGCGGCGGCCTCGGGGTGGGCCTTCAACGCGGACTCGACCCGCGCCTCGGCCTGGGCGTTCTGGCCCATGGCGCCGAGCTGCTCGAGCAGTGCTGCCAGCGCCTCGTGGTGGGTCGGATCCGTGAGATCGAGCTCCGACTTCTCCACGATCTCCGCGGCCGCCTCCGCCCCGCGCACCTCTGACACGAGGTCGACCTCGATGGCGAGGGCCCGACCCGCCTGGCCCGGCAGCCTGGCCATCCGATCGATCCCTTCCCGCGCCAGACCGGGCCGATTCGCCGCCTGACAGATGCGGATCGCCACCGCATAGCCCTCCGGGTCTCCCTGATGGCTCTGCACATAGCCCTGGATGGCTGCGAGCGCGCCTTCGTGGTCCTTCTGCTGCGCGTGCAACGGGGCGAGGGCCAGCCCGGCCTCGGTGATCGCGGCACCCGCGCGCAGCGACTCCCGGTACTCCGAGATCGCGCGCTCGAAGAGCCCGATCCGCTCCGCCGCCTGTCCGGCCAGATAGCGCGCCGCCGGGTTGTTCGGCCAGAGTCGGAGTCCGGCCTCGAACTCCACGAGAGCGCCCTGAGCATCGCCCTGTTCGAGCAGGATCCGGCCCCGGATCATGCTTCGCAGCTGCGCCTGGTCCAGCTCCTCCGCGACGGCGTAGGCCTCGTCGTAGCGCCCCGCCTGTACCAGGGTGTCCGCGTAGGCGAAGCGCAGTATGGGAGCCGGATCCGAGGAACGGGCGAGAACCTTCTCGAAGGCGACCAGGGCCTCGTCGAAGCGGTCACGCTGGACGTAGTAGTCGGCCACGGCGAACCAGTTCCGCTGGCTGGGGCGCTCCTCGGCCTCCGCAAGCAGCAGACGCTCCTCCTCCTCCGGCAAGCCGCGCACTCCCATTCTTCGCGCCAGGGCCACGCGAAAGAAGCCATCCCCCGAGGCGCTGAAGGCCTGCTCCAGGATTTCGGTCGCGCGGTCCGGGCGACCATTGAGGTCGTGAAAGGACACGGACTCGGTGACGACGAGGCGATCCGTCGGATAGGCCTCGAGGCACTCGGCGTAGCGCGTCTCTCCGACCTCGATCTCTTCCTTTGCGATCGCGAAGAGCCCCCGGGCGAGACACAGCCGCGCCTTCGTGACCCGAGGAGCCGAATCCCCAGCAGCTTCCATCCGAACCTGGGCCTCGTCGAGGGCAACCTCCGCCTCGTCGATGCGCTCGAGACCGATCAGCGTCGTGACGCGCGGCACCAGGATCTGAAGGTTCTCCGGATCGGACTCGAGTGCGCGTTCGATGTCCGCGAGTGCCTCTTCGAGCTTCCCCGTGGCCAGATACGCGTCGATGCGCAGGGCCATGGCCGCCTCGTTCTCCGGCTCGAGCTCGAGCACTCTCTCGATGGCGACGATCGCGTCCGGCGCGGTACGACTCTCGAGCATGGCCTGGGTGAGCAGGAGTCCTGCCTCGACCGCGTACTCCGGAGACTCCGACGCCCTCTGCAGGGGCCATACGGCCAACCCTGCCTGACCCGTGGTGAGCAGCGCCTCGCCGAGGAGGAGATGGGCCTCGGCGCGCGACGGATCGGCATCGATGAGTCGCCGCAGAGGCTCGAGCATCTGGCCGAACCGACGCTCCTGCCGCAGCGCGCGGATCTCGTCGAGCGGGTCCGCGGGCTCCCCACAAGCGCCGGTCAACAGCAACAGGATCAGACCAAACGCGAGCGCCTCGAGTCTCTGGATCCTCATGACCCCTCCTCATCTGATGCACGATCGAGCGGACCCAGCCGCTCCTCGACCTGCTCGCGCCTCTCCTCGCAGCCATCGCCGCGACAGGCCTGCCACACGGCCTCCACCATCCCGCGGGCGAAGGGGGCCGCGTGCACGAAGTTCTCCAGATAGAGAGTCGAAATCTGCGTAGCCCGGGCGAGGGATCGCTTCGCGGGCACCTCCGGGAACTTCGCCCCGAAGAGCGAGCGTAGCTGCGCCATCGCCTTGGGCCGGAGTTGGGGGTTCTTTCCTCCGGCGGCGCTCCGGGCCTCGGCGAGGGCCGTCTCGAGGCGTTTCGAGTTCGGCTGGTCTCGCGCCCAGCGAGCAAAGAGGGTCGCGCACTCCTCGAGCCGATCGAACCGACAGGTCTCGAAGGTCGCCGCCTCGAGGGCCTCTTCCTGGGTCGTCCCCCCGGCACGAACCAGCCGCCGCAGCAGGGAGTTGCGTCGAGAGACCCGGGTGTGCTCGGGCGTCAACAGCGGGGGCAGGATTCCGTGCCCCGCTCGGAAGAAGGCGCGGGCCGCGCGATAGCTGAGGATCGGATGACGGAGGCTGTGGAAGTCCCCCGGCAGGGGCGCCGCGTGGAGCGTTCCCAGGGGCAGCAGCTCGTGGGCAAGTAGCTGCTCGAAGCGCTCGATCCCCACTCTGCCGAAGCCCGCGCGGAAGTCCGGCTGGCGAAACCGCTCTGCAAGGGCCTGCACGTCGAGAGGGCGATCGGGGCGATCGAAGCCCAGCAGAAGCAGGTCCGCTCCGAGGGCGAACCAGACCGAGACGTTGGGAAAAATCTGCGCGTAGTTGCGAAGGACCAGCTCGATCACCGCCTCGTCGGACTCGTAGAAGTGGAACCACTGAGCGTAGACGCCCCCCGGTGCGAGGCGTGCC
>CALDCK010000026.1 GCA_937937315.1 uncultured bacterium
GGCTGGCTCCACACCGGCGACGTCGCCGTAATGGACGAGCACGGCAACCTGCGCATCACCGATCGCCTCAAGGACATGTTCATCACCGGGGGCTTCAACTGCTATCCAGCCGAGATCGAGAATCTGATGTTCGGCCACGAGGACATCGCTCAGGCCGCTGTGATCGGAATCCCCGACGAGCGAATGGGTGAGGTGGGGATGGCCTTCGTGGTGCCGGTCCCGGGAGCGCAGCTGACCCGGGAGGCCGTGATCGCCTGGTGTCGGGAGCACATGTCGAACTACAAGGTCCCGCGCCGGGTCGAGATCGTGAGCGAGCTGCCGTTGAACGCGTCGGGAAAGGTCACGAAGTTCGTGCTGCGAGAGCGGGCGGCGCAGGAGCCGGCTCCTCCCGGTGGCGGGCGGGGAGAGGCCCCGAGCGCGGCGTGATCGAGGCAGGAAGCCTCTGGGAGCTGATCGAAGGCCGCGCCGCGGCGACGCCCCATGCCCTCTTCGCGGTCGACGAGGCCGATCGTGAGCTCGACTTCGCCGGCTATCGCGCTGCGGCGCTGCGCGTGGCCGCAGCGCTCCAGGCCCGGGGAATCGGCCCCGACTCCGTGGTGACCTGGGTGCTGCCGACCCACGTCGAGGCGATGGTGCTGGCGGCGGCGCTCTCGCGCCTGGGTGCGATCCAGAACCCGGTCCTGCCGATCTACCGCGAGCGCGAGGTCGGCTTCGTGACCCGGCAGACCGACGCACGGCTGCTCGTCGTACCCCCGTTCTGGCGTGGCTTCGACTATCCCGCGATGGCGCGGCAGCTGGGCTCCGAGCGCGGAGACCTCGATGTACTGGTCGTCGACGGGGAGCTGCCCGAAGCGGACCCCGCCGGGCTGGCGTCGCCGCCGTCGCCCGCAACCGGCGCCTGCGCCCCGGTGCGTTGGCTCTTCTACACCTCGGGCACGACGGCGGATCCCAAGGGGGCGCGGCACACCGACGCCAGCCTGCTGGCCAGTGCCGGCGGGATGGCCCGCGCGCTGGAGCTGGTTCCGGAGGACCGTCACGGCCTGGTCTTTCCCTTCACCCACGTCGGTGGCATCGGCTGGCTCGCAGCCGGCCTCATGGCCGGCTGTGCCCAGGTGCCGGTCGCCGTCTTCGACCCGGCCACGGCGATCCCGCGGCTCGCGCGTCACGGAGTCACCCTGGCTGGGGCGGGCACCGCCTTCCACCAGGCCTATCTGGCCGCGCAGAGAGCGGACCCGGCGCGGCCGGTGCTGCCTCGGGTGCGGGCCTTCCCGGGCGGCGGTGCGCCGAAGCCACCGGCCCTGCACGCCGACCTGAAGCGCGAGCTCGGCGGCGTGGGGATCGTCTCGGGCTACGGCCTCACCGAGTGCCCGATCATCGCGATGAACGGGGTGGGGGACCCGGACGAGAAGCTCGCCCACACCGAGGGCCGGCCCAGGCCGGCCGGGGCGGAGATCCGCGTGGTGCGGCCCGACGGCGCGCGCGCGCCGGCCGGCGTCGAGGGAGAACTCTGGGTTCGCGGCCCCCAGCTGTGCCAGGGCTACGTGGACGACTCGCTCGACGCCGACGCCTTCGACGCCGAGGGATTCTTCCGCACCGGCGATCTCGGCGTGCTCGACGCCGACGGCTACGTCGTCATCACCGGTCGGCTGAAGGACGTGATCATCCGCAAGGGCGAGAACATCAGCGCCAGGGAGGTCGAGGACCTGCTCTACACCCATCCTGCGGTGGCGGACGTCGCCGTCATCGGGCTGCCGGATCCGGCCCTCGGGGAGCGCTGCTGTGCCGTCGTCGCCCTCGCACCCGGCGCCGCGCTGTCCTTCGAGGAGATGGCCTCGCACCTGCGCGAGGGCGAACTGATGATCCAGAAGATCCCGGAGCAGCTCGAACGGGTGTCCGAGGTTCCGCGCAACGCTGCCGGGAAGGTTCTGAAGCAGGCCTTGCGAGAGCGCTTCGCAGGACGCTGAGGGCGGCTACGACCCGGCGGACCCCGCGGCGCCGCCCCGGCGCAGACCATCGAGGGCGAGGGCGATCATCGCGGGGACGATCTTCGGGCTCAGCTTGCCGGGAGTGAAGAACACGCGGACGGTCATCGGCCCGACGATCATGTCCGCCGCGAGATCGAGGTCGGTGTCGGGGGGGATCTCTCCCCGCTCGATGGCCCGGTGGAGCGCCCGGATCAGGGGCTGTCGGCGCTGCTTCACGACCGGCGCGAAGAGGTCCATGAGCTGTGGGTTGTGGGGCAGCTCGCCAGCCAGGCTGGGAACGACCGCACCGAGGGGCGTCGTATTGTAGACGCGCACGTAGCTGCGCAGGATCCGATCGAGATCCGAGGCGAGGCCACCGGTGTCCGCCTCCTCGAAGGCGGGCAGGTCTCCGAAGGCCTCTACCACGAGGGGCAGCTTCGAGGGCCAGCGCCGGTAGATGGTGGCCTTGCCGACACCGGCGCGTTGGGCGATGCCCTCGACGGTCAGGGCCGAGTACCCCACCTCCACGAGCAGCGAGAGGGTGGCGTCGAGGATCGCCCGATGGGCCTCTTCACTGCGGGGGCGTCCCGCTGCCGTCTGGGGGCCACCATTCGCCTCGGGTCCCGCACGCTCCGCTCCGGCTCGCCGGGGGGTGGGCATCGGGCTTCTCCTCGCGGTTAGGTTCGGATGGGCTCCGAGGCCGGGACCCATTGCTCTTACGATACTATACGTCTCGTTCCTTTTTCGTCACGCGTCACGAGGCCGATCGCTGCCGCCAGTCGGCGCTTCGCGGGCTTCCCCGAGCCCAGCCCGCCCTCGTCGAGGTGACACGTTAATGTGGAAGCTCGTTTCCCACTCGGGAAGCAGGAAGGGAAAAGAATTACCCACTCATGGGAACGACGGTTCCATTTCGGCGGACTGGCTCAGGTACAAAATACTTATGTTTCAATAGGTTACGAATATGGCGCGCCGGCACGCAGCTTGCTACACATGCGCGCGGCCCATTGTGGGCCGGATACGACTCTTCAGTCACTCAAGGAGAGAGCATGATTCGCATTGCATCCAAGGGATTCCTGTTAGGAATCATCTCGCTGCTCGCAGCCGGCCAGGCCGGCGCGGTGGCGATGGACTCGTGGGTGGAGCTGAGCCTCCAGTTCACGAACCTCGGCCGTGCCGAGGCGACCGATACAGCAATCGCCGTGTCGACGATCACGACGACCGGCGGCGGTACGCACCTCCAGTCGGCGGTGAATGGCCGGGTGCCGGGCCTCTCGTTGAACACGACGCTGCCCGTGACCGACCCGATCGTGTCAAATGGCGGCATCGTCGTGGTGATCCTCACCAACATCCGCGGCCGCCCCGACCTGACCGGTCAGGAAGGCAACGGAGCCACTCTGGGCAACATCTCCGGCGCTATCGCGAGCACCGCCGGTGGGCTCTCGCCGGCAACGCTTCCGGCTACCGGTGGCGTGCGCATCTGCCTCGTGCTGACGGGCTGCGCGGGGTTCTTCCTGCCCCTCGACGTCGGCGGTACGAGCAACGGCCTCGCCATCGGCGGCGGCGTTGGCGGCATCCTGACGATCGGTGGGACGAACACGATCATGATCTCGGTCGTGGGTGCGCCCTATACGGTGAAGACGGTCACGAACTTCAATCGGACGAACAACGGTGGCATCGAGACGTTCATGGAGTACGGCTTCGCGCATGG
>CALDCK010000027.1 GCA_937937315.1 uncultured bacterium
TGGCCTTGACGCCCGTCTGCAGCGGCTCGTGGACGCCCTTTCTCGCCACGATTCCCGGAGCCTTCAGCTCGACGCGCCTCGTGTCGTTGGACGCGATATCGCCCTTGCCGTCGATGGGATTGCCGAGCGCGTCCACGACACGTCCGATCAGGGCCTCTCCTACCGGCACCTGGATGATCCGGTTCGTACGCCGGACCAGGTCGCCCTCGCGTATGTGGGACGCCTCGCCCATCACGGCGACGCCGACGTTGTCCTCTTCGAGGTTCAAGACCATGCCGTTGACGTCGCCAGGGAAGGCCACCAGCTCGCCGGCCATCGCGTTCTCGAGGCCGTAGACCCGCGCGATGCCGTCGCCGACGGAGAGGACGGTGCCGGTCTCGGCGACGTCGATCTCTCGGTCGTATTCCTTGATTTCGCGCTTCAGGATGTCGGTGATTTCACCGGGCTTGATATCCATCGATCACTGTCCTCTCGTGAGGGTGTCGCGCAGCTGGGACAGCTGACGCCGCAAGCTTCCGTCGAATACGACGCCGCCGACCTTCGCGATGGCGCCGCCGATCAGGCTCGGGTCGACCTCGACCACGAGGTCCACCTCTCGACCGGTGCGTCGCGCGAGAGCCGCTCGCAAGCGCTCGCGCTGCGGATCCGGCAGCTCGCTCGCAGCGATCACCTCGGCCTTGATGCGACCGGCGGCCTCGTCGGCGAGACGGGCGAACTCCGCGGCGATCGCATCGAAGTCTACGAGTCGGCGCTGGTCGATCAGGTACGCCAGGAAGTTCCGGACGCTGGCGCTCGAGCCGGCGCGCTCACACACGCTCGACAGGACGGCACGCCGATCCTTGACGGGATGCAGTGGACGGAAGAGCGCCCGGCGCAGCTCTGGGGTGTCGGCCATGAGCCGGCTCATCCCCTCGAGGTCTCCGCGCACCGACTCCACGGCGGCGTCGTCGCTGGCGATCGAGAAGAGTGCGCGCGCGTAGCGCTTCGCCGCTGCTGAACTGCGCAAGGGCTACCTCCTGGCTCCGTCGCCGTCGGTCGCGGACGACTCGACCCGGGCGACGAATTCGTCGAGGAGTCGATCCCGATCGGCCTCGGTGACCTGCTCGCGCAGGATCCCTGCGGCCAGCTCGACGGCGAGATCCGATGCCTCTTCGCGCAGTCGGGCGCGGGCGCGGCGCAGCTCCTGCTCGATCGCGGTGCTGGCGTCGCGGCGGATGCGCTCGGCGCTCGCCCGGGCGTCGGCCAGGATGTGCTCCCGTTCGGTCGTCGCGCGCTCGCGCGAGGTCTCCCGGATCGACGCGAGCTCGGTCTCGAGATCGGCCAGGCGCCGCTGCCACTTCGCGTAGCGCTCTTCGGCTTGCTTCTTGAGCTCCGCAGCCGACCGGAGGTCGCCCTGGATCCGATCCCGGCGCTCGCCGAAGAAGGCCAGAGCCGGCTTTCGCGCGAAGTAGACGAGCACCGCAATCAGGAGCACGAAGTTGAGGATCGGGAACAGGAGTCCGCCTCCCGCTTCGTCCCCACCGCCCGCCGCAAGGGACGGAGCCGCAGCGAGACAGATCCAGAGTGTGACAACAATCGGGGTGCGCATCAGAGCACCCGACCCAGCACGCTCGATGCCGCTTGCCGCGCCAGATCCTGGGACTGGCTCCGCAGGGCTGTGCGCGCCGCCTCGAACTCGTTGCCGATCTGGTTGCGGGCCTGCTCGATCTCGCGCTCGGCCTCGGCCCGGGCGTCGTTGGCGGTTCCCTGAGAATCGCTGCGCGCAGCCTCGAGCGCTGCGCGCCGGGTCTGCTCGGCCTCGGCCCGGACCGCCTGAACGGAAGCCTCGTAGCGGTCGAGGATCTCCTGGGCGTCACGCTCGATCTGCTCCGCCTGCTCGCGGGTGCCGGTGGTTCGTGCTTCGCGCTCGTCGAGGATCTTGAAGATCGGCTTGAAGACGAGGGTGTTCACCGGCAGCACGAGCAGGGCGAACAAGACGATGAGCGCGACGAGAAGCGGCGGGCTCGGAACGAGCACCAGGTCGCCGGCGGCGTGAGAAGGCTGCGCGAGGATCAGGAGTGCAGCCAGGAGCAGCGCAGTTCGTCCGGTCTCGCCGATCGCTCTCACCGTCGCTCGCTCCAACATCGTTCCGACGTTCCTGCCGGGCTGCAAAGGGTTGCACGGGACGCGCCGGCCCCTCGCGTCGTCACATGCCTTCGGACGTTCCCCAACCGACGTGGGCCGTAGAGCGTCTGCTGCATGAGGGTTCGGGGCGTTGGATGCGCATCCCGCTTGGAGCCGGGCGGCACGCCACCGATCGGACTGGAAGGGCTGCGCCAAGAAGACGAGGCCCGGCGCGAGCCGGTGCCTGGGCGGGCGCAATTCTTACATAGCTGGCGCGAACTTCAAGGCGAGCCACCCGTCTCACAGGGACCGTCGACGATCGAGCCGTCGGCCATGCGCAGTCGCGGCGCGCTCACGCGGCCGCGGACCCGACCGCCGGCTCGCAGCTCGATCAACGAGTGGGCCTGGACATCCCCTTCGACCCGGCCCTCGATCACCACCGTGCCCCCATCGAGGTGGGCCTCGACCACCCCAGACGGGCCGACCCAGACGTCCCCTGCCGCGAGCACCTCGCCGCGTACCCGACCGTCGATCCGGGCGGGGCCAGGGAGCACCAGCAGCCCTTCGAAGACGGCGCCCTCCACCAGAATGGCGGGGGAAGGCCTCGCCGGTGCGTCATCCGGCGCGTCAGACATCGCCGAGCAGGAGGCCGCTCAGACGATCGAGGTCCTCGCCGCCGAAGTACTCGATCTCGATGCGGCCGCGGTCTCCATCGCCATTGATCCGCACCCGGGTCTGGAGGTGCTGGCGCAGGGAGTCGCCGAGGCGCTGGAGGTGCGGATCCACGGGGCCCCGCTCCTGGCGCTTGCGTTCGGGAGCAGGAGTCGGGCGGGCGATCTGCTCGGCGGCCCGCACCGACAGGCCTTCTTCGAGAATGCGATCGCGCAGCTGCTGGCGGCGTTCGGGCGCCGACACCTGGAGCAGGGCCTTGGCGTGTCCGGTGGTCAGGCGACTGTTCTCGACGTCGGCCTGGAACTCCTTCGGCAGGTCGAGGAGACGTAGGGTGTTGGCGACGGTCGAGCGGTCGAGACCGACCCGCCGACCGATCTCCTCCTGGGTCGCTCCGGTCTCGGAGAGGGTGCGAAAGGCGAAGGCGAGCTCGATGGGATTGAGATCGTGACGCTGGACGTTCTCGACCAGCGCAACCTCGAGACGATCGGCTTCGTCGACGTCTGCGACCACGGCGGGAATGGTGTCGAGACCGGCGACGCGGGATGCGCGCCAGCGACGCTCGCCGACGACGAGCTCGTAACGATCGCCGGCAGGTCGTACGACGACGGGCTGGAGGACGCCGTGAACACGGATCGAGGCCGCGAGGGACGACAGCTGCGCGTCGTCGAACAGGCGCCTGGGCTGCTCCGGGTTGGGATCGATCGCGTCGAGGGGAATCTCGCGGGAGCCGACGGTGACGGCGGCATCCACCCGGTCGGGCTCGGAGGGTGCCGCAGCCGGCGGCGCGTTCGGGATCAATGCGCCGATACCTCGCCCGAGGGCGTTGCGCGGGGTGCTCATTGGTGACTCCGAAGTGTGTTGCGCAAGGTGCCCTCGCTGCTCGGGAGCGGGTTCCGGGGGGTGTTCATCGATTTCTCCCAAGGGTGTTGTCGAGCTAGGGCTCGTCGGTGCGGGGGGGTGCCGGGGTCGGGGCGGCGGGATCGATACCGGATGCGGCGTGGGCCTCCCGGGCGGCGGACCGGCGCTGCATGAGCTCCTGGGCGAGCTCCAGGTAGGCCGTTGCACCCCGGGAGTGTGCGTCGTAGAGCAGCACCGGCTTGCCGTGACTGGGCGCCTCCGAGAGCCGTACGTTGCGTGGGACTACGGTGCGCAGAACCCGATCGCCCAGATGACGTCGCGCCTCATCCTCGACCTGTCTGCTGAGCCGGTTACGACCATCGAACATGGTGAGGAGCACGCCGTCGATGGCGAGGGTGGGATTGAGCTCACGACCGACGAGGTCGACGGTCTCCAGCAGGGCCGCCAGACCTTCGAGGGCGTAGTACTCGCACTGAAGCGGGATCAGCACGCCGTCTGCGGCGGTGAGCGCGTTGAGGGTAAGCAGGCCGAGGGACGGGGGACAGTCGATCAAGGTGGTCGTGTAGTGCTCGCGGGCTCCCTCGAGGAGGCTCGAAAGGCGGTGCTCTCGGCGCGGAGCCGACACGAGCTCGATCTCGGCACCGTAGAGGTCGCGGCCCGAAGGAACGACGTCGAGGAAGCGCAGCTCGGTCGGGAAGGTCACGTCCTTGAGGACGCAGCGCCCGATCAACGCATCATAGATGTGTCGCGGGGACTCGATCCGATAGGCACTCGTGGCGTTCGCCTGGGGATCGAGATCTACGAGCAGGGTCCGCTGCTCGGACACGGCGAAGCTTGCGGCCAGATTCACGGCGGTGGTGGTCTTGCCCACACCGCCCTTCTGGTTCACCACGGCGATCACGCGGCCGAGGTCACCCATCCGACCCTCTCTCCCTCATGGACAGCTCCCCCCGGGGGTACTTGCCTCACCTTGGGATGAGTACCACAGTCGGCGGCAGCAGACCAGCAATCGGGCCCCTGGCCAGGTCGCTGGCCTCGACCCCCTTTCTGCCGCGCCTGGACCGGGCCCCGCTGACTCTGGCGGAGGGAGGGGCCTGGGCTGGGTTGCCGAGGAACTCGGCCGGGGAGTCCGGCGAGCCCGACCCCGGGCAGGGTGTCAGCCGAGGCGCCGGCCCAGCCAGACCGTCCGCTCGGGTCCCTCGCCAGGCACCCGATAGACGAGCCGCCCGCTCGCGACGATCCCTGGGTGCGGCGTGGGATCCTCCGAGGAGGGGCTGCCCGGGAGAGCGATCCAGCCGCCAACGGCAGCCCAGGGAATGGCGAGCTCGAGGGCGTTTGTCGGTGCCGCGAGGGCCTGGGCGACGACCAGGGGGCTAGGGAGAGGGGTGACCTCCTCGGCGCGGCCCCGTACCGGCAGGACATTCTGGAGTGCCGCGCGACGGATCGCCGCACGCTGGAAATGGTGCCTCTTCTCACGCGCCTCCACCAGCACGATCTCGGCGTCGGGCCGGAGCACGGCCAGGGGGAGCCCAGGGAAGCCCGCTCCCGATCCCAGGTCGACGATCCTGCCGGCCTCGGGCAGGACACGCTCCAGGGCGGCTGCGTCGAGAATCAAGCGAGAGACGATCGATTCCGGCTCCCGATGGGCCGTGAGGTTCATGCGCTGGGACCAGGCGGCGAGGAGCTCTGCCAGGTCGATCAGAGCATCGACGGCTCCGGGGCGGAGCTCGGTGCCGAGCTCCGAGAGCCCGGATTCGAGCAGCCGGCGAGCCCGCTGAAGGGATTCGCTCAGGAGTGTTCCCCGTGGAACGTTGACTTCAGTGAGTCCCAGGTTCCACGTGGAACGAGGCACCAACGCAGCAGTCGGCGTTCCACGTGGAACCCGATCCGCCCGACCCGGAAGGTCCCGGCTCAGGCTCCCTGCTCGGCGGCTTCGGTCTGGCGAACCGCCTCATCGTACTCGTCGGCGCCTTCGGGCACGACGACCACCTGGCGATATCGCCCCTCGCCCACACTCATGGTGGCCATGCCCTCGTGTTCCCGGACGGCCAAGTGGATGATGCGACGATCTCGGCCGTTCATCGGATCGAGGGCCACTGCGCGGGCCCCTTCCCTCGCGCGCCGGACCACGCGCTCGGCAAGCCTCTCGAGGAAGCCCTCACGGGCGTCTGCGTTCCCCTCGATGTCGAGCACGACGCGCTTCGCCTCGCCATCCTCGGCCCGCTGCATCGCCGCCTGGTTCACCAACAGCTGGAGCGCATCGACCGCGCGACCCTCGCCACCGGCGAGTGCAGCCGCAGCATCTCCCTTCACGTCACACACGATCAGCTCACCTTCTTCGCTCTCCCCGATCTCGAAGGGGCCCACATCGAGACGCTCCACGATGCCCAGTATGTACTTGCCCGACTCACCGAGGCTCCCCCGCGGGGTGCCGACTGAAGGCTCGTCCGACAGCGCCGCCGGGGCCGGTCTCTCTTCCCGAGCCTCCCGGGCGGGCTCCCGGTTGCGCTCCCGGTCACCATCCCGGTCGCGCCCGCGGCTGCGTCCACGGTCACCATCCCGGTCGCGCCCGCGACCGCGTCCACGGTCGCGGTCCCGGTCCCGGTCCCTGCCCCGGTCGCGATCCCGGTCCCGGTCTCGATCCCGGCCACCACCTCCGCCACCCGACGGCGCCGGCCGCCCCTTCGGCGCCGCGACGACGACCGCGCGCCCCGAAAGGCCGTACACGCTGCCTTCGGGCAGCTCACCCAGATCCAACGCATCTGCTTCGACGCCAAAGAACTGCGTCGCCTTGGCGATCGCTTCATCTCGGTTGTCGGCCACGAACTCGTGGGGCTCGTTTCGGGAATCGTACATGGGGGTCTCCTTCGGCTCTCGAACGATTCGAGGATTGCGGTCGCGCCGCGATGTTAGTTGGCGCTCTCCGGCGCCGCAGCCGGCGCCTTCATTCCCTTCCCGATCCAGAGCTGATGAAGAATGGCGAGCAGGTTGCTCATCATCCAGTAAAGCACCAGACCGGAGGGGAACTGATAGAACAGGACGGTCATCATCACCGGCATGATGATCAACATCATCCGCGCCTGGGTCGGATCCGGCGTCTGCATCGGCGTGATCTTCTGCTGCGCAAACATCGTGGCGCCCATGATGAGCGGCAGGACCCGCACCGGGATCTCGATGCCCGGGATCACGAACAGCTCGTCGGGTGCGGAGAGATCGTCGATCCATCCGAAGAACGGCGCCTGGCGAAGGTGGATGCTGCTGCGCAGGGCGTAGAACAACCCGATGAAGACCGGAAGCTGGAGAATCATCGGGAAGCAGCCACCGAGCGGATTCACCTTCTCCGTCCGGTACAGCTTCATCATCTCTTCCGACTGACGCTGACGATCGTCCTTGTACTTCTCCTGGATCTCCTTCAT
>CALDCK010000028.1 GCA_937937315.1 uncultured bacterium
AGCGCCTCCACGTCGACGACGTTGCCGTAGAGGTGCACCGGCACCACCACCTTCGTGCGCGGCGAGAGTGCGCCTTCCAGGCGGTCCAGATCGAGCAACGCCGTGTCCCCCCGCACGTCGCAGAACACTGGGGTCGCGCCGACCTCGCGAATCGCGGCCACGGTCGCGACGGCGGTGTTCGCGACCGTCACGACCTCGTCCCCGGGACCGACCTCGAGTGCGCGCAGGGCGAGGGACAGGGCGGCGGTTCCGCTCGCCACGCCCACGGCTACGCAGTCCTCTCCGAGGCTCCCGGCGAGACCGGCCTCGAACCGCTCGACCTCGGGTCCGAGCACGATCCGGCCCGAGGCCAGGACGCGCTCGATCGCAGCCAGCACCTCGTCGCGGATGGCCTCGAACCCGGGGCGCGGGTCGAAGGTTGCGATCCGGGTCACGACCGGGGGCTCGGGTCGCAGTTGACCGTCTCCCGTGCGACGAACATGGGGCTGCCGTTGTCCTTCAGGAAGAGCCGGCCCACGTACTCCCCGATCACCCCGAGGGCGAAGAGCTGGACCCCCGACACCACGAGCAGAATCACGGCGATCGAGGCCCAGCCCGTGGGCAGGTCCGGATTGCGCAGGCGCTCCAGGGCGAAGACGACGGCCAGGACGAAGCCGGTGGCGGAGAAGGCGAGGCCCAGCAGGGATGCGACACGCAGGGGCAGGATCGAGAAGTTGGTGAACATGTCGAGCCACAGCGCCAGCAGGCGAGCCAGCGTGTAGTTCGAGCGTCCCCGGGGGCGGGGCCGATGCTCCACGAGCACGGTCGCGTAGCGCCGCGTCACCCGCAGGATGAGGCCGTCCACATAGGGATAGGGACCGTCGTAGCGCGTGACCTCGTCGATGAGGAAGCGGTTCAGGGCCTTGAACGACGACAGGTAGAGGTCCCGCTCCTTCTGGAGGAGCAGGCTCGCCGCGGCGTTGTTGAAGCGGCTTCCCAGGTTGCGCAGCCCCGAGTGGTGCTTCCGGTCGTAGCGCGCGAAGACCACGTCGTGGCCCTCCCGCAGCTTCTCCACGAGCTTCACCACCTCGCCCGGTGGGTTCTGGAGATCGTCGTCGATCACCACCGCGCAGTCTCCGCTCGCGTAGGTGAGCCCTGCCATCACGGCGTTGTGCTCACCGAAGTTTCGGGCCAGGTCCACGAACCGGACCCAGGCGTGACGCGCGGCCAGGTCGCGGCACACTGTCCCCGAGGCATCGGCGCTGCCGTCGTTCACGAGCACGACCTCGAGGGCGTAGCGTCCCGCGAGCGCGTCCTGGAGGCCGCCCACCAGCTCCTCGAGCGTGTCGGCGCTGTTGAAGACCGGGACCACGACCGAGACCCGGTAGCTCTCCGCCTCGGCCGGGGCGCCGCGTGCGGGAGCATTCGAGACCTGGGGCGCGGCGTCGCTCACGAGCGTCCGGTTCGCTCCGCTCCGCCACTCTCCTCGCGCACCAGCTCGACGGCGCGCCCCAGCGTGTCGAGGCGGGCCGTCTCGTCCGCGCCCAGGGGCTGCAGGCGGAGAGTCCGGATTCCGGCCGCGTGATACTTGCGGATCCGATCCCGCACCATGGCCTCGGTCCCCAGGAGGTTCGACTGCAGAACCATCTCGTCGGGAACGCGCGCCGCTGCGTCGCCGCGCTTCCCGTCGAGCCAGAGCCGCTGTACCTCGGTCGCGGCATCGGCGAAGCCACCGCGCCGATAAGCGTCGTTGTAGAAGTTCGTCTTCCCCGAGCCCATCGCGCCCAGGGTAAAGGCCAGCCCGGGCTTGTGCGCCCGGATCAGGGGCTCCGGGTCGTCGGCGAAGCCCACCGAACCGCCTGCGCACAGGTCGATCTCCGCCAGGCTCCGGCCCGCGCGCTCGGCGCCCACCACCAGGTGGGAGAGGTGTGCGTCCGCGTTCTCCGGCGTGAAAGACGTCCCCAGCCAGCCGTCGGCCAGCGCCCCGGTCAGCTCGAGCCCCTTCGGCGAGAGCGTCGCCAGGTAGATGGGGATGCCCGGATTCGCCGGCTGGGAGAGCCGCAGAGCCTTGCCCTCCCCTCCCGGGCGCGGCAGCTGGTGATGCCTTCCCTGATAGACGAGCTTCTCGCCCCGCAGCGCCATGCGGACGATCTCGATGGTCTCGCGCATGCGCTGGATCGGACGCGCAAACGCCGCACCCTGGAGGCCCTCCACCACCTGGGGGCCGCTGGCCCCCAGGCCCAGCATGAAGCGATCGCCGCTGAGGGAGGCCAGGGTGAGCGCCGTCATCGCCGTCATCGACGGCGTCCGGGCACTGATCTGCATGATCCCCGTGCCGAGACGCAGCGTCCGGGTTCGAGCGGCCAGGAACGCCAGGGGGCCCACCGCGTCCATGCCCCAGGCCTCGGCGGTCCAGGCCGAGTCCACGCCCAGCCGCTCGGCCTCGATCGCGAAGCGCACGACCCGCTCGAAATCTCCGCCGCGACCCGAGTCCGCGGCTCCGACGCCGATGGCGACCTTCATCGGCCCCTCCTCCCGAGGCGCACCGTCACGCGCGCTCGGATCCATCCTGCACGCGTGCCCAGCGTCGCGCAAGCCGGACGGCGCCGGCTCAGTCCTCGAGGTCCGGCTCCATGAACGACCAGCCGATCTCCGGAATCTGCCGCTTCAGGTTCTTCTCCAGCCGGTTCAGGTGGTGGCAAGCCTCCTCGAGGCCGAGACCTTCCGCGAGGCGCACCTTCGCCGCCAGCATCAGCTGGCTGCCCACCTGCACAGTGATGACGTTGAAGACCTGCTCGATCATCGGCTCGCGGGCGATCTCGCGCTCGATCGCCTCGACGACCTCCGGGTCCGCCGAGCGGCCGATCAGCAACGCCTTCACACGAACCGCCAGGAACGCGGCGACGACGACGAGGAGCGCTCCGATCACCATCGAGCCGATGGCGTCGAAGCGGCGGTCGCCGGTGACCCCGGCCAGCACCACGAAGCAGAGCGCCGTCGACAGGCCCAGGAGCGCCGCCAGGTCCTCGCCGAAGACCACGACCAGCTCCGAGCTCCGCGACTGCTGGAGCCAGCGCCACAGGCTGCGCTCGCCCCGGATCCGGTTCACCTCCCGGAGACAACCCCACATGCTCCAGCACTCGAGCAGGATCGAGAAGCCGAGCACCCCGACGGCGAGGCCCAGATTCTGGATCTCGCCCTCGGCCTCGAGCTTGTGCCAGCCCTCGTAGAGGGAGAAGAGGCCGCCCACGCTGAAGAGCAGGACCGCGACGACGAAGCTCCAGAA
>CALDCK010000029.1 GCA_937937315.1 uncultured bacterium
CGACGCGGGTCGCCTCGGAGAGCGCGCCCCGCTCGGCCTCGCGAAACAGCTCGTCGAGACAGACGAGGAAGGCGGCGAGGGTCTTCCCGGATCCGGTCGGCGCCGCGATGAGCGTGTCCCGGCGCGCCGCGATGTGCGGCCAACCGCGCAGCTGGGGCTCCGTCGGCCCGAGCTCGAAACGCCGTTCGAACCAGGTGCGAACGGCGGGATGGAAGGCGGTGAGCGCGTCCATCGAGCCGCGAAAATAGCAGATGCTGCGGCGGGAAGGCTCAGAGCACGCCGAGCAGGTCGTCGAGCATCTCCGACGGCTCGTGGGCCAGCCCGAGGTAGCGCTTCGCGATCCATCCGGACGGGTCGATCAAGAACGTGGCGACCGTGTGCTCGATCTCCTCCCCTTCCACGAGCCGCTTGCCGACCCCGTAGGCCGCGAGGACCGGGTCGATCTCCTCGGCGCTGCCCGTGAGGAAGGACCAGCCCGAGAGGTCCGCACCCCGCGCCTTCGCGTAGGCCCGCAGCACCTCGGGCCGATCGCGCTCCGGGTCGAGGGAGATGGACACGAAGTGGACGCGCTCGCGCTGGTCGTCGGGAAGCATGCGCTGGATCGCCACGTGGACGCCGGTGAGAATGGGACACGGGCCCGGACAGTGGGTGAAGATGAAGTCGAGCAGGACCGCGCGGCCGCGCAGGTCCTCGAGGCGCACGCGCTCTCCGTCCTGGTCGATCAGATCGAAGGGCGGGGCCTCGTCATCCGAGACGGCGAGCTGGCCGGGAGGCGCCACGCCACCGAGCTGGGCGGCATCCACCACCTCCGCGCCGACGATGATCCAGGCGCGTCCGTGCTTGCGCAGCGCGAAGTCGACGACCTGCCCCCGCTCGAGTCGCGCCAGCAGGGCGGGATTCGGGACGTCGAAGTTCATCGTCATCGCGGGCATCAAGCCCGGAATGTCACCGTGCTCGATCACGACCTGGCGGTCGTCTACGAGCACGTCGCGCACGACGCCGCGGCCGGCATGGAGGTCTCCACCACCCTGGCCACAGGCGAGAACGAGCGCGACGACTCCGATCGAGACGAGTGCGTTCCGCACGACGCGACGTTAGCAGCCCTCTATTGGAGCTGGTCGAAGAAGAGGGCCTCGAGCTGCTGGGGATCGAGGCGATAGACTCGCTTGAGCGCGCGGGCCACGTCGCGGGAGCGGATCAGCTCGGCATAGAAGCGCGGCAGGGTGCGCTCGCCGTAGGTTCGAGCCAAGAACTCGATCAGGGCGTAGGACTGAAGATACGCGATCTGGGCACTCTGCCCTCCCATGCGCGAGTAGGCCGGCACCGAGAGCTGCGCCAGGGAGAAGAGGGACCCGGACGCGGCCAGGCGCTGGAGCGCCGCCCACTCGGGCCCCGAGAGCCCGCGCTTGCCGAGGGCCGCGCGCGCCTCGAACCACTCGGCGCCTCCCTCGTTGATCCAGGCCGGGAAGACGAAGGAGGGCGCTGCCACGTCGAGGGCTGCGTGGACCAGCTCGTGATGGAGCACGCGGCGGAGCTGGATCGAGAGCTCACTCGCCCCGCGCACGCGGATGATGCCCGCGTAGAAGCCCGCTGCCTGGAAGCGGAAGAGGCCGCCGAACTGCTGATCGAAGATCCCCGAGTCGTAGACGACGACGTCGAGCTTTCGCTCCGGGCGCAGACCCAGCAGCCGATCGAGATTCTCGAAGGCCGACTCGAGGGTCGCCAGCACCTGCTGCTCGAAGCGCCGCGAGCCGTGGAAGCCGCCGGATTGATCGATATCCACGTCCTGGTGCAGGACGAAGTGGGAGGACGTCCGTACGTCGAAGTTCCCGTCCGCACCGCGTCCGCTGGCACCGCTCGCCTGGGCGAAGAGCGCGACGAAGACCAGCGCGAGACCCAGCTTCCAGCTCATCGTCACCTCCGCTCGCCCCAACGGGGCCCCTGTGCAGCTCGGACACCCGACGGCCCGATGGCGTTCCGCTCCCAATGGCCGGGATCTAGCCCAGCGGGTAGCGGATCTCCCTCGTCAACCTGTCTACGGCCGCGATCGCATCCTCGGGAAGCTGCGCCTCGGCGGCGGCGAGGTGAACACCCAGCTGATCCGGGTGGGTAACCCCGATGATCGTGGATCCGACGAAGTCCTTCGTGAGCGTCCAGGCCACCGCGAAGGTGATCGGATCCATGTCGCAGCCGGCGGCGATCTCGTGCACGCGCCGGGTGGTCTCCAGCGAGGCGTCGTTGAGGAAGCGCTTCGTCATCACCCGCGTGCGCCCATCGTGATCCCGATAGCGGGAGAAGCGGGCCCCTTCGGGCCAGGCGCCGTCCTGGTACTTCCCCGAGAGCACCCCGCCGGCGATCGGGCTGTAGGGCAGCAGGCTCACGCCCTCGCGACGACACACGGTCGCGAGCTCGTCTTCGAAGCGTCGGTTCAACAGGCCGTAGTTGTTCTGGATCGTCTCGTAGCGCGCAATGCCGCGCAGATCCGCCATCCACAGGCTCTTCACGAGGCCGTAGGCGCTCTCGTTGCTGCACCCCACGGCGCGAACCTTCCCCTCCTCCACCAGGCGATCGAGGGCCTCGAGGGTCACCTCGATCGGCAGGTTCGGATCCGGCCAGTGGGTCTGATAGAGATCGATGTAGTCGGTTCCCAGGCGCCGCAGGCTCGCCTCGACGGCTCGCTCGATGTGGTGGCGGTCGAGGGCCGTACGCCCCGAGCGCACCGGGCCGCGGAACCATCCGCCGCCGGGGCCGGCCACCTTCGTGGCGATCACGACCGAGTCGCGCGGGCGGTCGGCGAGCCACTTCCCGCAGATCTGCTCCGACACCCCGGCGTAGCTCGGATCCGGCGGCACCGGATAGACCTCGGCGATGTCGATGAAGTCGACGCCGGCCTCGAAGGCCTGGTCGAGGCAGCGGATCGAGGCCGCCTCGTCCGCCATGCTTCCGAAGGTCATCGTCCCGAGGCAGATCTCGGAGACGACGAGCCCGGAGCGACCCAGGGCGCGCTGCCTCATCATCGGCTCCCTACGCCTTCGCGCTCGGACGGCTCGACACCGCCTCGTGCCAGCGCTGCAGGTTCTTCTGGGCCGGATCGATCGCGATCTTCGACACGCGACCGAAGTCGATGCCGACCATCGCGGTGATGTCCGCGATGGTGAAGCGCTCCCCGGCGACGAACTCCCGATCCGCCAGCTCGGTGTCGAGCCAGGCCAGACGCTTCAGCGCCGCCTCCTTGCAGACCGCACCGTACTCGGGAACCTGCGGTATCCGACCCTTGAAGAAGTCGTGAGTCTGACGGAACGCCTGCATGCAGTTCAGTGCGATCTCGTGCTCCATGCGCCGGTTCCACATCTCGACCCATGCGCGGTCGGCGGCGTCGGTCCCCATCAGCGGCGGGTCCGGGTGGGTCTCCTCGAAGTAGCGACAGATCGCGACGGTCTCGGCCAGGAAGCGGCCGTCGTCGAGTTCCAGCACCGGAAGTCCACCCATCGGGTTCTTCGCGAGGAACGGGGGCTTGCGATTCTCCCCGGTTCCGATGTCGACCTGGACGACTTCGACCTCGACGCCCTTCTCGGCCAGGAAGATGCGCACGCGACGGGGATTCGGGGCTGCCGCACTGTCGTAGAGCTTCACGGGGGGTCTCCTCTTACGGGTCCACAGCACGAGGCGCCGCACCGCGGGACGATGCGCGCAGTGTAGACCAACGGCGCGCCCGGGTGGGGCAGAAGGGGACGCACCCCGGCCCAGGGCCGTGCTTGATCGAGATGGCGTGACCCGGGATCCGGGTTCGAGCGATGCGGCGGAGTCGGGGGCGGAGGCAGCTTTCCGACTCCGCTCGCCAGGGCTCGCTCCGCGCGCCGCCTACGGCCGCGCTTGACTTAGTACGCGCCCATCGTGAAGAAGGTGAGCGCGCCCTTTGCGGCGAGGGTCATCAGCTCCTGGAGCTGCCTCATCGCCTGGGCCCCGTCGCCGTACTCGGGACAGCGGGTCGCGCGACGCTCGATCAGGTCGTTGAGGTGCCGCCCGAGCCGCGCCTCCCAGATCGGGTTGTCGAGAGCCTGGGCGCGATCCAGGCGCGCACTGAAGAAGTCGACCTGCGCCGTGAGATGACGGCACTCGGA
>CALDCK010000030.1 GCA_937937315.1 uncultured bacterium
CGTCGAGTTCTTCACCTCCTATGCGGACTACTTCTGCAACGGCGAGCCGATCGACGCGCGCACCCGCAAGCGCCTTCCGAAGCTGATGCTGCTCGGGTACGTGTTGCGCCTGCTCGAAGAGAGGCTCGACGTCGAGCCCGAGCCCTTCGACGCCTGACGCCGTGAAGGCCGCAACCACGAGCGACGCTCCTGCACCCGTCGGACCCTACTCCCAGGCCATCGTCCATGCGGGGATCGTCTACGCATCGGGTCAGATCCCTCTCGACCCGGAGACGGGAGCGGTGGTCGAAGGGGAGATCGAGGCCCAGACCGAACGCGTGATCGAGAACCTCGCAGCGGTGCTCACGGCCGCAGGTTCTGGTCTGGACTCGGTGCTGCGGACCACGATCTACCTGACCGACCTCGCCCTCTTCGCCCGGGTCAACGCCGTCTACGCGCGCTTCTTCGCCGGCGAGCCCGCCCCGGCCCGCGCGACCGTCCAGGTGGCTGCCCTGCCCCTCGGCGTCCAGATCGAGATCGACGCGATCGCAGCAGTCCGCTAGCTGGTGCGATCGCAGCAGTCCGCTAGCTGGCGCGATCGCAGCAGTCCGCTAGTTGGTGCGATCGCCGCGGTCGGCCGGCTAGACCGACTCGGGAGAGCCCTCGGCGCGACGCGCGAGCAGCCGCAGGTTGACGGCGTTCACGCCGGCGTGAGCCACGACCGGCGCCACGAGATTCCCCGTCCCGTCGAACAGGGCGCCGAGCCCGAAGCCCGCGGCGATCGCAAAGCCGGTCCAGGGCATCAGCTCGCGGCGCGGGGCGAAATGGGCGAAGCCGAACAACAGGCTCGCCGCGACCCAGCCTACGAGGGGCTGGAGCAGACCACGGAAGAGGGCCTCCTCGCCGATCGCGCTCGCCGCCGCCAGCACCAGACAGTCGCGCAGCCGCAGCGGTCCGATGAGCTGGGCCAGACCCGCAGCGAGACGCTCGCCCATCCGGGTGTGCTCGGTCAGCAGGGCGGAGAGGGCGATGACGAGCCCGGCGGCCGCCAGGCCGACGCCGACGTCTCGTGTCCACGCGATCCCCGCCTCGGCAGCGCCAGCCGATGCGAAGAGCAGGGGGCGGTCCAGCAGCAGGGCGACGAGAAGCGTCAGGACGAAGATCGCGAGGTAGAAGTAAAGGCCCAGGCGCACGAATCCCGCGCGCTCCGGATCCGGTCCGGGGCCCCGAGTCCCGGGCTCGGTCGACAGATTCGGGGTTTTTTCCACCCTTTCCGGTCCTCTCTCCGTTGACAGGCGTGACGCGCCAGGTAGCTTCGAGCCGGTGCCGACGCCTCCGCCGCAGGGCGTCGCTCTTCTTGCCCCGGGGCAGATTAGACCGCCCCCATGCCGCACCGCTCGGGACCTCCCGCGCGGCCTCGCCGGCGCCGACGGAGCGCAGACTGCCATGTCCGATCGCGTCCCCATGACACCCGGCAGCTACGCCGATCTCCAGGCGGAGCTGAAGCGGCTCAAGAGCCGGGACCGTCTCCAGATCATCAAGGAGATCGAGATCGCGCGGGCCCACGGCGACATCTCCGAGAACGCCGAGTTCCACGCCGCCAAGGAGCGGCAGAGCCACATCGAGACACGCATCCGCCAGGTCGAGGACAAGCTGGCGCGGGCCCAGGTCATCGACCCCACGGGGCCCGCACCGGACGCCGTGCGCTTCGGCGTCACCGTCGTGCTTCTCGACTCCGAGACCGACGAGGAGGTGACCTACACCCTCGTCGGCGAGGACGAGGCCGACGCCTCCCGGGGACTCATCTCGTTCAACTCGCCGATCGCACGAGCACTGCTCGGCAAGGGCGTGGACGACGAAGTCAAGGTGCGCGTTCCCAAGGGGACCCGGGAGTTCGAGATCCGGGAGATCCGCATGGGCTGAGCGCGGGGCTCGCGCGGTCTTCGCTCGCCACCTCTCGGGGCTTCACGGGAACTTCATCGAACGGTAGCCACCACCCCACTTTCACGTATACGCTCCCCGAGGCGTTCCGCCCCCCCGGCCGAACCCCCGGAGACAGGCAAGCCCCCTCTTGCGATCGCTGCAGGTCAAGTTCAGCGCCCTCGTCGTCTCGCTGCTCGTGCTGGCGTGCGTCGGACTCGCTTACCTCGCGACCCACCACGAGCGCGCCGCCCTCGAGTCCGAGGTGGAGAAGCGCGGCCGCGCCCTCGCGCTCAATCTGGCGGGCGCCGCAAAGGAGCCGCTGCTCGACCTCGGCGAGGGCGACTTCGACCGCGAGCTGTCGATCGAGAGTCTGATCCACGAGACGGGCGAGGCCGAGGGCGTCGTCGCCGTCCGGATCCTGCGGCGCGACGGCACGATCGCGGCCTCTCTCGCTGCACACGAGCGCGGACAGCAGGGCATCAAGTACGCGGACCCGGCCGAGGGCCACCCGGGAGGTCCCTGGGTGGGCCGCGACGGCTCCATACTCGTGGTCGCCGTGCCCGTCCGCTACAGCGACGTGTGGGTCGGAGAGACGCAGCTCGAGATGGATCTCCGGGTGCTCGTGGATCCCGTCGTGCGCAGCAACGCCGAGCAGCTCGGGATCGTCGCGGTGCTGGTGGTGGTGATCGGCATCCTGGCAGGCGTCGGGTTCGTCGCGCTCCTGGTCGGGCCGCTGCGCCGCCTCCGGGTCGGGGTGGACCTGCTCGCGGCGGGCGACGTCACCGTGCGCATTCCGCCCACCTCTCACGACGAGGTAGGCGAGCTCACGCGGGCATTCAACGAGATGGGCGACGCCCTCGAGCAGAAGCAGCGCATCCAGCAGGCCTTCGGACGCTACGTAGACGACTACGTGCTGAGCCAGCTCCTCGAAAGCGGCGACAATGAGAAGCAGGCGGGCATCGAGCGCGATGTCTCGATCCTTTTCGTCGACATCCGCAAGTTCACCCGGCTCTCCGAGGGAATGGAGGCCCAGGACGTCGTCGGTCTGCTCAACGAGGTCTTCCAGCTGATCTCGGACATCATCCTCGGGCGCGGCGGCACCATCGACAAGTTCATCGGGGACTCGGTCATGGCCTACTTCGGCGCGCCGGTCCCCCATGCGGACCATCCGCTGCGCGCAGTGACCGCCGCGATCGAGATCATGCGCGCGATGGCCCAGCGCAGCGAGCACCTGCGCGCCCTCCCCGTGCAGGATCCGACCCGCGTCCCGGTGGACCTCGGCATCGGCATCCACACCGGCGTCGTCGTGGTCGGAAACATCGGGTCCGACCGCCGCACGGACTTCACGGCGGTGGGAGACGCGGTGAACGTCGCGCATCGGCTGGAGAAGCTGGCCCGCCCCGGCCAGGTCCTGGTCTCCGAGGCCGTCCAGCGTCGGGTGCGCGGAGCGGTCGAGCTCTCCTTCGAAGGCGAGCGCCAGCTCTCGGGACGCGAGGAGCCGGTGCACGTCTACTCGGTCCAGGTCGACGCGAAGCGACCGCCCGCCTCCTTCGGGGAAACCCCGGCGAGCACATGAGCGGCTCGCGCTGGACGGCCGCGCTCCTCCTCACCCTCGGCTGCATGTCGCCCCTGGAGGAGGGGGAGCAGCTTTATCGCGAAGGCGATCGGCACGGGGCCCTCGCGATCTGGCGAAGCGTCGAGCCGTCGAAGCGGGGCCACGCGCAGATCGCCTCCCGGGTGGCGGAGGTGGAAGCGGAGCTCGAGCAGCTGGTGGTGCGCTACGTGGAGAACGCCCGGAAGCTCGAGGACCAGGGGCGACTCGCTGAATCGATCCTCGACTTCCGCCTCGCCCTGATGCTGCGACCGGACGACTCCGAGACCCTGGATCACGTGCAGAAGCTGACACGCGAGCTCGTCGACCGGAAGGCGGCCCTCGCGGCCGAGTACGACCGGGTCTTGAAACGCGGACACCTGGAGGATGCGCGCGAGGCGCTCCAGCGACTACGCACCCTCGACCCCTTCGATCCGGACTTCGAGACCGAGGAGCGACAGCTCCAGGCCGCGATCAACGCCGAGTGGCGCCAGCGGCGAGCGCGCTATCGCGAGCGCCTGGCCGGCGAGGTCGAGGGGCTGGTCGAGGCCGGTCGCGAGGCCTTCGGCGAGGAGCGACTCGACGCCGCCCTCGACTACTGGCGCCGCGCGCTGCTCATCGATCCGGACAACGAGCGCATCCAGGCCTACATCGCGCGGGCAGAGCGCCAGCTCGAGAACCTCGAACGCCTGCGCGAGTCCAATCCGGCGGAGGGCGGATCCTGAGGGCACGGACTGCACTCCGCGGCGGACCCGCCCGCGTCGCCCTCCTCTCGGGGGCCGTGGCGCTCTCCGCCTGCGCGGGAGTCGGACCGATCTTCGGGCTCGGCCCCCGGTCGCCGGAGCGGCCGCCCCTGATCGAGGCGCCGCCGGCAGACCTCCCGGCGCCCGAGGGCCTTCGCGTGACCAGCGGCAGGTATCGGGTGATCCCCATCCAGTGGGATCCCCTCCTCCTCGACGAGGTCGGGGGCTACCTGATCGAGCGAAGCGACCAGAGAGAGGGGCCCTTCTCGCGGCTCGACGCCGTCTGGGGCCACGGCACGATGGCGCTCGTGGACCGCGGCGGCGAGGCGCCTCTCGGCGACGGACAGACGGTCTTCTACCGCATGCGAGCGTTCTCCGCGGAGGGCCGGGTCTCGGCCCTCGTGACCGACGTGGTCGTGGGCACCACGGCACCGCTGCCCGACGCTCCCAAAGGCCTGCGTACCTACAGCGACCAGCCCCGGGAGGTGCCGCTCAGCTGGCGTGCATCCGAGAATCGGGTCACGGCGGGCTACGTCATCGAGCGCAGCCCAGCACCGGACGGGCCCTTCGAGGTCATCGAAAGCATCCCGGATCGGCATGCGACAGCGATGGTGGATTCGGATCTCGGCGACCTGCGCGTCTTCTACTACCGGATCCGAGCCTTCAACCGGGGAGACGCGGTCGGGCCCCCCTCGGATGCCGTGCGCGCCGTGACGAAGCCCGATCCCCTCCCCCCCTTCGGGCTGCACCTCAGCGGTCAGCGGCTGGGCGAGAACGTGCTCTCCTGGGAGCCGAACGTCGAGCGGGACATCGAGGAGTACCGGCTGCTGCGCAGGGGTGCCGAGGCCGAATCCGAGCTCGTCGCGACGGTCCCGGGCGACGCCACCGAGGCGGTCGACCGGTCGGTGGCCAGCGGCGAGACGGTCTCCTACACGCTGGTCGCCGTGGATCGCAACCAGCTGGCCAGCCGCCCCTCGAAGGCGATCACCGCGACGGGGGTGGGGTATGACCTCAGTGTCCGGGCCGGGCCGGGCGGCGTGCACCTGCGTTGGAACCCCCGCCAGGGAGAGGGCTTCGTGGGGGCGCGGATCGAGCGCAGCGGCTGGCTGGGAAGCACGGAGCTCGGGCGGGTCGAGGGAGACGCCTTCGTCGATCCCGCCCCGCCCTCGGGCGGTACGCAGCGCTACGTGGTGGTCCTGCTACGCGCCGACGGCAGCGAGGCCCCACCCTCCCGGCCGACTCCGGTCGAGGGCGCCGGAAGTCGCTGAGTTCGTTGATTTTCGGGGGGCACCCCCTAGACTCCCCCGCCGGAGCGTTCCCCGGTAGCTCAGCTGGCAGAGCAAGCGGCTGTTAACCGCTGGGTCGTAGGTTCGAGTCCTACCCGGGGAGCCACTCCACGCAGGCCGGCGCAGCTACGAGCCGGAGGGGGGTTTGTTCATGGCATCTCGCGTCACATCCGACGCTGCGTCCGGGTCCCGAAGCTGGACGTCCACGACCCTCGCCATCGGTCTCGCGATCGGAATCGCCACGACCGTCGCGATTGCCGGAAGCGCCGAGACCGCCTGGGTGAAGGACGAGGTGCGGCTCAACCTGCGAAGCGGTCCGGGCACGCAGTACCGCATCCTCCAGGGGATCGGCACCGGTGACCGGGTCGACATCCTGAAACGCGGCGAGGGCTGGACCCAGGTCCGCGCCGGAGAGGGTGACGGCTGGATTCCGGAGGGCTTCCTCCAGTCGGAACCGCCCGCCGCGGTGCGCCTCGAGCGACTGGAGGCACAGACCTCGGATGTGCGAGCCACCATCGACGAGCTCACCGAGAAGACGAGCACTCTCGAAGCAGAGAACACCGAGCTCGCGGAACGGGCGAGCTCCCAGGAGAGCGAGATCGCGCTGCTGACCCGCGAGAACGTCGAGCTCAAGGCGGGAGCGCGCTGGCCCGAGTGGATCACCGGAGCGGGCATCCTGGCCGTGGGCATGCTGATGGGGGCGATCCTCCAGAGCATCTCGGGTCGCCGCTCGCGGCCGCGCATCCGACTCTGAGCCACGTCGCCGGCCCGGAGCAGCTCCTCCAACCCGGGGCTCGGATCAGAGATTCGGCGGGATGAGCGCCATGGCGATGGCGCTCACCGCGAAGCAGACGGTTGCGATCAGGAACGTGTACCCGACGATGTCGCCGAAGCGCAGTCGTGTCACCGCCAGGATCGGGATCGCAAAGAAGGGCTGAATCAGATTCGTGGTCGAGTCGCCGTAGCTGTAGGCGAGCAGCACGGTCACCACCGAGACGTCCAGGGACGCCCCGGCGGGCAACAGGTAGGGCGCCTCGATCAGCCACTTCGAGCCGGCCGAAGGAACGAAGAGGTTCATCACGGCCGAGTAGGCGTAGACGACGAAGGGATAGGTCGACTGGGTCGCGATCCGCGCGAACAGATCGCCGATCCACCCCCCCAGCCCCGTGTTCTGCATCAGACCGAAGATGCCCGCGTAGAACGGGAACTGGAGGATGATCCCCCAGGCCGCGTCGACGCCCTTCCGGCAGGCCGCGAGGAACGGGGCCGGACGACCGTGAAGGAGCAGCGCGGCGGCCAGGAAGACCGTGTTGTAGGCGTTGATCGTCCAGCTCGTGCCGAAGCCGCGGGTCACGATCGAGTGGCCGAGGGGGTAGAGGAGCAGGATCGCGGCGAGCCAGATCCAGCCGCGAAACGACTCGAGCCGCCCGGCGGGTGTCGCGGCGGGAGGCGGCTCCTCGGGAGGGGCCGGGAGGATCGCCTCCACCTGTGCCGGGCTGAGACAGACCGGATCGCGGCGCGGGTGGAGCAGCACCGCGGCGGCGAGCCCGGCCGCGCCCACCGCCAGCATGTAGAGCAGGTTGAAGGGGATGAAGAGGGTCTCGGTGACCGGATAGAGCCGGTCCACCACCGGCGCGCCGGATCCCGGCGCGAGCAGGGGATTGCCCGGGGTCGCGAGGATGAGCGGTGCAGAGCCCGACAGCCCGCAGTGCCACACCGTGCCGAGACCGATGTAGGAGGCGGCGATCAGGACGCGCACGTCCACCTTCGGGTTCCGGCGGCAGAGGAAGGGCACGAAGAGCGCGCAAGCGACCAGGCAGAGCGCCCAGTTCACGTAGGCGGTGACGAGGGAGAAGGTCGCAGCGAGCCAGAGCGCCTGGGCGGGTCGTTCCGGGTCAGGAATTGCGGCGAGACGATCGAGCAGGCGGAAGACCGGTCGCGACGACACACAGGCGTGGGCCGCGACCATCGCGATCGTGAACTGCATCGCGAGGGTGAGCAGCACCCACACGCCGTCTCCCCAGGCGAGGACCGACTCCTCGAGACCGACCCCGGCGCCGAGGAGCGCGAGGGCGAAGGCGATCGACGTGAGGATCATGCAGATCACCCACGAGTCGGGAACCCAGCGCTCGGTGAAGCGCGAGAGCCCCGCCCCGAGATCGCGGAACGCATCGAGCATGCCCTAGCTCCCGAAGAGGCGGTCGTAGAGGGTCAGAATGCTGAAGTAGCCGAAGAAGACGAAGGTCACGACCAGCGCGACGATGCGCACCGCCGAGGGGCGGACCGGTGGATCGAAGCTGGTGAGGTTGAGCCAGAGCAGGAGCCCGGAGTAGAGGAACATCACGAAGCCGTTCAGCGCGGCGGAGAGCACGATCAACGCCAGGGGCTGGTCGAAGCCGAGCCCCAGCACCAGAGCACCGTTTGCGACGAGGATCCACACGACCGCGAAGTAGAGCCGTGAGAGGCCCGGACCGCGCCGACCGAGGAGTGCCGTGTCCAGGAGATCCGCCGCGACGCGCGCGACGGCGTCGAGCAGCGCCAGCTCGGTGGAGAAGAGTACGGCCACGCCGACGAAGAGGAAGATGCGGCGCCCCAGGGTGCCGAAACGCTCGTCGATCGCGACGGCCTCGTCCCGGATGAAGCCGAAGCCCTCGGCCACCTCGGCCCCCGGCTCGAGCAGGGCGGCGGCGATCAGACAGAAGAGCGCGAGGCTCAGGAGGGCGAGCAGGTAGAAGCTGGCGAAGTGCTCGATGTTCGTCCGGCGCCACCACACGTGCCAGCGCGCGAGGTTCGCCTCGTCGGGGGTGAACGCGATCCCCACCTCGCTCGCCGCCTCCTCGCGCCCGGTGAACGGGCTGGTGATGCGCCCGATGTAGGCCCCCATCCCGTAGCCCTTGTCCTTGATGTAGTTCGACTGAGCGAGGTTGACCGAGCCGCCGGCTCCGGCGAACGCGAGGGCGCCGAGCAGCATCGGCAGGTGGACCCCCTCCGGCACGTGTCCGACCCGCAGGGCCCCTGCGAGGAGCTGCCGGACGTGCTCCCCATCCACGACGGTGAACGCGAGGCCCCCCATCAGCAGCACGATCACGGTGACGAGGGCGAACTGCACCGTCTCGACGGTGCGGTAGACGACGGGGCCCGCCGACAGGATGAGGCCGCAGAGGACGAGACCGCCGATCGCCGTCGGCGTCACCGGCAGGGAGGTCTCCCAGTGCAGAAGGGTGGCCGCGCCGCTCGCCCATCCGGGCCACACCCAGGGCAGGGTGCCGCAGATCAGGAAGATCGGCAGGAAGGCGCGGTGAAGCCGCACGAAGCCCACCACGGCGCTCTCTCCCGTGGCCAGGCTCCAGCGCTCGATCTCCATGTTGAGGAAGAACTGCAGGGTCACGCCGATCCAGCAGGCCCAGAAGAGCGCGAATCCCCACTCAGCGGTAAGGCGCGGCCAGAGGACGAACTCCCCGCTTCCAATGGAGAGGCCGACGAGGATGATGCTCGGACCCACCATCTTGCGCAGCGGGACCGGCTCCGGCAGGTCGCCGCGACGCGGGGCAGGAAGCACGCGATCGGGAATGCGCACGAAGGCTCCGAACCGGCCCGGACGTCAGACGATGGCCAAGGGATCCGATGCGCCGCGCCAGCTCGCGACGACGATGGCCGCGGCGAAGTCCGCCGCCCAGATCACCGTCTCCATATCGAGGGGCTGGGGCACGTCGTCGCTCGCGTGATCGCGACTCGGCGCGCCCCGGTCTTCCAGGGCGACGAGGGAGAGGGCGTGGAAGCCACGGGCGGACGCGATGCGCGCGTCCGTCTCGCCCACGAAGTCCACCGGCGTGATCTCGGGGTAGGCGCCGCCGATGGCGAGCCTGCGCGCGACCTCGCGCAGCCGGGGCGAGACCGCGGTCCGTTCGAAGGCCCCCTCGCTGCTCACGTAGTGGAGCGTCCCGCCTCCCACACGATCGAAGTGGAGGAGGATCGTGCGGTCGGACCGCCACTCGGGATGCCGATCGAGGGCCTCGCGAAACCCCGTGGCGCCGCAGTGGCTGCCGCCCCCGGCGACGAGCAATAGCTCGGTATCGCCCCGCAGCTGGGAGAGGATCTGCTCGCCGCAGGTGAGCATGGCCGCGACGCCCGACGCATCGTCGTTCGCCCCGGGCGTCGCCGATGCGAGGCCCCATTCGAGGGCGGCGGCGGCGGCAATGAGCAGCGCGGTGGTGACGGCGAGCTGGGCGCCGGCGAAGACCGGACCCGACGCCTGGAGCAGGGAAGCACCGGCGACCACGGCAGCGGCCCAGAGACCGCGCTCGCACCAGACGAGCGGCGCGCGGGAGCGCCGCCGGCGGCACCCCAGCCAGGTCGTCAAGCGCTTCGAGAAGATCCCGCCGGCTCTGGGCGCATCCAGGCCGGCCGAGAGAATCACCCTGCGACGAGGGTCCGTCGCCCCGGCGCGACCGAGCACGTGGATCGTGTCCGCCGACGGCAATAGCCGCGAGAGCTGGCCCATTCCCGGCCCCAGGTCCCGTCGGAAGGAAAAGGCGGCGAGGGCCACCAGCGCGATTCCCAGGCTACCGCCCATGGCGCAGCCGAGGGCCCCGAAGGCCAGGTGGAGGGCAATCCGCCACGGGGGCTCGGGCTCGCCGGGCGATGCGACCTGCTCGACCCGCTCGAGGCCGATCTCGCGCATCCAGGCCCCGACCCGCTGGGCCGCCTCGCGCTCGCCGGCGGATCCGGCGCGGCGATCCGCCACGACGGAGAGCAGACGAACCCAGTGGAACGCCCGGATCTGCCGTTCGAGGTGCTTTCCCTCGCGGGATTCCGCGAGGCCCCCCGTCCATTCCTCCACCCCGACATCCTCCGCCACCCGGACCCCCTCCGGTTTGCAGAGGGGTTCTATCATGCCAGCCATGAGGTAAATCCACCCCGACCCCGCTTCGCCGCCCGCGCTCTCCGCCGCGCGCGTTATCGTCGGCGCCATGGAGTCCTTCTACGCGATCACGAATCTGCTCTACGGCTACGGCGAGCGGATCGACGCGGGAGATTTCGCCGGGATCGGGGAGCTCCTGGCCGACGCACGGGTCTCGGACGAGAGCGGGCGGCTCGACATCCGCGGCACGGAGGCGGTCCGCCACCTCTACGAGGCCACCACCCGCCTCTATCCCGATACGGGAACCCCGAAGACGAAGCACGTGATCACCAACCCGATCGTGGAGATCGACGAGGCCCGGGGAAGCGCCGAATGCCGCTCGCAGTACACGGTGTTCCAGCAGACCGACACGCTCCCGCTCCAGCCGATCATCACCGGCCGATACCACCACCGCTTCGAGCGGGTGGAGGGGGCCTGGAAGATCACGGCCCACCGCTTCTTCGTGGATCTCGTGGGCGACATCAGCCAGCACCTGCTCGTGCCCCTCGGCGACTGAGCCGAGCCGACGCCGGTCAGCTCCCGGACCGCTCCGCGCTCACGTCCTCCAGCTCGCGGCGCCCGGTCTCCGGCAGCGCCAGCAGGGTCACGGCGCCCAGGAGCGAGACGAAGACCAGGATGCGGACGGCGGGAATGACGCTCTCGCCCGGCGCGGTGAGGGCCGACACCAGAAAGAGCATGGCGGCTGCGCCGAGGGTTTCGACCAGCTGGACCCAGCCCGAAGCGGTGCCGCGAAACGAGGTTGGGAAGAGCTCGGTCGAGAGCGCTCGGACGATCGTAGAGCTTCCTGTCAGGGCGAAGACCATCGGGACCCACAGCACGGGGAGTGCCCAGCCGGGTGCCGCGTAGAAGCCCAGGGCCAGCACGGGGAGCGCGGTGAAGAGCACGAAGCCCACCACCCGCCGCCCACGCGTGTCGGCCATCCGGCCCGCCAGGGGATAGCCGACGACTCCGAAGGAGCCCGCCGCCAGAAGCATCAGCGAGTAGTGGCCAGGCGCCCACCCGTGCACCGACTGCACGAAGAACGCAGAGAAGTTGTACGCCACCGCGGCGCCGCCGGACTGGGCAGCGCCGATCAGCGCGACGCCCAGGGTGCGGGCGGGGTAGGCCCGCACGAGGCTCGAGACGGGCTTCAGCCAGCCGGCAGCGAAGGCCGCGGCCCCCCCTTCGAGAGGCTCGCGTTCCTGGTCCCGAAATCGCGCCGTCTCCGTCACGCGACGACGCAGCATCGGCATGAGCAGGAGCGGGATGACACCCAGCACGTACATGGCGCGCCAGCCGTAGGGCAGCCAATCGATCGCGGCGAAGAGGAGAGCCGAAAGGCCCACACCGAAGGCCCCCACGGCGCCGATGATTCCGATCCCCCAGCCCCGATGCTCCGCGGCAAGCTCTTCGGTCACGATCACGAAGGCCGTCGCGGTGGACGTCACCATGAACATACGCGCCAGCATCTGGAGCCCGACGAAGACCTCGGCACTCGTTGCGATGGCCGCCAGGGCCGTGGCGAGACTCATGCCGACGATGGAGCCCAGGAAGACCCGGCGGCGCCCTATGCGGTCGGCGACGGGGATGAGCAGCAGAGCCGGAACCGCGCCGAGTCGTACCCAGCCGAGGAGGTTTCCGAGCTCCGACTCGGCGATCGCGAAGTCCTCGGCGATCTGCTTCACGGCCTGGGTGAGCATCGCCTGGTCGAAGTTCTCGAAGAAGACGGCGAGGGAGACGGCGCCCATCAAGCGCACGTACTTCGGCTCCACCTTCTCCGGAACCCGCCCCAGGAAGGGCGGGATCCACCAGGGATTCCGTCGCGCCCGCGCTCCGTCGGGCACGCGACCCAACGGCGGCTCGTCCTGTGCTTCGCTCACCGAGGTGCGAAGTACTTCGCGGTCTCCTGCGGGGAGAGGTTCGCCGCCGCGGCCAGGGCGGCCAGGGCGGTCGGGTCCGCCAGATCGTCGGCCGTGATCCGCTCCTGCAGGGCGAGTGCGTTCTTGTAGGTGTCGGAAGAGACGTCCACCCCCCGGACCCGCGACTTGTTCGTCTTCGGATCGATGATCTCGGAGAAGGGAATCGGCACGATCCGCCCCTCCTGGCGGGTGATGAGCACACTCGAGGTTCCCGCGAGCAGCGTGTCGACGGCCCCGACGCCGAGGTCGCGTGTGTAGTCGCGATCGAAGGCGGTCGGATAGCCGCAGCGCAGCTCGTAGCCCACGTCCTTCTCGCCGATGGTCACCTTGACGCCGCGCTCCGCCAGCGCCTCGGCGACGCGAGTGCGCAGCACCCGGGCGATCGGAACCTCCGCCAGGCGGATGTGCCCGTGCTCGTCCCTCGGTGCGTCCGCGAGGATGGGATCATCCTCATCGAAGTACTCGGCGATTCCCTCGGCGATGACGGCGACGCCGTCGGGACGCCCCCGGGCCAGCCGTTTGACGATCGCGCCCTCGAGCACCTTCGCCACGTCGTCGAGCCGGATCGGGCGGTTCGGAAACTCCTCGGGGATCACGGTAACCGGCGCGCCGGCGGCCTTTCCCGCACCCAGGGCGAGATGGCCTGCCGAGCGACCCATCATCACGATGAAGAACCAGCGATTGGTGGTTTCCATGTCCATCTGTATCCGCTCGACCACGGCCGTTCCGTGCTCGCGAGCCGTCTCGAAGCCGAAGGTCGGGATTCCCTTCGGCAGCGGCAGGTCGTTGTCGATCGTCTTCGGAACGTGGACGACCTTGATCCGCCCGGCCGCCGCCTCCGCCACCCGGTTCGCCGACGACGCCGTGTCGTCCCCACCGATCGTAACGAGGTGGTCGACGCCGAGGGATTCGAGGGACTTCACCGTGGCCGCGAGGTGGTCCGGATTCTTCGTCGGATTCGCCCGCGCCGTGTGGAGGATCGATCCGCCCTGCAGGTGGATGCGCGCGACCCCGTCTTCCTCGAGCTCCAGGACCCGGCTCGTGTCGCCCTGCATGATCCAGCTGAAGCCGTCGAGGATCCCGATCACCCGATGTCCCCGTCGCCGGGCGACCGTCGCGGCCGCCCCGATGACGCCATTGATTCCGGGCGCGGGGCCACCCCCCACGACGATTCCGAACGTGCTCATCGTTCCTCCATCTACGTTGCCAAAGGCGCCGTCAGCGGCGCCGCCAGAGCCCGCGCCGATCACTCCCGGGCCGTCCCTGGGCCGATGCGGCCTGCGCCGCCGGTGCGCCCCAGAGCTCGTCGGGACCATCGGATGGCTCGAGGGCCGACAGCCGCTCCGACAGATCCAGGTCGTAGAGGACCTCGAGCGCCAGATCGCGCATCTGTGCGTGAGCAGCCGTTCCCTTCGCGTGGTGCAGGATCGCCAGAGGGCGACCGCCCCCGCTGTTGAGCGCTTCGACGCGCGGGCTGCGGGACAGGTGCGTCTTGTAGTACGGCCAGCCGCGACGGATCGTCTCCTCGACGAGCTTCCGGAAGAGGTGGGTCTCCCCGCCGGCGAGCTTCGTGCGCCGATCGACCAGCGTGAAGACGACACGACCCCGTCCCGACGCCAGCTCCTGGCGCTCGAGCAGTCGAAAGACCTTCGCGGCCTCCTCGAGGGACGCGGCATCGGCGACCGGCACGAGGACCCGGTCGGCGGCGTAGTAGGCGTTCTGGGTGAGCGCCTCCAGGTCGCTCTTGGTATCGAGGATCACGAGGCCGGGCCATCTGGTCTGGGCGAGGATGCGCGTCAGGGTACGTGGGTCCTCGGCCCGCGACTTCAGCATCGCCACGTCCGGCGGCGCGGGCACGAAGTGCACTCCGTACTGACCGAGCTGGATCGCGCTGGTCAGGCTTCGCTCGGCCCAGCCGTGCTTGAGGTTGGGATCGCCGGGCATCGCCTCGCGCAGCGCGAACATCCGATCGACGGTTCGCTGATCGTCGAGGCTCACGACCAGCACCGGGAGGTCTTCGCGCAAGGCCCGGATGTAGATGGCGAGATTCGTCGCGAGGGTCGTCTTGCCGACACCGCCCTTGTTCGACGAAACGGCGATGACGCAGCAGCGTTCCGGCTGGGGCGTGGGGGCGGGCATGACTGCGGGAAGGGTACCCATCGGGTAGGATGGCGCCATGACGGCGGTGGCGGTGATTCCGGCGCGCTACGGGGCATCGCGCTTCCCCGGAAAGCCCCTGGCGCCCATCGCCGGGCAGCCGATGATCCAGCGGGTCTGGTCCGGCGCCCTGCAGGCGAAGCGCATCTCCCGCGTGATCGTCGCCACCGACGACGAGCGAATCGCCGAGGCCTGCCGAAGCTTCGGGGCCGAAGTTGCACTCACGCGAGCCGACCATCCGACCGGCACCGATCGCCTCGGTGAGGTGGCGGCCGGCCTCGACGACGACGTAGTGGTGAACGTCCAGGGGGACGAGCCGCTCATCGAGGGCTTCGTGATCGACGCCGCCGTCGAGGCCCTCAGCGAGGACCCCGAGGTGCCGATGGCCACCGTCGTCCACGCCCTCGAGCCCGAGGCCCTCGAGGATCCGAACCGCGTGAAGGTCGTCCTCGACCGCCGCGGTCGCGCCCTCTACTTCTCGCGCAGCCCGATCCCCCACGCCCGAGGCCCGGCCCGGCCGGCCCGCTGGCAGCACGTCGGGCTCTACGCCTACCGACGCGAGTTCCTCCTCGAGTTCGTCGGCCTGCCCCCCACACCCGCCGAGGAGGCGGAGCAGCTCGAGCAGCTGCGCGCCCTCGAGCACGGCTTTCCGATCCGCTGCGCCATCGTAGAGGGCTGGCGTAGCGCCGCCGTCGACGTGCCGACGGACATCGGCCGGGTCGAGGCGCGGATCGCGGAGGAATGAGATCGTGACGACGATCGATGCCAGAACCGTCCGCGAGTGGGGGCAGCGCTACTCCAACTGGGGGCGCTGGGGGTCGGAGGACCAGCGCGGGACCCTCAACTTCATCACCCCGGACCGCGTCCTCGCGGCCTGCGCCCTCCCCCGCAGCGGTCTCGTCGTGTCCTGCGCCCTCCCCTTCGACTCGAAGGGCCCCCAGTCGGGAGTGGGCGGGCGCCACAACCCGATCCACACCATGCTCGCCGACGGCGGTGACGCCATCGCCGGCGCCCAGGACTTCCTCCCCGGCGGCTTCAACTACGCCGACGACGCGATCAGCATGCCGCTTCAGTGCGGCACCCAGTGGGACGCCCTCTCCCACGTGTTCTACGACGGAAAGATGTACAACGGCCGGGACGTCTCCCTGGTCACGAGTCGCGGTGCCCAGGCCAACTCCATCGACCAGATCGCCGACGGCGTCGTCGGACGCGGGGTGCTGCTCGACCTGCCCCGCCTCACGAAACAGGACTGGCTCGACGATGGCACGCGCATCCTGCCGCAGCATCTCGACGACTGTGCCGAGGCCTTCGGCGTCTCGATCGAGCGCGGCGACATCCTCCTGGTCCGCACCGGAATGATGACGCGCTGCCTGCAGGAGGGGTCCTGGGAGGGCTACTGCGGGGGGCCCGCGCCCGGCCTGTCGGTCGAGTGCGCCCGTTGGCTCTACGAACGCGAGATCGCCGCTGTGGCGACGGATACCTGGGGGGTCGAGGTGATCCCGAACGAGACGAAGGACTGCTTCCAGCCCCTCCACATGATCTCGCTGCGCAACACCGGGCTCCTGCTCGGAGAGATCTTCCACCTGGACGCGCTGGCCCGCGCCTGTGCCGAGGACGGCCGCTACGCCTTCCTCTTCACTGCGCCTCCGCTCCCCATCACCGGCGCCGTGGGTTCTCCGATCAACCCCCTTGCGATCAAGTAGCGCGGCCACCGCCGGTCTCGGGGCCCTGCTGGCCCTCTCTAGCTGCGGCGCACTGATCCTGGAGGTCACCTGGCTGCGCTGGCTCCGTCTGCTCTTCGGGGCGACGGCCCCGGCCACCTCCGCGACCCTCGTCGCCGTCCTGGCGGGCGGCGCGCTCGGCGCCGCTCTCGCCGCTCACCAAATCCCGAAGAACGGCCGACCGCTGCGCGCCTACGGCCTGCTGCTGTGGGCCGGCGCGGCCTGCGCTCTCCTCGTACCCGTCGGGCTCGCAGCGGGGGAGCCCCTCGCAATCGCCAGCTACGCGAGCCTCGGGAATCACCCGCTCGCGCTGACCCTCACCCGCTTCGCCATCGCCCTTGGGGCCACGCTTCCGGCCTCCACTCTGCTGGGCGCCGCCTTCCCCGCCATGGCCGCCGTCCTCCTCGATGCGGGCCGCGACCTGGGAAGCCGCGGAACGGCCCTCTATGCGGTCGTGCTGCTCGGCGCCGCCGCGGGCGCCGTCCTGGCGGCGTTCTCCCTGCCAGCCCTGTTCGGGGTCGGCGCGACCTACGCCGCAGGCGTCGCGCTGATCGCCGCCGCTGGCGC
>CALDCK010000031.1 GCA_937937315.1 uncultured bacterium
GTGTCGTTCCTCCACGCAGACACCCTGATGGCCGATCTCCGCACGCTCCTGCTCGAGATCGACGCGCCACCGAGCGATGCGATCCGGGACGCCGGGACCGAGAGCCGTCGGCGGCCGGGCGACGACCGGGGCGGCTACGACCAGGCGAGCTGGCGCACGCGCACCCTCTCCCTCGCAACGCGGCGGGGCGCGGCGCTCGATCTGGCATCGCGCCTTCGCGCCCCCCGCCTGGGCCTGCCTCCGGTGCCGCTGCCCGCCGGAGACGCGCCCTCCTCCGAGCAGATCGCCCTGGGGCGGAAGCTCTTCTTCGACCGTCGCCTCTCCCACAATGGCACGCTCTCCTGCGCCATGTGCCACATCCCCGAGCAGGGCTTCACCAGCAACGAGCTGGCGACCGCCATCGGCATCGAGGGGCGCACCGTCCGCCGCAACGCCCCGACCGTACTGGACGCGGCCTTCCTCGAACGGCTCTTCCACGACGGGCGGGAGACAAGCCTCGAGCACCAGGTCTGGGGTCCACTGCTCGCGCGCAACGAGATGGGGAATCCATCGGTGGGCTCGGTCCTGGAACGGGTGAGTGCCCTCGAGGACTACCGGGAAGGCTTCGAAGCGGCCTACCCGGAGGCGGGTCTCGACATGGAGACCCTGGGCGGTGCGATCGCGAGCTACGAACGCACGCTCGTGACCGGCGGGTCGGCCTTCGACCGGTGGCGCTACGGCGGTGAGCCCGACGCCCTGGACGCCTCGGCCCAGCGCGGCTTCGCGCTCTTCGCAGGCAGGGCCGGCTGTGCCGGCTGCCACCCGGTCGGCACGGAGCACGCCCTCTTCACGGACCAGGCCTTCCACAACACCGGCGTCGGCTACGCCGCGTCGATGGGTCGAGGGGGCGCGACGCGCAAGGTGCAGGTCGCACCGGGCCAGGTGCTCGAGGTGGACGCCGCGATCATCGCCCAGGTCGCCGAGTCTGCCCCCGGCGATCTGGGCCTCTACGAGGTCTCCCTCGATCCGAAGGACCGCTGGAGCTACCGGACCCCTTCCTTGAGAAACGTCGGGCTGACGGCGCCCTATATGCACGACGGATCCCTCGCCACCCTCTCCGACGTGGTCGACTTCTACGATCGGGGCGGCATCGCGAACCCACTCCTCGATCCCCGCATCCGCCCCCTGGGCCTGAACCCGGACGAGCGTCGGGACCTGGTGGCATTCCTACGCGCTCTCACCGGGGGCGACGTAGAAGCGCTGGTCGCCGACGCCTTCGCCGCACCGATCGGGGACCCGCGCTAGGAGCCCGGCCGCGAACTTCTCTGCCGTCGGGAGCAGAATTTCGTCGGGATCGTGCCGCCGCCTTCGCACCGAATAGTGGGATTTGCCCCTCACTTGTTGGCGAATGGGATCGGCTCCGGCGTCTTCGCGGGATGCTCTCACCGAGAGCCCTCGACGATCTGCGCACGGACACGTCGCGGCACTTCCACCCCGGCGCGGGTCGGCCTAGGATACGCGCCCCGACCCCCCCGGTCGGCACAGGGGAAGCCATGAGCAAGGTGTACGACGCCATGATGCGCGCGCAGCGCGAGCGCGACGCGACGGACGACGAACGATCTCTCCGGGATCGACTGTGGCGCTGGATCCCGCGGCGGCGGACCGCCGAGCGGTCGGAGCCGCCCGCACCCGCAGGGGCCGCGCCCACGATCGCACCCATCTCCGTCTCCATGGACGAGACGCCGAGCGCCCTCGGAGAGCAGCTCGCGTCGCTTCAGGTCGCGGTCGATGCCCTCGACGATCGGATCTCCGCGGAGGTGGTCGAGCGCGAGGCGAAGCTGATGGAAGAGATCCGGCGGGGAATGCGAAGCCTCGAGACCGAGCTCTCGGACCGCCTCGCCGCGGCGACCCTCGAGATGAAGCGCTCGTCCCGACGCAACGCGGCGCTCGTCGTGGGCTTCGTCGCCGTGCTCGCCGGACTGGTCGTGGGCGCCCTGTCAGCGCTCTGATCCCGAAGGCCTGCCCGCGGCGCTCGAGACCCGTTCGAAGGCCCCGACGTCGCAGGCGTCGCCCTGGGGCCGCAGGACGCCGCGCTGGTCGACGATCAGCGGGGGCGCCGCCGGTGCTTCGACCCCGTCGACGACGCCACCGTGCACCGTGAAAGCGCCGCCGCGGCCACGGTTCTCTCCGGCGTTCCAGTCGGCAGCGCGCATCGTGTGCCCGAGGTAGAGCAGCGGCGGATCCGTGTGCGTCTTCGTCTGCTCCCGGGCGTCCTCGCCGAGATCCCGCGGGCGATTCTCCAGATCGTAGAAATCGTAGCGATGGGCGCCGCTGTCGACGGAAAGGAAGTCGTCGTCCATCCACACGTCGGCGACCCGACCGACGAAGGCCTCACCCCCTCCGTCGTGACGCCCGAACAGGCTCCAGGTCGCGCCATCGCGCGTGGCGTAGGGAATGACGCCATTGCTCCCGAAGCGCGCGTCGAAGGTCAGCTCCTCGTCGCCGAGGAACCCATCGAGGGCCTGGATGCCGGCGTTGTAGCCCAGCACCAGGGATTGCATCCGTCCGCTCGGAATGACCTGGTGGGAGGTGGCCTCCAGGACGCTCTCCCCCGCCACGTCGCGAAGCTCGATGCCCAGGCGGCCGTCGGCTTCGCGCGAGATGCGCAGGAAGGAGTTCTCCGGGATCTCCCCATCTCCCGCGGACAGCAGGGTCTCGCGCCTTCCGATCGGGGTGGAGAACTCGAACCAGCCCGAGAAGACGATCCACCGCGTGTCCCGGTCCGAGAGGATGCCGGTGCGCTCGAAGCGTGTCTCCGGCGTCGTGCGTACGGAATGCTGAACATAGGTCGGCACGAGGATCCGACTCGAGGCGCACGCCTCGGCGGGGATCCGGTCCAACGCAGGACTGCCCGGCTCCAGCGCGTGGGTCGGAGTCGGTCCGCCGTTGTCGGCCAGATCACCCAGCAGCGGGTCGATCGGCTCGGCGGGCGTCCCCAGTCGATCGCCCTCCTCGGACACCATTCCACAGCCCGTAGCGTCTCCGACGAGGTTCCAGCCGAGGGATTCGGCCGAAGGGGCTCCAGTCCGGCGCAGAGCCGGTGCAACGCAATCGTCGACGATCCCCGCCTCGTTTCCCGCCAGGATCGAGCCCTCCAGCCGGAAGCCCGGCCCCCGCGGACCGATGTGCTGGAGCTCGCCGATCACGAGAAGCCCTCCGGCGGCGTCGGCGCGATTCGCGGTGATGGTCGAGCTCAGGATGGAGAGGTAGGGATTCACGACGCCACCGAGCCACAGGATGCAGATGCCGCCGCCCCGCGGCGCGCGGTTTCCGCTCACCGTCGAGGCGATGAGGCTCGATCCACCGCCGCGCCCGCCGAGGAGGCGGATTCCGCCGCCGCAGTCGTCGGATCGCTCGTTGCCCAGGATCGCGCTGCGCAGCACGGCGACGGGTCCGCCGGTGTCGATCCCCCCCTCCCGGTTGGCCCGCACGATCGAGTCCGTGATCTCGAGGCCCCGGCTCGTCTTCGATCCGCGCAGGCCGGCGCCGGCGTTCCCGGCGACAGTCGATCCAGTGAGGGAGACCCGGGCACTGCCGACCTCGATGCCGTCCCCGGCGTTCGCCTCGAGGCGCGAGTCGGCGATCGTGCAGGGTCCGCAGGCGATCCCGACCTTCGCTTCGTTGGCCTCGATCACGACTCCCCGAAGCTCACAGGATCCTGCAGCCCGACAGTCGACGACGGCTTCACCCGCATTGCCCGAAAGCCGAACGCCTTCGAGCACGCAGCGCGCGCCCCCCAGACACGTCAGGGGTGCGCTCGACGCGCCCACGACCCGGAGGTCTCGAAGCACGACGTGGGCGTTCTCGCCGACCACCCGGAAGGGGGCCGGGCCCGCGACGTCGATCCGGGTCGCGTCTCCACTCCCCCGAATGATCAGATCGCCCCGCAGCTCGAACGCCCCGTCTTCGGTCTCCGAGACTGCGAGCGGATGGCGGCCCGCCGGGAGCGTGATCTCGTCCGGGCCGGGACGGACCTCCGCCTCCTGAATGGCCGCGCGCAGAGAGCAGCGCCCGGACGCGGTGGCGCAGGCCCCATCGCCCAGCGCGGCGTCGACGTCGTCGGCCACGGTGTCGACGGCGAGCACGGCCGCTTCGATCGAAGTCGCGCTCGAGACGAGCAGCAGCAGAACGAGAGCTCTGGAGCGACGCCAGCGCATGGATCGGATCTCCCGGGGCGCGGAATTCTAGCCGGGATGCTCCGAGAGCGCGGAGGACTGACTCATGCGAGCCCGCGAAGCGTCACCTCGAAGCGCGTGCCGCCGCCCTCCCGCGCCAGACAGCGGGCGTCACCGCCGTAGAAGCGGGCGATCTCCCGGACCAGGGAGAGGCCGAGGCCCACGCCCCCGTCGCGCGCCTCGGAGTGGCCGGTCGGTCGGTAGAAGGGCTCGAAGATCCTCTCCCGCTCGGCCTCGGGCACTCCGGGACCGCGGTCCGCGACCCAGAGCCGGAGGCCCTCGGCATCCGCGGCCACACCCGTCTCGAGGGCGCCGCCCCCATGACGTCGCGCGTTGTCGAGCAGATTCCTCACGAGCCGCTGGAAGTCGCGGCGGCTTCCGCGAAGGCTGCAGGGCACGGCTTCGACGCTGACATCGAAGCGCGCCGCCTCCTCCCGAAGGAGCTCGTCGAAGGCGACGCTCTCGGCCGCAACCGGAGCGTCGGACTGCAGGCGACCCGCCAGCAAGAGGTCCTCGATCAGTGCATCCAGCTCGGCGATATCGCGCTCCGCCTCGGCGCGCAGGTCCTCGCGCGGGCTGCGCGACAGCAGCTCCAGGGCCACCCGAAGTCGAGCGAGGGGAGTCCGCAGCTCGTGGGACGCGCTCGCCAGCATGCGACTGCGTGCGGCGTTCGCGCTCTCGATCCGCTCCGCCGCCCGATTGAAGCTCCGCGCCAGGGATGCCACCTCGTCGCTCCCCTCGACGGGAACTCGCACGCCCAGATCGCCCTCGCCGAGCTGCTCCACGCCGCGCTCCAGCCGCTCCAATCGACGGACGATGCGCCGCGAGACCGGATAGGCGCCCAGGGCGATTGCCCCTCCCAGCAGCGCGAGGGAGACGAGCGGCCCGGGACGTCTCGACCGGCGATGCCCCGGGTGGATCCGCAGCCAGCGCCCGTCTCCCAGCTCGACGGTGACACCGGGAATCCGGGGCATCCCCCATCGGCCGCGCTCGAGGGCCGGCCCCCGCCTTCCGTTCGGTCGCGGCGGCCCGGTGGAGGCGATGCGCTCGCCCTCGTCGCTCCACAGACTCGCCCGTACGCCGAGACGGTCGGCCTCGCGACGCAGCTGCTCGGCGAGGTCGACGCCCTCGCGCGGGTCGCCCTCCAGTCGAGAGGCGATCTCCGCGGCACTTCGCTCGAGGAACCGCGGCGCGCGATCCCCGCGCAGGAAGGAGTGCCAGCCGATCACGGCGACCCCGATGCCCACGAGCAGGGCGGCGCCCACGACGCTTCCGTAGATCTGGAGGAAGAGCCGGCTCCTCACGACTCGCCCTCGGGCGAGCGGGTCAGCAGATAGCCCACTCCGCGAACCGTGAGGAGTCGACGGGGACGCTTCGGATCCGCCTCGATGGCGGCGCGAATGCGTGAGACGTGAACGTCGACGCTGCGATCGAAGGGGCCGGGAAGGTCTCCGCGAACGACCTCCATCAGCTGGTCCCGCGAGACCGGGCGACCCGCGCGCTCGGCGAGGGCCCAGAGGAGGTCGAACTGATGTGCGGTCAAGCCGACCTCCCGTTCATCGAGCCGCACGATGCGTCGCTCCGGGTCGATCTCGAGCCGACCGAAGCGCAGCGGAGCGCGCGTCGGCGTCGACGAGCGATCTCCCCGCCGGAGGATCGCGCGAAGGCGCGCGAGCAGCTCGCGGGGGTCGAAGGGCTTCGGCAGGTAGTCGTCCGCGCCGATCTCGAGTCCGACGATCCGGTCCATCGCATCCCCCCGAGCCGTGAGCATGAGGATGGGCACGTCGGATCGGGCGCGGATCTCTCGACACAGGGCGAGGCCGTCGCCGTCCGGAAGCATCACGTCGAGGATCAGCGCTGCGAAGGGCTCGCGGAGGGCGAGGGATCGCCCTTCCTCGAACCCTGGCCGATGCGTCAGATCGAAGCCGTGCTCTCCAAGATATTCGGAGACCATGCGTGCGAGACGCTCGTCGTCTTCGACCATCAGGATGCGCTGACGCACGGCAGGAGCGTAACCGGCGCCCGCCGGATCCGGGAGATCGGCCCCCATGAGGCGCCCCCCGGACCCGTCGGACGCGGGCTCGCCCGGCAAAAGTCCTAGTGCCAGTGCCGACTCCGTCGATGCTCGCGATGCTCCTCCATCTCCCCCGCGATCTTCGCGCGCTGTTCCGAGGTGAGCGCTTCGGCCGCCTGGGCGAGGGCCACCACCACCTGCTGGGACATCGCGTCGAAGCGGCGGAGGTGCTCGGCGCGAATCTCCTCGAGCGCCTCGCGGTCGATGATCTCCCCGGTCAGGGCCGAGATGATCTCCTCCCGGGCGTCGCGGCCCCCCCTGCCATCCTCCATGGCCTCGTACAGGGCCTCGAAGGCCGACTCCACCTGGCGCCTCTGCTCCTCGCTCGCCCCCACCTCGTCGAGCATGCGCTCCACGCGCCGCTCGGCGAAGTCGCGGCCGCCGGGGCCATGGCGCCCGAAGGCCCCCGCCGACCCGCTCGCGACGACCGCGATCCCGACCATTCCTGCCAGGGCGGAAACGCCCCAGAGCCATCCGATTCGTCCTCGATGACCTGCCGAAG
>CALDCK010000032.1 GCA_937937315.1 uncultured bacterium
GGCAGCTCTGGGTTCGCGATCCCGACGGCAACGTGATCGAGCTGATCGACCCGCACGGCCGCGGAGCCGGCAACGTCTGAGCGCTCGAATCATTCGAGGGAACTGAAATGGATCGTCACAGAATGAGGAATTCGATGTCTCTTCTCCGATGCTTCGTCGGCCCGGCCGGCACCCTGATGGCTCTTCCGCTGCTCGCCCTGCTGGCCTGCGGCCCGGGCGCCGACGCCCCCCACGCCACCGACGAGGCCGCCCAGAACCAGGCACCGGCCTCTACGAAGCGCGATCGCGAGGCGATCCGGGAGAGCGCGGTGGCGATCTTCGGGACCCTTCCGGAGGAGGTGACGAACCCGGAGAACCCCTCCTCGAAGGAGAAGATCAAGCTCGGCCGCATGCTCTACTTCGATCCCCGGCTCTCGAAGAACCACGATGTGTCCTGCAACAGCTGTCACGCCCTCGACCGCTACGGCGTCGATGGAGAGCCCACCTCGCCGGGGCACCAGGGTCAGCGCGGCGATCGCAACTCACCCACCGTGTACAACGCGGCGCTGCATGTCGCCCAGTTCTGGGACGGGCGGGCGCCCGACGTCGAGGCCCAGGCGAAGGGCCCGGTCCTGAATCCGGTGGAGATGGCCATGCCGTCGGAGGAGGCGGTGGTCGCGGTCCTGCGATCGATCCCGGGCTATCGCCCCCTGTTCGCGGCGGCCTTCCCCAACGGCGAGGAGGCGATCACCTATGACAACATGGCGAAGGCCATCGGCGCATTCGAGCGCCGGCTTCTCACCCCCTCGACCTTCGACGCTTTCCTCGCGGGAGACAAGAGCGCCCTCACCGACGCCCAGGTCGACGGTCTGGCGCTCTTCATCGAGACCGGCTGCGTCACCTGCCACATGGGGCCCGGCGTAGGCGGGGGGCTCTACCGCAAGCTCGGCCTCGTGAAGCCCTACGGAACCGAAGACCCGGGCCGCTTCGCCGTGACACAGAACGAGACGGATCGGGGGGTCTTCAAGGTCCCGTCATTGCGCAACATCAAGCAGACCGGCCCCTACCTTCACGACGGCTCGATCGGGGATCTGGGAGAGATGATCCGGATCATGGCCGAGCACCAGCTGGGGCGGGAGCTCACCGAGTCCCAGGTCGCGTCGATTCGGGCCTTCCTGGCGACGCTGACGGGCAAGGTCGATCCGCTCTACACCGCGAAGCCGGAGCTTCCCGAGAGCGGCCCGGACACGCCCGCGCCGGATCCCAGCTGAGAAGCGAACACCGAATCGGGGCGCCCTGCGATAGACTGCGGGGCCGCGTCCCTGGAAGGCCAGACATGACCCCTCCCTCCGAATCTGCCGTTCTCGATGCGCTGCGGCCGATCATCGACCCCGATTTCGGCAAGAGCATCGTCGACCTGGGCTTCATCAAGGACCTGCGCATCGACGGTGCGCGGGTCTCGTTCTCGATCGAGCTCACCACGCCCGCCTGCCCGGTAAAGGAGGAGTTCGAGCGCGCCGCGCGAGAGCGCGTCCTGGCCCTCCAGGGCGTGGACGACGTTGCCGTGACCATGACCGCGAATACCCGGGGTCGCAGCCCGTCGGCCGAGGCCGATGTCCTGCCCGGGGTTCGCAACACCATCGCCGTGGCCTCCGGAAAGGGAGGGGTTGGCAAGAGCACGGTGGCGATCAACCTCGCCATGGCCCTCCAGCGCTCGGGTGCCGCCGTGGGCGTCCTGGACGCCGACGTCTACGGGCCCTCGCTTCCTCTCCTCACGGGGGTGCAGGGCCGTCCGCGGGCCGAGGAGAAGCGCATCCACCCCCACGAGGCCGCGGGCCTGAAGCTGATGTCGATGGGCTTCTTCCTGTCCGATGACTCGCCCGTGATCTGGCGCGGTCCCATGGTGCACGGATTGATCCGCCAGTTCCTGACCGACGTGATCTGGGGTGACCTCGACTATCTCGTGGTGGACATGCCGCCGGGGACGGGCGACGCAGCGCTGACCCTCACCCAGATGGCTCCACTGTCCGGGGCCGTGATCGTCACCACCGCGAACGACCTCTCGCTGATCGACGCGCGCAAGGGCCTGGCGATGTTCGAGAAGGTTCAGGTCCCGGTGCTCGGCATCATCGAGAACATGTCGTTCTTCACGCCGCCGGATCTTCCGGACCGCAAGTACTACATCTTCGGCGAGGGGGGAGCGAGACGCACGGCCGAGGAGCTGGGAGTCGACTTCCTGGGCGAGGTGCCGATCGATCCGCGCATCGTCGAGGGGGGAGACGCCGGACGGCCGATCGTCGTCGACGCACCCGAATCCCCCGCCGCCCAGGCCTTCGAGGCGCTCGCCGGCTCGGTGGCGCGAAAGCTGGCGGTGCTCGCCGAGTCCACCCCGCCGATCGCCGACGCGAACATCACCTGGGTGTCCTAGGTCGCCCCCACCCGCCGTGTGCGGGTTGGAGCGCGTCCGCCTACCGACTCAGTTCTTCTTCTTCACGTGCAGCAATCGCGCGTAGAGGACCGGCACCGGCCCCACGGGCCCGTGAGCCAGCGTTCGGGCGAAGTACTCGTCGAGCTCGATTCGCTCGAGCGTCACCCGGGGCTCGGGCTCGAAGAACGAGTCGGGGATCGGCATCCGGCTCTGCCAGTTCAGGTAGTCCGTGTAGCGCCGCTCGGTGCTGCGCCGGTCGTAGATCTCGATCCGCAGGGGCAGGTGCAGATCGTCGAGGGTCGCCCAGAGCTCGCGCTGGCCGATCTCGTCGGTGACGCGGTAGACCCCGGTCTTTCTGCCGAGGACGTCCTCTTCCCGCACCAGCTCGGCGCCCTGCTCGAGCAGCGACTCGTACTCGTTGCCGAAGGGGCGCCCCTGGCTTTGGGCCAGCGCGATAGCGGCCGGATCGCGGCGGATGGCGATCCCTCGGCCATCGAGGGCGTCGTAGGCGTAGTACCACTCCCCGTTGACGATTGTCACGACCCGATGGCCGGCGACGACGGTCTCGGCGCGCAGCATCTGCCCCTTCGACCAGAAGTGGGTGACGTTGACCCCCGCGCGTCCCCGGGCGAGGGCCTGGGCGTACCAGGTGCCGTCGCCGGAATCCGACGGTGCGGGCGTCGACTCCTCCGCGGTGGCGCTCCCGACGGCGAGCCCCAGGAGCGCGAGAGTGAGGACGAGACGCCGGAGGGAGGAGGGGGCGGGCATGGACTGAGCCTAGGAACCCACGGGACCCCGCGCTAGACGCGGCCTCGTAGACCGGGCGCACGGGGCTGGAAGCCGGCCGGGAGGTGCGCCGTCCGCGGTGGGCTCGTACTCTCCGCCCGTGCGTGTCGCACTCAGCATCGCGGGCTCGGACCCGACCGGCGGGGCCGGGCTCCAGGCCGACCTCCAGGTCTTTCGCGTGTTCGGGGTCCACGGCGCCGGAGTGCTGACGGGCCTCACGGTCCAGGACACCTCGCGGGTCCACCAGGTACTTCCGGCGTTTCCCAACGTCGTCCTGGATCAGCTGCGGATCCTGCTGCGCGATCTACCGCCGGATGCGGTCAAGATCGGGATGCTGGGCACGGACGACGTGGCGCGCAGCGTGGAGCTGGGGCTGCGCGAGCTCGACCCGGCGCGTCGCGTCCCGATCGTCCTCGACCCGGTCCTCGCCGCCAGCGACGGCACGCCCCTGCTCGAGCGACGCGGCTGGGGGAAGCTCCAGGATCTGATCGGGCGCTCGACGCTCGTGACGCCGAACCTCGAGGAGGCCGAGGCGCTGACGGGCTGCGATGTCTCCACCGACGAGGGTGTCGAGGCCGCCGCCTCGGCGCTGGTGGCGCTGGGGGCGAACGCAGCCCTCGTGAAGGGCGGTCATCGCGACGGGGATCCCGACGATCTGCTCGCCCTGCGCGAGGGCGGTAGCGCGAGCTTCCAATGGCTGCGCGGCGAGCGCATCGCGGCGGGACCGGTGCGCGGAACCGGCTGCGCCCTGTCCTCGGCGATCGCCGCACGTCTGGCCTGGGGAGATCCCCTGCCCGAGGCCGTCGCCGCTGGACGGCGCTTCGTCGCCAAGGCGCTGGCGGGTGCCGCCGGGCGCGGCCGGGGGGCGCGCTTCCTCGCCTACCCCTGATCCGGGCGCCGCCGGCCGCGGCTTCGTCTACCCCTGATCCGGGGGGCCCAGGGCGTCGAGGAGCTTCTGCCAGATCCCCTCGAAGTCGCCGTTGCTCATCACCAGGGCGACGTCGCCGGGGCGGCTGCGCCGGGCGACGTCTGCGACGATCGCCTCCACGTCGGCGTGGGCGGTCGCGTCGAGGCCCCGGGCCCGCAGGTCCGAAGCGAGCCTCTCGGCGCTGAAGCGCTCGGTCACGTCCCCGGTCGCGCTGTAGATCGGGGCGTCGGGGACGACACGCACCATCACGACGTCGGCGGCGTCGAAGGCCTCGGCGTAGCGCTGCTGGAAGAGGGCTCGGCGGCTGGTGTTCGTCCGTGGCTCGAAGATCGCGACGATCCGCCGCCCGGGGTAGCGGGCCTTCGCCGCTCCGATGGAGGCCTCCACCGCCGGGGGGTGGTGGGCGAAGTCGTCGAGCACTGTCACGCCGCGGGCTTCACCTCGAACCTCGAGGCGGCGCTTCACCCCGCTGAAGCCCCTCAAAGCGGGGAGCGTCTCCTCGGGGTCGATTCCCAGCGCCGCAGCCGTGGCGAGGGCGGCCAGTGCGTTCTCCACGTTGAACGCACCGTAGAGCGGCGCGAAGGCGGGTTGCGCGGAGCCGTCCGGCCCACGCAGCGTGAAGCGGGTCCCCTCCGGGCCCGGATCGAGGTCGGTGGCGAGCCAGTCGAGGGCGACGTCCTCCGTCTCTACGCCGTATCCCACGACGCGGCAGGGTGCGTTGCTCACGACGTCGCGCACGTGCTCGTGTCCGAGCGCGGCCACGAGAGTCCCGTTCTGGGGCATGCCCGCCACCAGCGTGCGGAAGGCCTCCTTCACGTGGTCGAGGTCTCGGTAGATGTCGGCGTGGTCGAACTCGACCGAGGTGATGATCAGCGTGCGCGGGTGGTAGTGGAGGAACTTCGGGGTCTTGTCGAAGAACGCGGTGTCGTACTCGTCGCCCTCGACGACGAAGTGCGGCCCGGCCCCTTCCCGGAAGCTCCCGCCGAAGTCGTGGGCGTAGCCGCCCACGAGCAGAGAGGGGTCGCGCCCGGTCGCGAGCAGCAGGTACGACACCAGGCTCGTGGTCGTCGTCTTTCCGTGGGTTCCCGAGACGACGACCGGATGCCGGCCGGCGATCGCGAGCTCGTAGAGGGCGTCCGAGAAGGATCGGACCGCGAGCCCCTCGTCGATGGCGGCCCGCGCCTCCGGGTTGTCGGCGCGCACCGCATTGCCGATCACCACGAGATCGGGCTCCGCCTCGAGCACGTGCTCCGGACGGAAGCTCGTGTGGACCGGAATCTCCCAGTCGGCAAGGGCGGTGCTCATCGGGGGATAGAGGTGGTCGTCGGAGCCGGTCACCGTGAGACCACGGGCCTTCAGCAGGCCGGCCAGGGATCCCATGCCGGTGCCGGCGATGGCGACGAAGTGGATCCGGCGGGGCGCCTCGCTCACGCCTGACCCGCCTGGAACGCGTCGAGGATGAGATCGTGCACCAGCGGACGCAGGGCGAAGCGGCTGCGCTTCGCAAACTGGTGGACGCGGTTGGTCAGCATCACGACGATCGCCTCGCGCTCGAGATCGATCCAGAGCGACGTGCCCGTGAAGCCCAGATGTCCGATGGACTGCTCGGAGAAGTGTTGCCCCGAGGAGGACTTCCCCGCCGTCGGCGTGTCCCAGCCGAGCGCCCAGTCGGAGCTCTCGGGCAGGTGCTGGCGCTCCGCGAAGCGGCGCACCCATTCCTGGGGGAGGGCGTCACTCCGGCCGTGCCAGACGTCGACGATCGTCTGGGCGAAGGTCATCACGTCGTCGGCGCTCGCGAAGAGGCCGGCGTGCCCGGCGACACCGCCCATCGCCCAGGCGTTGGGGTCGTGGACCTCGCCCCACAGGATGCGCTCCCGCCACGGGCAGTTCTCGGTGGCGGCGATCCGGTGGCGCAGGGAATCGGGCAGGGCGGTCCCCTCGCCGAAGGGCGCGAAGAAGGTGTCGCCCAGGCCCAGAGGCGTGGCGATCCGCTCGCGGAAGATCTCGTCGAGGGTCTGGTGGGAGACCGCTTCGACCACCGCGCCCAGGGTGATGAAGTCGAGATCACCGTAGACCGCGGCGGCGCCGGGCTCGTGCACCAGCGCGGAGCGGAGCACGCGGTCGATCACCATCTCACGCGCTGCGGGCGTGCAGAGCAGCCGCTCCCCGGTCTTCTTCTCGCGCTCGATCATCAGCTCGTGAAAGGCGCGCCACGGCTTCAGGCCCGAGGAGTGGGTCAGCAGGTGCCGGATCGTGACGGCGTCCTTCTCGCGTTCCGAGAACGTGGGGAGGTACTTCGAGACCGGGGTGTCGAGGTCGATCGCGCCGTCCTGGACGAGCTGGAGCACCGCCGTGGTCGTCGCGATGGGCTTCGTCAGCGAGGCCAGGTCGAAGATCGTCTCCCGGCGCATGGGCAGGCGCTCCGGCCGGACCACGGCGAAGCCGCGCACCGAGCAGTGCTCCATCCGCTCGCCCTCGCGCGGCATGCGCGCCAGCACCACCGCCCCGGGGAGCTCGGCCGCGTCGATCGCTTTGTCGATCGCGCGGTCGACCCGCTGGAGCTTCCGTCGAATCAGACTCCACTTCACGTCGCTCTCACCACCCCCCGTTCGAGGATTCGGACCTCGCCCCGATCGGCGTCGATGGTAGCGCGGGCGCCCACGGGCCAGGTGTGGTTGCGCTCTGCATGGCCGAAGGGCAGCTCGACCACGAGCGGAAGACCCAGGGGGCGGGCGATCTCCTCGACCACCTCGAGCGCCGACGGCGCGGGGTAACGGGCGTCGTCGCAGCCACGAAGCTGTCCGACGCCGATCCCTGCGAGGGTTGCGAGCTTCCCGGCAGCCCGAAGCTGCTGGAGCATGCGGTCGATCCGGTAGGGCTGCTCTCCCACCTCTTCGATCATCAGGATCGCTCCGCGCGTGTCGATCTCCCAGGGCGTTCCCAGGCTGGCGGTGACCAGCACGAGATTGCCGCCGGCGAGGCGACCGCTGGCCCGCCCCCCGCCGACACCGCGTCCCGAGAGGACCCGAGGTGACGGCCCTGCGCCCTGCAGCTGTTCGATGAGGTCCTCGAAGGCATTCGGGTCGAGGTCGGCGCCCCACTCGAGCATCGGGCCGTGGAAGCCGACGAGTCCGGCGCGCCGGCGCTGCCAGAGGAGCAGGGTCGTGACGTCGCTGAATCCGACCAGGGGCTTGCGGGCCTCGCGGAAGTCCTGCGGATCGAGTGCGTCCAGGATGCGGGTGCAGCCGTAGCCCCCCCGCGCACACACGATGGCCGCGACCTCCGGATCCCGAACCAGCGACCGAAGCTCGTCGGCGCGGCGCCGATCGTCTCCGGCGAGGAAGCCCCGGCGCGCGGTCAGGTCCTCGCGGTGGACGACCTGGAATCCCCGGCTTCTCCACAGCCCGGCACCCGCGGCGAGCTTCTCGGGCTCCACCGGACCACCCGGCGCGGCGATGCCGATCGTGGCGCCGGGGGCGATCGCTCGCGGCTTGCGCAGGCGGGGCACCCGCGACCCGACCCTAGAATTCGTCGTCGTAGGCGTCGGAGGGGACGTCGGCGAGGCCGCCGGAGGCGAAGCCCTCGCCCGAGGCCGCCAGCGCGGTCTCGGCGGTGCCGAATCCATCGCGGGACGACAGCCCGAGCTCCTCGCGCCGCTCGGCGGAGAGGTCGCGGAAGCGCGCGTACTGGCCATCGAACTGGAGCTTGATGGTGCCCGTGGGCCCGTTGCGCTGCTTCGCGATGATGAGCTCGGCGAGGCCCTGGTTCTCTTCGGTGGGATTGTAGACCTCGTCGCGGTAGATGAAGGCGATCACGTCGGCGTCCTGCTCGATTGCTCCCGACTCTCGCAGGTCGCCCATGTTCGGTCGACGCTTGTCGGGATCCCGCTGCTCCGGCCCGCGGTTGAGCTGGGAGAGGGCGATCACGGGGATGTCGAGCTCCTTGGCCAGGGCCTTCAGCCCGTGGCTGATCTCGGCGATCTCCAGGTCCTTGCGCGCAGTCGGTGTGTTGCCGTGGGCGAGCTGGAGGTAGTCGACGAGCACGAGGTCGAGGCCGTGCTCGGACTTCAGCCGCCGGCACTTCGCCTTGATCTCGAGGATGGTGATGGTCCCCGAGTCGTCCATCCAGATATCGGCGCCGGAGAGACGATTCGCCGCGGACTGGATGCGTCGGTAGGCCTCGGCATTGCCGTAGCCCTTGCGGAAGTTCGTGAAGTTCACCTGCGCCTCGGAGGCGAGCAGGCGCAGGATCAGCGAACGCTTGGTCATCTCCAGGGAGAAGATGGCGACCTTCTTGTGGGCATCGACGGATGCATTGCGGGCCACGTTGAGCGCCAGGGCCGTCTTGCCCATGCTGGGACGGGCCGCGATCACGATGAGCTCTCCGGGCTGGAGGCCGCCGGTGTCGGCGTCGAGGTCCTTGTAGCCCGAAGGCACGCCAGTCAGCTCACCACTGCTCTCCATCAGGTCGTCGATGTGGTTCATCGCCTCGTGGAGTCCCACGTCGAGGCTCGTGAACGTCGTGCGCGCCTTCGACTGTCCGAGATCGAAGATCTTCGACTCGGCCTCGTCGAGCAGCTGCTCCGAGTCGTCGCTCTGGTCGAAGCTCGATTCCGCGATCTGTGCCGCGACCCGGATCAGGTTCCGCTTGACGGACTTGTCGCGGACGATGCGCGCGTGGTGGAGCACGTTCGCCGCGGTGGCGGCGTAGTCGGCGAGCTCCGAGAGGAAGACCAGCCCACCGACGGCGTCGAGGCGCTTCTGGGTGTTCAGGTAGTCCGAGAGCGTGTGCAGGTCGACCGGCTCGCTTTCGTCCTGGAGAGCGAGCATCGCCGAGTAGATCTGCTGGTGAGACGGGTGGTAGAAGTCCTCGGGAGAGATCTCGTTGAGGACCGAGTGCACGGCGTTGTTGTCGAGGAGGAGGGCGGAGAGCACCGCCTTCTCGGCCTCGATGTCGTGGGGCGGAACGCGCCCCACCAGGCCGGGTGCAACCGCGGCTCCGGATCTGGACCCGTTTCCGCGCTGACGCCCGGAAGAACGATCTTCGCCCTGCTGATACCCCGCCACGTCACCCCCTGCGTGTCGGCGGTCTCCGATTCTAGCCTAGTCCGTGCTCGGCTCGGGGCCTTCGTCGTCGTCGTCGTCGAAGTCCCGACGCCGGTCGTCCCGATCCTCGACCTCTTCGGCGAGGTCCTGCGGGGCGGGCGTACCGTCCGCGGTCACGATCACGGTGATGCTCGCCGTGATCTCGCGGTGGAGCTTGATGGGCACGCTGTGCTCGCCCACCTCCTTGATCGAATCCTTGAGCTCGATGCGGCGCCGGTCGATCTTGAAGCCCTGTTCGCCGAGATGCTCTGCGATCTGGGCGCTGGTGACCGATCCGAAGAGCTTTCCCCCTTCGCCGGCCCGCGCCGTGACCTCGACGCGCACGGCGTCGAGCTTTGCCTTCGCGGCATTCAGGTCCGAGAGGGCGAGCGCGGCCTTCTCCGCCACGAGACGCTTGTTGTGCTCGAGCTCGTTCATGCGCGACTCGGTCGCGAGGATCGCCTTCCGCTGCGGGAGCAGGAAGTTCCGCGCGAATCCGGGCTTCACGCTCACGAGGTCGCCGGCTTCGCCGAGACTGTGCACGGATTCGGTGAGAATGAGCTTCACCTGACTCATGCCGGTCGCTCCGCGGTCTCTCCTTCCGTCGCCTCGCCCGCCTCTTCCGCGCCTTCACTCGGCTCTGCGGCGTCGCTCTCGCCGGCGACTTCCGTCGGAGCCTCGGCCGGAGTCTCGACGTCCTCGCCCGCCCCGGTCTCGTCGGTCTCCTCCGTAGCAGCGGGCTCGGCGGCCGCGGCCTCCGCGGCCTCCGCAGCGGCCGCCGCGGACTTCTCTGCGGCCTCGCGGGCGGCTACCTCCTCGGCGGCTCGCGCTGCGGCTTCTTCGGCCTCGCGGACGGCGCGCTCGGCGGCCTTCCGCTTGCGATCGTCTTCGAGCTGCACGGCCTCGGCCTGGCGCGCCTCGATGTCCGCCACCTCTTCGTCGGCGAGCACCGTGAGGAAGCGCAGCACCGAGTCCTCGAGGCGCGCGGTGCGCTCCATCTCGGGAATGATGCTGCCGCCATCCAGGAAGTGGAGGACCAGGTAGTGGCCCTTCTGGAACTTCTGGATCTCGTAGGCCAGGCGTCGGCGACCCCAATCCTCGTAGAACAGGCGCTTCGCGCCGGCCTTCTCCAGGACGGACTCGAACTTCTGACAGAGTCCCTCGAGACCTTCTTCGCTGATCTCGGGCTGAACGACGAACGTAAACTCGTATTCTCGCACGCTGCTCCCCTCGCGGACGGCGTCTCCGGGCGGCGCCGGGCCCCGCTCACCGCCCGAGGACGAACGTCGTCAGCGGTGGTGGAGGCCGAGGAAGAAATCCGGCACCCGCTTGGGCGTCGGAAGGGCCAGATGATTAGCACCCCCACCCCGAGTTCGCTCGGCCGTGCTCCCGGGAGGCGGGCGGCGCCGACGGGGAGAGCCGGTCAGGGCCCCAGGAGGTCCAGGAACGCGCGGTGGACCCTGGGATCCGGGGTCAGCTCCGGATGGAACGTCGTCGCCATGACCCGGCCCTGACGGACCCAGACGGGCCATCCGTCCACCCGGGCCAGGATCTCGAGGTCCGGACCCGGTCGCCTCAGCTGGGGAGCGCGGATGAACACGCAGGGGAGATCCGGGATCGCGCCTTCGGCCACGGTCTTGAAGGAGTCCACCTGGGTCCCGTAGGCGTTGCGGACCGCCGTTACGTCCAGGAGCCCAAGGCAGCGCACCGGATGATTCTCCACGCGGGTGGCCAGGAGGACCGCCCCGGCGCAGGTGCCCAGCACGGCCCGGCCCGAGGCCGCGAAGGCCTCGAGGGGCTCGTAGAGCCGGAGGCGCTCGAGGCCCTTCGAGATCGTCGTGCTCTCTCCCCCGGGCAGGA
>CALDCK010000033.1 GCA_937937315.1 uncultured bacterium
CAAGCTCGCGAAGGCGGAGTCGCTGGAGGTGCCGGTCCTCGACCAGGCGGCCTTCGAGGCGCTGCTCGAGGAGTAGCCATCCGCGACGGATCAGTCGCCCTGCTTCAGGGCGACCACCCGGGCGTAGACCTGGCGGCGCGAGGCGCCGTGCTCGAGGGCCAGCTCGGCGGCGAGATCCCTGGACGACCGGCCCGTTTCCAGGCCGGCGCGGATCGCCGGGTCGAGGGCGCCGGCAGCGACGTCCGGCGGCGGCTGCGGGGTGGCGCCAGCCACGACGATCGTGACCTCCCCCTTCGCGCCTTCGGCGAAGCGCTCGGTGAGTACCGTGAGGGGCCCGCGCGCGAGCTCCTCGTGGCGCTTCGTCAGCTCTCGGGCCACACAGGCGCTCCGGTCGCCGAGCGCCCGGTGGAGAGCGCGCAGCGTCTCGGCCAGGCGCCGGGGCGACTCGAAGAAGATCAGCGTCTCCGGGCGCGTCGAAAGGGACTCGAGCAGGGCCCCTCGCTCGCCGACGCGGCGCGGCAGGAACCCGACGAAGCTGAACCGTTCGCTCGCCAGTCCCGCAGCGCTCAGCGCTGCCAGCGCAGCCGAGGGCCCCGGGATCGGCGACACCGTGTGGTCGGCCTCGAGGGCCGCCGCCACCAGACGCGCTCCCGGGTCCGAGACCAGGGGCGTCCCGGCGTCGGAGACCAGGGCGACCACGCCCCCGGCCTCGAGGGCCTCCAGGACGCTGCCTACGCGCGCCGCCTCGTTGTGGGCGTGGAGCGAGATCGGCTTTGCCGCGATGCCGTGACGCTCGAGCAGGATGCGCGTGCGACGGGTGTCCTCTGCCAGCACCAGGTCCGCCTCGCCGAGCAGCCGCAGGGCACGCAGGGTCACATCCTCGAGATTCCCGATCGGCGTGGCGACGACGTAGAGCACCCCCACGCCGCGCGCTCAAGCCGACGCGGAGGGCACTGCGCCGGGTCCCTCCGGATAGAGACCAGCGAGCCCCTCGCGGGACGCGTCGCATAGGCCCCGCTCGGTCACGAGCCCCGTCACCAGACGCGCGGGCGTGACGTCGAAGGCCGGGTTCGCCACGGCGCTCGCCGGAGGCAGGATCGACACGCCTTCGATGCGGCCGTCGTCGGTCCGCCCCGTCACCCGGGAGAGCTCATCGGGGCCCCGCTCCTCGATCGGGATCTCGCGCCCGTCCTCGACGCTCCAGTCGATCGTCGAATAGGGCAGCGCCACCCAGAACGGCACGCCGTTGTCCCGCGCAGCGAGCGCCTTCAGGTACGTGCCGATCTTGTTGCAGACGTCGCCCGTCGCCGTGGTGCGATCGGTACCCGTGATGCACAGGTCCACGCGCCCCCGCTGCATCAGATGCCCACCGGCGTTGTCGGCGATGACGGTGTGAGGCACGCCGTGCTCGCCGAGCTCCCAGGCGGTGAGGCTCGCACCCTGGTTCCGGGGCCGCGTCTCGTCCACCCAGACGTGGACCGGGATGCCGCGCTCGTGGGCCACGTAGATCGGCGCGAGAGCGGTCCCCCAGTCGATGGTGGCCAGCCAACCCGCATTGCAGTGGGTGAGGACGTTCACGGGGTCGCCACCGCGCGCGTGGACCGCCTCGAGCAGGGACACGCCGTGCTCGCCGATCGCGCGACAGAGGGCGACGTCCTCGTCCGCCAGGGCCGCGGCCCGGGCGTAGGCGAGCGGGAGGCGATCGGCCGGGGGGACGTCGCGGAGCGTCTCGACCATCACGTCGAGGGCGAAGCGCAGGTTCACCGCAGTCGGGCGCGTCTCGAACAGGAGATCCCTGGCGCGGGTGAGCGCCGCATCCGAGGCGTCCTGCCCGAGGGCGAGGCACAGACCGTAGGCAGCCGTGACCCCGATCAGCGGCGCGCCCCGCACCTGCATGGTGCGGATCGCCCGGGCCGCGTCCTCCAGGGTCTCCAAGGTCTCGACGACGAACTCGAAGGGCAGGCGCGTCTGGTCGATGATCTCGACCGCACGCCCGTCGGCGGCGACCCAGAGAGTCCGGTAGGGCGTGTCCCCGACGCGCATGCGCGCCCTACTCGCCCTCGAACTCGCAGAGCGCCCGGAGCTCGATCCCGCGCTCGCGAAGTGCACGGCTGCCGCCCAGATCGGGAAGGTCGACGATGCAGCTGCATCCCACGATCTCGCCTCCCACCTGGGAGATCAGGTCGATGGTCGCGGCGGCCGTGCCCCCGGTCGCAACGAGGTCGTCGACCACCAGGATCGCCTCGCCCTCCAGGATCGCGTCGGTGTGGATCTCGACCCGGTCCGTTCCGTACTCGAGGGCGTAGTCCTGGCCGATCGTCGTCCAGGGAAGGCGGCCCTTCTTGCGGACCGGCACGAAGCCCGACTCGAGCTGGTGGGCGACGGCGCCCCCGAGGATGAAGCCTCGGGCCTCGATACCGGCGACCTTGTCGACGCGCACTCCCTTGAAGGGCTCGCACAGCCGGTCGACGACGATACGCAGGCCGACCGGGTCCTGGAGCAGGGTCGTGATGTCGCGAAACTGGACTCCGGGCTTCGGGTAGTCCGGGATCGTGCGAATGCGGGACTTGATGGGCATGGCAGCTCCTGGGAGTTCAGGCTCGGTCGAGGACGCGACCGGCGACTGCGGAGAGGCGCTCGACGACTTCCGGTGCGCGCGCCTCGGGTGGCGTGATGAGGGCGGTCTCGAGGGCGCGATCGCAGCCCGCCGGGCACGGAGCCGGCCGCTCCGCGAGGGCGGACCCGATCCTGGCGACGAGCGTCCGCGCGCGCTCGGCGTTGCTGGTGAGCAGGGCGACGATGTCCGCGACCTCTACCGCCTGCTCGGCCGGGTGCCAGCAGTCGTAGTCGGTCACCATCGCGACGCTCGCATAACAGATCTCCGCTTCGCGAGCGAGCTTCGCCTCGGGCATGTTGGTCATGCCGATCACGTCGCAGCCCCAGCCGCGGTAGAGCTCCGACTCGGCGCGACTCGAGAACTGCGGACCCTCCAGGGCCAGGTAGGTCCCACCATCGGCGACGGGGAGTCCCTGATCCCCGGCGACCCCGGCGATGCAGCTCCGCAGGCGCGAGCAGACCGGATCCGCCATCGAGACGTGGGCGACGCAGCCGGTCCCGAAGAAGGTCTTCGCCCGCGCAGAGGTGCGGTCGACGAACTGATCGACGAGCACGAACGTACCCGGCGCCAGCTCCTCGCGCAGCGAGCCACAGGCGCTCACCGAGATGAGGTCCGTCACGCCGGCGCGCTTCAGGGCGTCGATGTTCGCCCGGTAGTCGATCTCGCTGGGGGGGATCCGGTGGCCCCGACCGTGGCGGGGGAGGAAGACGTACTCCACACCGCCGATCTCGCCCCGCAGCAGCGCGTCGGAGGGCTCGCCGAAGGACGAGTCCACGCGCTCCCAGCGCGCACCCTCGAGGCCGTCGAGGTCGTAGACGCCGCTTCCGCCGACGACACCCACCACCGGCACCGTTGCCGTCGTGCTCATGGGTGTCGTCCGCCTCCCAGAGACGGGGCCCGCCCGTCCGACCAGACGACCAGCGTAGCGAAGCCGGCCCGGACCGGTGGCGTGACCGACGTCGCCGGGCCCCGCTAAGCTCGCACTTCCCCGGTCCCGGGAGCCCAACGATGGGACGCACCCGAGAACTCGGGCTGGCCGGAGAATCCCAGGCCGCTGCCTTCCTCACGCGCCGCGGCTATCGACTGCTCGCGCGCAACGCCCGCGCCGATGGCGTCGAGCTCGACCTGGTGGCCGAGCGCGCCGGAGTGGTGATCTTCGTCGAGGTCAAGACGCGTCGCTCGCGCTGGCTCGGCCGACCGGAGCTCGCGGTCGATGCGCGCAAGCAGGCGCGCCTGGCGCGAGGGGCAGCCGCCTGGCTGCGCGTGCACCGTCCCCGAGCGCGCCGTGCACGCTTCGACGTGATCGCCTGCGAGCCTGAGCCCGAGGGAAGCTGGCGGATCACCCACATCGAGTCGGCCTTCGACGCGGGATGAGCGCTACTCCGCCTTCGGCTCGGGCGCCTCCTCGGATGTCTCCTCGGACGCCTCCGGCTCCGCCGGTGCAGCGACCTCGACGTCGGGAGACTCGAGTGCCGCGGCGGCGGTCCCGGCGGCGCCCTCGGCCTCCTCCGCGGAGACGAGCCCGGACAGGTCGCGCACCTTCGTGCGAAGGCGGGCCTTCTTGCCGCGCAGGTTGCGCAGGTAGTAGAGCCGCGCGCGGCGCACGTGGCCCCGTGCCTTGATCTCCACCTTCTTTACCTGGGCGGATTCGATGGGGAAGATGCGCTCGACCCCGACGCCATAGGAGACCTTGCGCACGGTGAAGGTCGCCGAGGGGCCGTTGCCCCGTCGTCGGATCACGACCCCTTCGAAGATCTGGATGCGCTGCTTGTCGCCCTCGGTGATGTTCACGTGGACGCGCACGGTGTCGCCGGGACGGAACGGCGGAAGATCGCGACGGAGCGTCGCGGGATGCACGGCATCGATGCGATTCATGACTTTCCCTCGATAATGGTCTGGATCGGAGCAGCTCGGGAGTCCGATTCGCCGCTCGCATGGTCGGGATCCGGCAGCAGATCCGGCCGCCGCTCCCTCGTGAATTCCCGAGCCCGTTCCGCGCGCCAGCGCGCCACGGCCTGGTGATCTCCGGATCGCAGCACCTCGGGCACCTCGAGCCCGCGAAACTGCGCCGGCCGAGTGTACTGCGGTCCCTCCAGAAGGCCCGCCCCGAAGGAATCCCCCCGGACCGACTCCGGATTTCCCAGGACCCCGGGCACCAGCCTCACGACCCCCTCGATCAGGGCCATGGCAGGTACCTCGCCCCCGGAGAGCACGTAGTCCCCGATCGAGACCTCCTCGTCGATCGCGAGCTCCACGGCCCGCTGATCCACCCCCTCGTAGCGCCCGCACACCAGGACCAGGTGGGGGTGCCCTGCCAGGCCCTCCAGCCGCGCCTGATCGAGCCGGCGCCCCTGGGGCGAGAGCAGGATCACCTGGGCCGTCCGCCCTGGGCCCTTGGCGCCGGCGACGGCCTCCACGGCCTCCACCAGCGGCTCGGGCTTCATCACCATTCCCGGGCCCCCTCCGTAGGGTGAGTCGTCCACGGTGTGATGGCGGTCCCGGGCGTAGCCTCGCAGGTCGTGGACCCGGGCCTCCACGTGTCCCTCCCGCTGTGCGATCCCCACGATGGACTCACCCAGGAAGGGCTCGAAGAGCCCCGGAAAGATCGTGATGACGTCGATTCGAAGCATCCGCTTCCTCACCGGCTCGGTCGCCCCGTCGGCGCGCGTCCCGCCGCCACCCGGGGCGAGGACGTCGATTCCCTGCGTCTCAGTCCAGGTCGAGGAGCCCCGGAGGCGCGTCGATTACTACCCGTCCTCCAGCCAGGTCCACCTCGCGGAGCACGGACTCGGCGGCGGGAACCAGAATCTCGCGCCCCGCCGCATCCTCGATCACGAGCACGTCGGCCGCCCCGGTCTCCCAGATGCCGCGCACCACGCCGATCTCGCGCCCGGCGCCGTCCTCGACCCGGCAGCCCACCAGGTCGACCTGGTAGAACTCACCGTCGGCCAGCGGGGGAAGATCGGAGCGACTCATCAGCAGCGCGCAGCCGCGCAGCGCCTCGGCCGAGCCCCGGTCCGCGATGCCGGCGAGGGTCACGCGACACTCGCCCTGTCGACCCGGCCGGACCTCCTCGATCTCGTATTGCTGAGGCTCCCGGTCCCCCTCGTCGCGCGCCAGCCGCACGTGCAGCGGCCCCGATCCAGTCAATGCGTCGACACAGTCGCTGCGGACCCGCAGCTCTCCCCGCAGTCCGTGGGCTGCGACGACCCGACCCACCGGCACGTCGCGACGGGCGTCGGCGCGTTCAGTCGACGATGTCGAGTCGACAGTCCGCGCCATCTCGCGACACTGCGAGGAGCGCCCGCATGGCCTTCGCCACCCGGCCCTGCCGGCCGATCACCCGGCCACGATCATCGGCGTGGGTCTCGAGCTCGAGCAGCCGGCCCTCGTCCGACTCGCGGACGTGGACCTCTTCCGGGTTGTCGACCATCGCCTTGACGACGAACTCGATCAGCTCCGCCGGTCGGCTCGCCATCAGCTCGTCGCTCCTGCCGCTGCGTGGCGACGAGAACGGCGCATCAGTGACTTCACGGTGGGTGAGAGCTGCGCGCCCTTCTTCACCCAGGCGTCGATGGCCTCGCTGCGGATCACGAGTCGCTCCGGCTCGACCTTCGGGTCGTAGGTGCCGAGGAACTCGAGCGCGCGGCCGTCGCGCTGGCGGCGCTCGTCGATGGCGACGATGCGGTAGAAGGGCCGCTTCTTCGCGCCAGCGCGCGACAGACGGATCTTGACCATCTTCCCGGAACTCCTCGTGGCTCGGACGAAGCGCGCCCCTAGAGCCGACGGCGACCCGTTGGGGGTCACCAAAACAGGCGCGGAATCTAGGAAAATGCCGCCGTCGGGTCAAGGAGCGACGGCATGGCGGCGGCGCTCCTTCGCCTCCGAGCACCCGGCGCAGGCGTATCGGACCGGGTGGGGGGTCTGGAGGCGCTCGTAGCCCTCATCCAGCGCCACCCGGCGCACCCGGGGGACGGATTCGCCGCAGAAATCGCAGCGCAGACCCGTCGGAGCTCCCTCGCTCGCCCCCGCCTCGTCTTCGGTCGCCATCGGCTCTCCCACGCTCCCCATCCTACCGGGTCGGACCGACCCGCAGCCACAGCTCGCGCGGGGCGTCCTCGCCGGCAATCTCGCGCAGTGTCGCCAGGATCTCTGGGCAGCGGAGCTGGAGCTGCTGGCACCAGACACTCGAATCCACCGTGGCCTCGAGCACCTCACCCCGCAGCGCCGTGGGCTGGCAGTGCTGGGCGATCTCGGGCCCCACTGCCTCCTCCCAGCGCTCGGTGAGTCGCAGCACCCGGGCGGAGCTCTCCAGGCCGAGGTCCGACAGGACCCGGGGCACCAGCAGACCGACCTCCTCCAGCTGGCTGCGGTTCTTGCGACGGGGCCTCATGACGCTTCCAGCAGTCGAAACACCAGGCCTGTCGGAAGCTTCGGATGGAAGAAGGTGGACTTCTGGGGCAGGACCTCCCCGGCCGCCGTCACCCGGAAGACGTCCTCCGGTGTGAGCGCGTTGAGGTAGAGGGCCACCGCTCCGTGGCCGGCGCGAAGATCGCGCGCGGTCTGTCCCGCAGACTTCGGATACGCGATCGCCCCCTCCCGCACCGCCTCCTCGTCGAGGCCGAACACGCCGTCGATCACCTCGCGGTGGATCATGCGAACGGTGAGGTCGTCCCCCTCCGTTCGGGGGCGAGAGAAGATCCGCAGCTGGCCGGAGGCGTCATCCGCGGCGAAGGCGTGGCGATCCGCCAGGGGCTCGAGCTCGGCGCGCAGGATGTCGGGAATCGACTCCGCCCCCTCCACCGGGATCAGGCGCTGCTCCCACCCGCGGAGTCGCTCGCGCCAGGCATTCTCCGTCGGAGGAGCGCCCTTGAGGATGAGTCGGTGGATGGGAAGCAAGAGGCTCCCGGGCGCATAGGCGTTGGCGAAGTAGGCGAGGATCCACTCATGGGGTCCTTCATCGCCGGAGTGGACGCGGCACGCATCCCGGTAGGCCAGCGCCGTCTCGTAGCGATGGTGTCCGTCGGCGATCACCACGGGTCGATCGGCCATGAAGTCGGCCACGGCGCCGGTCGCATCCGGATCGGAGAGCCGCGTCAGCTGGATCGAACCCGATGCTTCCGAGGCGCTCGCGATCGGCGCGTCGAAGGTCGCGGCGAAGTGACGCGGGAGCGTGCTCTCCCGGTCCTCGTAGAGGAAGAAGACCGGGGAGAGGTTCGAGCGCGCAGCGCGCAGGACCTTCAGGCGATCGGCCTTCGGCCCGGCGAGGGTGCGCTCGTGAGGGCGCACGATCCGACGCTCGTAGTCTTCGAGCCTCAGGAGCCCGAAGAACCCCTCGCGGGTGCCCTGCGAGCCGTCCGGGGAGACGAAGGGCTGGCGTAGCCCGTAGAGCGACGGTGCTTCGTCGAGGGCGAGAACCCCCTCGTTGCGCCATCCGTCGAGGGTCTCACGCACGGCGGTGTAGTCCGTCGTCGCCTCCTCGGCCACGTTCCGCGTCAGCTCCAGGCGCACGGCGTTGTGGGGATCGCGGTCGTATAGATGGTGTCGCTCGTCGGCGGCGATCACGTCGTAGGGGGGCGCAAGCACGCGGGAGAGCTCGACGCGAGCCGGGTCGTAACGGAGCGCGCGAAACGGTCGGATGATGGTCATGCGGAGGCGATCTCCTCGAGGAAGGGTGCGAGCTGGCTCTCCGAGAGCGCGCCCCAGCGCAGTACATGAGGCTTCGGGCCACAGACATCGACGACAGTGCTCGGTGCGGCGCCTCCGGCCTCCTCGCCTTCGACGAGGCGAGGAGCGTCCGGGCCGTCACCGCAGATCTCCACCGCTTCGCACCGGGTGCGCGCGGGGGGCTCACCGCTGCGATTGAGGCTCGTGGCCGTGACCGGTCCCGCACCCTCGTCGGCGAGCCGCTTCGCCAGAGCCATCGCGGACGGATGCTGGGAGCAGCGCACACCGACGGCGCCGTCGGCGCGGCCGATCCCGACTGCGAGGCGGCGGGTGCAGGGCATCACCAGGGTGAGGGGCCCGGGCCAGAATCTCTTCGCGAGGCGCCGCGCCGCCGGGCGGACCTCGAAGCCGAGGGCTTCGAGCGACCCGATTCCCTCGACCAGCACCGCGATCGGCGCGGCCTCGGCCCGTCCCTTGAAGCGCCGAAGCGCCGCGACGGCATCGTCGTTCGAGGCGTCTGCGCCGAGTCCCCAGACGGTCTCGGTCGGGTAGCCGACGAGCCCGCCGTCGCGCACCCGCGCCACGGCCCCGACGAGGGGCAGGTCGTTCACGAGAGCGCCCGGGCGGCGATGTCCGTGCGGAATTGGGCTCCCTCGAAGTGGATCCGGTCGGCCGCGGCGTAGGCGCGGTCCCGGGCCTCGCCGATGCTCTCGCCCCGGGCCGTCACGCCCAGCACCCGCCCACCGGCGGTGACGAAGCCCCCGCCTTCGGCGCGGCGGGTTCCCGCGTGGACCACCACGACCTCGGGGTCGCCCGCGGCCTCGTCGAGCCCGCGGATCGCCCTGCCCTTCTCGAACTCGCGCGGATACCCCTGGGACGTCAGCACCACACAGACGGCGGCGCCGTCGATGGCGGGCGGCGCCACCCGATCCAGGCCGCCGCGCGCCGACCCGTCGAGGAGCGGCACCAGGTCGCCCTGCATCTGCACCAGCAGCGGCTGGGTCTCCGGGTCACCGAAACGCACGTTGAACTCGACGACCCGGGGCTCGCCGGTCTCGTCGACCATGAGGCCGACGTAGAGAACGCCCTGATAGGGAGTGCCCTCCTTCGCCATGCCGCGGATCGCCGGATGCACGACGCGCTCGAGGATACGCTTCTCGACCGCCTCACTCACCACCGGAGCGGGCACGTAGGCGCCCATCCCTCCGGTGTTCTCGCCGCGGTCGCCGTCGAGGGCCCGCTTGTGGTCCTGGGCGGCGGCGAGGGTCACCACGTGCTCGCCGTCGGTGATGGCGTAGTAGGAGGCCTCCTCGCCCACCATGAGCTCCTCGACGACCACGCGATCGCCGGCCGTGCCGAAGCGCCGGTCCCCCATGATCTCCTCGAGGGCGCGCTCGGCCTCCGCCGGGGTCGGGCACACCGCCACGCCCTTCCCGGCCGCGAGCCCGTCCGCCTTCACCACGCAGCCACCCGGGAGACCGCGCACGTGAGCACGAGCCGCCTCGAGGTCGTCGAAGCTCGCGAAATCGGCGGTGGGGATGTCGTGCCGCTGCATGAACTCCTTCGCGAAGCGCTTGCTGGCCTCGAGGCGCGCCGCCGCCGCTGAGGGGCCGAATACGGCGAAGCCGGCCGCGCGAAGATGGTCCGCGAGCCCGTTGGCGAGGGGCGCCTCGGGCCCTATCACGACCAGGTCCACGCCCTCGACGCGACACAGGGCGGCAAGTCCCTCGAAGTCGTCGGCGGCGACGTCGCAGCGTCGGGCCACGTCCGCCATACCGTCGCTTCCGGGCGCAGCCAGCACCTCCTCGACGCGCGGACTGCGCGAGATCTTCCAGGCCAGGGCGTGCTCTCGCCCGCCGGAACCGACCACCAGCACTCGCATGACGTCCCCGCCTCTGTGACGGAAGTTCAGTGACGGAAGTGACGCACTCCGGTAAAGAGCATCGCCACCCCGAGACGATCCGCCGCCTCGATCACCGCGTCGTCCCGCACCGAGCCGCCGGGCTGGACGAACGCAGCCGCCCCGGCTTCCGCCGCCACCTCGAGCCCGTCCGGGAAGGGGAAGAAGGCGTCGCTCGCCAGCACGGCTCCCCGAAGGTCGATGCCGACGCGCCCTGCCTTCGCGCTCGCCTGGTGGATGGCGTCCACCCGCGAGGTCGCGCCGCCGCCGATCGCCAGGGTGCCCTCTGCCGACGCGAACACCACCGCGTTGCTCTTCACGTGCTTCACCACCCGCCATGCGAAGTCCATGGCCCGCAGCTCGGCATCGGTCGGCTTGCGCTGGGTCGTCACCTGCGCCGTGGAGAGATCTTCCATGGCGGCGTCGGACTCCTGGACGAGCACCCCGCCGTAGACGCGCCGCAGGTCGAGCTCGGCCGCCGGCAGTCGCTCCGGATGGAAGCGCATCAGCCGCCGGTTCTTCTTCTTCCGGAGCAGCGCGAGGGCCGCGTCGTCGAAGCCCGGCGCGATCAGCACCTCGGTGAAGATCTCGTCGACGGCCTGTGCGAGCTCCTCGTCGAAGGGCCGGTTCGACACCACGATGCCCCCGAAGGGTGAATCCGGATCGCAGCGGAAGGCGTTGCGGTAGGCCTCGCCCGGGGTCGCTCCGAGCCCGACTCCACAGGGGGTGTTGTGCTTCAGAATCGCTACGGCGGCGGCATCCGCATCACCGAATTCGGCGATGAGTGCGAGGGCCGCCTGCACATCCACGATGTTGTTGAAGGAGAGCTCCTTGCCGTGGAGCGGCTCGGCGACCTCGAGGAATCCCCCGTAGAGCGCCGCACCCTGGTGGGGATTCTCGCCGTAGCGCAGGGTGCTCGAGAGGGGCAGCTCGACGTCGATACGCGGAGGGAAGCGCTCGCCGTCTTCAGCGGCGCGCGCAGCCAGCCAGGCGTGGATCGCCGTGTCGTAGCGAGCCGTGCGATCAAAGGCCTCGAGGGCTAGCCGGGCGCGGGTCGAGTCGGAGAGCCCGCCCTCTGCCCGGAGCTCCTCGAGCACCGTCGGATAGTCGCCCGGATCCACCACGACACCGACGTAGGCCTGGTTCTTCGCGGCGGACCGGATCATCGAGGGGCCGCCGATGTCGATCTTCTCGATGGCCTCGGCGAGGGTCACGTCCGGCCGCGCGACGGTCGCCTCGAAGGGATAGAGATTCACGACGACGAGATCGATCGTCTGAAGGGAGTGGGTCTCGAGATCCGCCTGGTCGCCCGCGTGGTCTCGGCGTGCCAGGACTCCGCCGTGGATGCGGGGGTGCAGTGTCTTCACCCGACCGCCGAGCATCTCAGGACTGCCGGTCAGGGTCTCGACGTCCACCACGTCGAGGCCCGCTTCGCGCAGCGCACTCGCGGTGCCGCCCGACGCCACGAGCTCGACTCCGAGCTCGGCGAGGGCGCGGCCGAACTCGACGAGCCCGGTCTTGTCGGAAACGGAAAGAAGCGCCCGGCGCACCGGACGCGTCGTCTGGGGGGTCATGAGGGTCTCCTCGCCGACGGCGAGAGGCATGGGAGGGGGAGTCGGAGGTGTACCGAAGGCGGTCGGGGGACGTCAATCGCGCGCACGCCGCCCCAGGGGCCCAAACGGCGTTCGCGGCCGTCGGTGGCGACGCTCACCCCTCGTATCGCCGAGGCACCCTCGCACCGACGCGCACCAGGAGCTCGTAGCTGATCGTGTCGGCGGCCTCGGCTGCCTCCTCGACCGGCAGCGCACCCTGCTCCGTCGCGCCGAAGAGCAGGACCTCGTCGCCCACACCGACGGGCGCGTCGGCGACATCCACGGTGATCGCATCCATCGAGACGCGACCGACGATGGGAAGCCGACGGCCGCGGATCAGCACGCGACCGCGATTGGAGGTCGAGATCGGCACGCCGTCGGCGTAGCCGAGCGGAACCGTCGCAATCCTCGTGTCGCGGGAGGCCCGATGCAGGGCGCCGTAGCCCACGGCGTTGCCGACGCCCAGGGCGCGCAGCGCGACGACACGCGAGCGCAGGGTCATCACGGGCTGCAACGCCCCGGACAGATGCGGGCCGGGAAGCACGCCGTAGAGCATCAGCCCCGGGCGCACCGCATTCACTTCGGGCAGGGCCGCGAAGAGCGTGTCGCCGGCGAGCAGACCTGCAGAGTTCGCCGCGTGGACGAAGCGCGGCGACATCCCGGCGCCGGCGACCGCATCGAGCACCTTGCGAAAGTCCCCCAGCTGCTCGAGGGAGGGAGCCAGATCGGGCTCGTCGGCCCGCGC
>CALDCK010000034.1 GCA_937937315.1 uncultured bacterium
GTGAGACGACCTTCGAGCCTCTGGACCTGGACCGTGCCAGGGCCTTCATCGGCGGCCGCGGGCTGGGGATCAGCTACCTGCTCGAGGAGGTGGATCCCGCCTGCGAGCCCCTGAGCGCCGACAACAAGCTCATTCTGATGACGGGCCCGCTGACCGGAACCAGCGCGCCGACCGGTTCACGGTACATGGTGATGACCAAGTCCCCGTTGACCAACGCCTTGACCTGTTCCAACTCGGGAGGCCACTTCGGGCACGTGCTCAAGCGAACCGGCATCGACGGCGTGATCGTCGAGGGCGAATCGAGCGAGCCGGTCTATCTCTGGGTGACCGAAGACAGTGCGGAGATCCGGGACGCGGGCCATCTCTGGGGCAAGAGCGTCCACGAGACCACGGACAGGCTTCTCGAGGAGACGACCCCCAAGGCGCGTGTGGCCTGCATCGGCCCGGCCGGGGAGAACCTGGTGCGCTTCGCCTCCATCATGAACGAAAAGGACCGTGCTGCGGGGCGCTCGGGCGTGGGCGCGGTCATGGGGGCCAAGAAGCTCAAGGCCATAGTGGCTCAGGGATCCAAGGTGGTGCCCTACCACGATGCCGACGGCTTCAAGAAGGTCGCTAGCGAGTACCTCGGTGGATTCAAGGAGACCTACAAGGACTCCCAGCCGCCCCTTCGAGAATTTGGCACGGCTGTCACGGTGGTGGGCACGCAGGGCGTCGGCATTTTCCCCACCCGGAATTTCCAGCAGGGCAGATTCGAGCACTGGAAGGAGATCAGCGGAGAGACCCTCACCGAGAAGTACCTGAGGCGGCCCAAGGCGTGTTTCGCGTGCCCCATCGCCTGCGGACGCGTCACCGAAATTCCCGAAGGCCCCTACAAGGGCGAGGGCGAGGGGCCCGAGTACGAAACCGTCTATTCACTGGGCAGCGACTGTGGTGTCGGCGATCTGGCCGCGTTGACCAAAGCCAACTACATATGCAACGAGCTGGGCATGGACACCATCAGCATGGGCGCCACGGTTGCGTCCGCCATGGAGATGTACGAGAAGGGCATTCTCTCGGAGAAGGAGACCGGAAGGCCCCTGCTGTTTGGCGATGCAGACGGGCTCATCGAGCTGTGCACCCAGACGGCCCATCGCCAGGGCTTTGGTGACAAGCTGGCAGAGGGCAGTCTTCGCATGTGCGCGGGCTACGGCCACCCGGAATTCGCCATGGTGGCCAAGGGCCAGGAGTTTGCGGGTTACGATCCCCGTGGTGAGAAAGGGATGGGTCTGGTCTATGCGACCTCGCCCATCGGCGCGAGCCACATGCGGGGAGACACGGCCTACATAGAGCTTCTGGGCGTACCCTCGACGTCGCTCACCGACCCCCTGGCCTGGGAGGACAAGCCCCAGCTGGTGAAGGACTTCCAGGACGTATTCTCCGTCATCGACTCCGCCGGACTCTGCGTCTTCTTCTCGGTCCGAAACTACGTGACTCCGACCCGGGACATCCGGCCCGAGGGCATTCTGCGGCTGCTCAACGCCGCGACCGGCTTCGACTACGACATGGACTCGCTGATGGCGGCAGCGGAGCGGGGGCTCAACGCGGAGCGGCTGTTCCTGGTCCGGGCCGGGTTCAGCGCCGCGGACGACACGCTGCCCCAGCGGATCGTTGCCGAGCCCATGCCGGAGGGGCCAGCCAAGGGGCACGTCTGTGAGCTGGACAAGATGCTCCCGCCCTACTACGCGCTGCGCGGCTGGGACGAGCACGGCCGACCGACCGCCGAGACCCTCCGAGTCCTGGCACTGGACCAATACTGACGAGGGAAGTGGAAAGGTCCCGGTGGCTCCGCCGTTCTTACTGGCGTGACGGATTCTATGCAGTGGCCTGTCGAATGAGCTTCGGGGCACCCCACCGGACTTCCTTGCACAGGTGAATGCCGAGCCAGTCTGGCATCGTGCGAATGAGATGACGTGGATCGCGCGCTTTGATCGACTCGTTGCGCGGTGCCGCGTGGCGGGCGGTCACGCCTCGGCGAGGGGGCTCAGGATCATGACGGGGATCTCGCGCTCCGTGCGCGCCTGGTAGCCCGCGTAGCCGGGGTAGTGTTCCACCAACCGCGGCCAGAGCTTCTCGCGCTCCTCCCGCGTAGCCTTCCGTGCGCGCACGCGGTAGCGCCGCCGGTCTACCCGGACGTCGAACTCGGGGTTCGCCAGAACGTTGTGGTACCACGCGGGGTGCTTCGGGCTCCCGTAGAAGGACGCGACGATCACCAGATCCTCGGCGTTCTTCATGTAGAGCAGGGGCGTCGGGCGCGGCTCGCCGGTCTTGCGCCCGACCAGGAACAGCAGCGCCATGGGAAGCCCCCTCAGCCTTCCGCCCCAGCGCCCGCCGGATTTCTCGTAGGCCCAGGCGTGGAAGTTGCCGAAGGCGCGGATCAGGCCGCGGCGAAATTCGAAGGAGTTCATGGCGTGATTCTAGCGCGGGCACGGCGCAAACGAGCAAGTCTTGGGCAAAGTCGCCGTTCAGGCCCATGCCAGGGGTTCGGATCGAGCATCCGCGCCGGTTCGACCGGTCGCGTTGGACGCGGACCGAAAGGTCCGCTTCCATTGCTTGTCATGGGCAAGAACCATCGTTATGCACAACTCCTCCTCGTCTGCTTCCTCCTTTTCGGGTTTTGGCACCAGAACGTTCAGGCGCAAGCGGTAGGGCTTTCGGATTCCGAACAGCTCGCACGCGCTCTGTTCGAAGAACTCATTGAGATCAACACGACGGATGCGCACGGGAACACGACTGAGGCCGCCGAAGCGATGGCGGCACGGCTGATCGCGGCAGGGTTTTCCAAAGAAGATGTGCGGGTTCTGGGTCCCCATCCTCGCAAAGGAAATCTGGTGGCCAGGCTCCGGGGAACCGGATCGCGCCAACCCCTGTTGCTGCTCGCACATCTCGACGTCGTCGAGGCACTACGAGAAGATTGGTCATTCGATCCGTTCGTGTTCCTCGAACAGGATGGTTATTACTACGGGCGAGGTACCAGTGACGACAAAGCCATGGCGGCCATCTGGGTCGCAAACCTGATCCGCCTGAAGCGGGAGGGCTACGAACCAAACCGAGACATCGTCGTCGCACTCACGGCCGACGAAGAAGGAGGCGATTACAATGGGATCGATTGGTTGCTGCAAAACCATCGGGCCCTCGTCGATGCCGCCTACGCCTTGAACGAGGGAGGTGGAGGGCAAGTCAAGGAAGGGAAACACCTGCTCAACGAAGTGCAGTTGAGCGAAAAGGTGTACCTGAGCTTTCGGCTGGAGGTGACGAATCCGGGAGGCCACAGTTCGCTACCGGTCAAGGACAATGCCATCTACCATCTTGCCGAGGGCCTGGCCCGCCTCGCCCGGTTCGATTTCCCGGTAACGCTCAATGACGGCACACGGGTGTTCTTCGAGCGAATGGCGGAGATCGAAGTCGGAGAAGTAGCAGCCGACATGAAAGCCGTCACGCAAGTGCCGCCCGACCCGGCCGCCGTATCGCGTCTGGCCACGTCGGCCTATTACAACGCGTTGATGCGCACGACCTGTGTCGCGACGATGCTCGATGCCGGGCACGCCGAAAACGCGTTGCCTCAGGCGGCGGCCGCCGTGGTGAACTGCCGGATGCTTCCCGGTTCGTCACCAGAAGAGGTTCGGCAAACGCTCGTGGATGTAGTTTCAGACGAGAAAGTCGCCATTACGGCGATGGGGGCGCCTACGCCGAGTCCACCATCACCGCTCAATCCCGAAATCATGCAGCCCATCGAACGGATCACGGAAGAGCTCTGGCCCGGGGTTCCCGTCGTTCCGACAATGGTTACCGGAGCAACCGATGGTCTATACCTGCGCAATGCGGGCATCCCGACCTACGGCGTCTCGGGTTTGTTCGAGGATATCGATGATAATCGGGCGCACGGTCGGGATGAAAGGCTCGGCGTGAAGGCCTTCTTCGAAGGACAGGAGTTTCTGTACCGATTGGTAAGAGCATTATCCTCCGACTAGGTCTTCCTCCGTGGCCTCGCAGACCCGTGGCGCGGGAGGGGCGCGGTCGAGCGAATCTCCTCCTCGTCCCGTGATCGAAGCCGACGCTACTGCGATCCCGCCAGGCCGCCGCCATCGACGACGAGCGAAGTGCCACTCACGAAGGAGGAGGCGTCGCTGGCCAGATACAGCACGGCGTCTGCGATTTCCTCGGGCTTTCCCACGCGTCCAAGGGGCCGGAGGTGCCCCTCTTTCACCAAAGCCTCCTCTTCCAACCCCAGCTGTCGGGCCTCGTTGCGCAGCATGGGCGTGTCGGTGTCGCCTGGGCAGACGCAGTTCACGCGGATGTTGTCCTTGCCGTGATCGCAGGCCATGGCCTTGGTCAGCAGCATCACCGCACCCTTCGAGGCGCAGTAGCTCACGGCGTTGGCTCCGCCCACGATGCCCCAGCCGGAGGAGGTATTCACAATGGCGCCGCCGCCGCGCTTGATCAGCTGCGGTACTGCGTACTTCGACATGAGAAACATCGATTTGACGTTCACCCTCATCACGGCATCCCACTCTTCTTCCGTAGTTTTCACGACGTCGGCACGGCGCGTGATGCCGGCGTTGTTGAAGAGTACGTCGATGCCACCGAACGTCTCGACGGTCTCGTTCACAGCCGCCTCGCAGTCGGCCGCGGAGGTCACATCGCAGCGCACGAAGAGCCCCCGGCCGCCGGCCCCTTCGATCAGGGAAACGGTCTCCTGGCCCTTGTCTTCCTGTACGTCACAGACCGCAACCGAGGCGCCCGCCTCTGCGAAACGAATCGCCGTCGCCCGGCCAATCCCATGCGCCCCACCGGTCAGCAGTACCACCTTGTTTTCGAACTGCTTTGCCACGATCAGGCTCCTTTCTCAGGGGACTGCTCCTGCGATGCGGAACGCACCGGACAAACACTTGCCTCGTCGTAACCGGTGATCACCCGCAGGTAGCCACCCAGGGCTCGGTCTACTTCATCGTCGCCCGTATCGACCAGCAACGCCGCAGCATACAAGCTCAACAGCTTCGTCGGCACCGCAACGACCATCAGGCGCTCGCGGTCGATCTGGCGCAGCAACTGCGGGCTGATCTGCTGATTGCCGCGTCCCAACAGGTACCCCTGCCCCCCGATGGGTGTCAGCACCAGGCGCACCGGGCCCTGCGCGACCACTTCCAGGAGACACGCCTCATCGGCGTCGCGATGCAGCAGTTTGCCGTCACGCACCACGTCCACACCGATGAGCGTCCCCTCGATGCCCAGCGCCTGCTTGATGCGCCAGGTCGTGGAGCCGGGCCCCAGGATGTACGCACAGCCCGGTTCCAGATTGCGCACGACGCGCTGGGCGATGGCCTGCATCTGCACTTCGTCCGAGGCGGGGCTCGGCGCCTTGGCCCCCTGGACGAGGCCCTGACCCGTGGGCACGCGCAAGAG
>CALDCK010000035.1 GCA_937937315.1 uncultured bacterium
TGAATTTCCGACCGGAGTACCACGCGGACTGGACGCGCAAGTCCTGGGTCCTGCGGCTTCCGATGGCGCCTCTCGACACCGATGCGCTGGCAGAGCTCGTCCGCGACTGGGTGGGATCGAGTCCATCGGTGGCGTCACTCCCCGCGCTGATCGGCGAGCGTTCGGGAGGCAACCCCTTCTTCGCCGAGGAGATCGTTCTCACCCTGCTCGAGACCGGCCGCCTGGTCGGCGCGCGAGGCGCCTGCGAGCTGATGGATGCGGAGGGTGAGATCGAGGTTCCCGCGACGGTCCAGGCGCTGCTCGCGGCCCGCATCGACCGGCTCGGCGACCCCGAGAAGCAGCTCCTCTATACGGCTGCGGTGATCGGCAAGGAGTTCTCCCGGCCCCTGCTCGAAGCGGTGATCGACATCCGGGGCGATGATCTCGACGCGACCTTGTCCGCGCTGCTGGCGGCGGAGCTCATCTACGAGCGGGCCATCTACCCCGTGGCCGAGTACGCCTTCAAGCATCCGCTCACCCACGAGGTCGCCCTCGGCGCCCAGCTGGGAGCGGCGCGCCGCGCTCGCCACGCGACCGTCGCCGAGGCGATCGAAGACGCCCAGACCGACCGCCTCGACGAGCACGCCGGCCTGCTCGCCCACCACTGGACGGAAGCCGGGGAGGCCCTCCGTGCGGCCGAATGGCACGTGCGCGCCGCGCGCTGGGTCCGCACCAGCGACCTGGCGGCGTCCCACCGCCACTGGACCCTTGCCCGCGAGCTCCTGGTGCCGCTCTCCGACTCGTCGGACCGATCGCGGCTGCTCCTCACCGTCTACCCGGAGCTCATCAACACCCTCGACCGGCTGGGCGCCGACCGGGCCGAGTCCGAAGCCGTCTTCCGCGAAGCGATCGAGCTGGCGCAGCACGCGGGAGACCGCCAGAGCGAGGGCCTGATCGAGGCCGCCTACTGCTGGCTCAAGCAGGGTCAGAACGACTGGGCGGCCGTCATCGGGCACGGCGAGCGTGCGGTGGAGCTGGTCGACGATGACGGGGACCGCTCCACACGACTCTTCGCTCGCTTCTCCCTCGGCCGCGCCCGGGGCTGGCTGGGGGTATGGCAGGAGAGCGTGGACTGCTTCGACGAGGCCGTCGAGATCGGCGGTGGGGACGCCGCCGCCGATCTGGAGGTCCTCGGGTGGCGGCCCTACGTCGAGAGCCTGTCGATCCGCAGTGCAGTGCTCAGCGTGATGGGCCGACCCCAGGACGGACTGGAGTTCGCGGAGCGATTCCCGGCACTCCAGCGCCGACTCGGCATGCACGCGGACCTGTCGTCGCCCGCCTCGGATCGGATCTGGCTCTGCTGGACCCTCGGCGACGCGGAGCGCGCTCAGCGCTACACGACCGAGGCCCTGCGAGAGGCCGAGCGCTTCGGCTCGGACCGGTTGGTGGTGTACGCGCTGTGGGCCTCGAGCGTGGCGAGCTGCCTCGGGCTCCGCTGGGAGGAGGGCAACGACTTCCTCGAGCGCGCGAGAGCACGGGTCGCTGCATCGGGCACCGGCCGCGAGTGGGCCACCCACTTCGACGGCTTCCAGGCGCTGTGCTGGGCCGGGACGGGCGATTCCGAGGGAAGCGCGAGCCTGGCGAAGCGGGGCGTGGACGAGGCCAGGGTCAACCGGCTGGTGCTCCTGCCCTGGCTGATGAGCGGCGTTCTGCGGTCGCGCGTGCTGCGCATGCTCGGCGCTCCGGAGCATCACGAGGAGCTCGCCGCCCAGATCCGGGAGACTCTCGGTTTGATCCAGAGCAGTGGAGCGAACGGCTGGCTCCCGATGATCCTGGCCGAGCGCGGGGGGCTGGCCGGTCTGCGCGGAGATGCAGACGGGATGGCGCGCGACCTCATCGAGGCCCGACGCCTGTGGGCGCAGATGGGCGCTGTCGGCTGGGACGCCTACGCGAGGTCGATCGAGGCGTGACCCCCCGGCTCTCCTGCAGGCGAGAGCCGCAGGGCCTCCGACGCTTGCGCCGACTCGAGCCGATCCGCCCCTCGCGAGCCTAGATGCCGTCGATGATCTCGTTCAGCGTCCGGCTCGGACGCATCGCTGCCTCGGCCAGCGCCCTGTCGGGACGGTAGTAGCCGCCGATGTCCTGGGGCGGGCCCTGGGCCGCGTTCAGCTCGCCTACGATCTTCGCCTCGCTCGCTCCCAGGGCCTCCGCCACCGGCACGAAGCGCGCGGCCAGCTTCCTGTCCGTCGTCTGCGCCGCGAGTGCCCGAGCCCAATAGAGTGCGAGGTAGAACTGGCTGCCGCGGTTGTCGAGCTCGTGCACCTTGCGGGACGGCGCCTTGCGATTCAGCAGCAGCTGGGCCGTCGCCTCGTCGAGCGTCTCGCCCAGCAACCGCGCGGCCGGGTTGTCGAAGTGCTCGCCCATGTGCTCGAGGGAGGCCGCCAGCGCCAGGAACTCTCCGAGCGAATCCCAACGCAGGTGCCCTTCCTCCTGGAACTGCTGGACGTGCTTCGGCGCCGAGCCGCCGGCACCGGTCTCGAAGAGACCGCCGCCGTTCATCAGCGGCACGATCGAGAGCATCTTGGCGCTGGTGCCGATCTCGAGGATCGGGAACAGATCGGTGAGATAGTCGCGAAGCACGTTGCCCGTCACCGAGATCGTGTCTTCGCCCCTGCGGATGCGCTCCACCGAGAAGCGCGTGGCCTCCACCGGCGAGAGGATCTCGATCTGGAGGCCGCTCGTGTCGTGATCTCCGAGGTAGGCCTTCACCTTCGCGATGAGTCGTGCGTCATGAGCCCGTTCGCTGTTCAGCCAGAAGACCGCGGGTGCCCCCGAGGCACGCGCACGGGTGACCGCAAGCTTCACCCAGTCGCGTATGGCCGCGTCCTTCGCCTGGCAGGCGCGCCAGATGTCGCCGCGCTCGACCGCGTGCTCCATCAGCACGTTGCCCGCGGCGTCGACCACGCGCACCGTGCCGTCCGAGGGCACTTCGAAGGTCTTGTCGTGGGACCCGTACTCCTCGGCCTTCTGCGCCATGAGGCCGACGTTCGGTACGCTGCCCATCGTCGCGGGATCGTAGGCGCCGTGCCTCTGGCAGTCCTCGATCACGACCTGATAGACGCCGGCGTAGCTGCTGTCCGGAATTACGGCCTTGCAGTCCTGCAGCTCTCCATCCGGATTCCACATGCCGCCCGAGTCGCGGATCATCGGAGGCATCGAGGCGTCGATGATGATGTCGCTCGGCACGTGGAGGTTCGTGATGCCCTTGTCCGAGTTCACCATCGCGAGCGCCGGGCTGCTCGCATAGACGCGCTGGATGTCGCTCTCGATCGCCTTCCGCTCGGCCTCTGGCAGATCCCCGATCTTCTCGAGCAGATCGCCGAAGCCGTTGTTCACGTCGACACCGAGCCGGTCGAACGTCGCACCGTGCTTGTCGAAGACGTCGGCGTAGAAGACGCGCACCGCGTGGCCGAAGATGATCGGATCCGAGACCTTCATCATCGTCGCCTTCATGTGCAGCGAGAACAGGACCCCCTGCGCCTTGGCGTCGGCGATCTGCTCTGCGAGAAAGGCGACCAGCGCCTTCCTGCTCATGAAGGTCCCGTCCATCACCTCGCCGGCCTGCAGCGAGATCCCATCCTTCAAGACGGTGGTGCTTCCTTCCGCCGCGACATGCTCGATGCGCACCGTCGTCGGAGAGTCGAGGGTCACCGACTTCTCGTTGTGGCAGAAGTCACCGGCGTTCATGGTCGCGACGTGGGTCTTCGAGCCGTCGGCCCAGGCGCCCATGCGATGCGGGTTCTTTCGCGCGTACTCCTTGACGGCCTTCGGGGCGCGCCGGTCCGAGTTGCCCTCACGCAGCACCGGGTTGACGGCGCTGCCCTTCACCTTGTCGTAGGTGGCCTGGATCGCGCGTTCTTCATCGTTCCCGGGCTCCTCGGGATAGTCCGGCAGCGCGTAGCCTTTCGCCTGGAGCTCCGCGATCGCCGCCTTCATCTGGGGAATCGAGGCGCTGACGTTGGGCAGCTTGATGACGTTGGCCTCGGGGGTCTTCACCAGGGCGCCCAGCTCGGCGAGTCCATCGGGCTCGCGCTGCTCGGGGGTCAGACGGTCGGGGAAGACGGCGAGGATCCGGCCGGCGAGGGAGATGTCGCGCGTCTCGACGGGCACCCCGGTCGCGCCGGCGAAGGCCCGGATGATCGGAAGGAAGGCGTGGGTGGCCAGGGCCGGGGCTTCGTCGGTCCAGGTGTAGATGATGGGCGGAGACTGGCTCATGCTTCCTCGGGGTCTGGGCCTCGCGGCAGGGTCGCGGGCAGCGCCGATCGGCGCGGAGCCCGGGTCTGGCGCCCGCCGGGCGGCGAGGTTCTATCGCAATGGCGCCGGCGAGGCCACGCGAGGCCCGACTCATTCGTCTGTGCACCCGCCCCCGGACTCGAGCGCGGGGTGCCCGCGGCACACCTTCGGGCCCGAACCCCCCCCCAAGCGCTTGCAATAGAAGAGAAATCCTGCCCTCCGGCGCCACCGATCCGGGACGCCCGGCCGACTCCATATACTCCCCGCCATGATGTGCCATCGCGCGCTCAGAGATGCCCCCTTCGTTCGCCTCGGAGCGGCTCTCTTCGCGGCGCTCGCCCTTCTCGTCGCCTGCGATCGGACGCCTGGCGAAGCATCGGGTCAGCCCTCGGAACCCGTCGACGTCTCGAAGCACGAGCGGAAGGTCTTCTCGCAGT
>CALDCK010000036.1 GCA_937937315.1 uncultured bacterium
CTGAACGCCCAGATCGATGCCGGCGCCCAGGTGGTTCAGCTCTTCGACACCTGGGCCGGCATCCTGGCCGAGGCCGAGTATCGGGAGTGGGTCCTGCCCGTCCACCGGGAGATCGTCGCGAAGGTCGATCGGACCCGGGCACCGCTCATTCTCTACGTGAACGATGGGGCCCATCTGGTCGATTCCATGGCGGAAAGTGGTGCTGACGTGCTGTCCCTCGACTGGCGGGTGGACCTGGCGGCGGCGGCGCGTCGGGTGGGACACCGCGCCAGCCTCCAGGGCAACCTCGACCCGTGCCTGCTGGCGGCGCCGCCCCGGGAGATCGCCCGTCGCGTGCGGGCCATGGCCGAGGCCGCGGCTCCGGCCCGGGGTCACGTGCTCAACCTGGGGCACGGCTGCCTGCCGGATACACCGGTGGAGGGAGTGCGCGCCTTCACCGAGGCGGCGCGGAGCCTCGGGAGCGAGGCGTCGTGAAGGCCGACGCCTACGCCCTGGACCTCGACCGCCTGCTGGAGCTGCTGCCCCGCTACGCCACCGAGGGGCCGCGCTACACGAGCTATCCGACCGCTCCGGTCTGGAAGGACGACTACGGCCCGGCGGAGTTCTCCGCCGATCTCGGTCACGAGGACGTGGAGTCGAGCGACGGGCTCTCGCTCTACGCCCACGTCCCGTTCTGTGAGAGCCTCTGCCACTTCTGCGCCTGCAACCGCGTGATCACCCGGGACCACGGCCGGGCCGGAGCCTACCTCGACACGATCGAGAGGGAGGTCGAGGCCGTGCGCCACGCGGTCCGGGTGCCCCGGGTGGCGACCCAGCTGCACTGGGGCGGCGGCACGCCGACCTGGCTCGCGCCCGAGGAGATGCGCCGCCTCTTCCGTGTCCTCACCCAGGCCTTTCCGCTGCGGGAGGGCGCCGAGGTCTCGATCGAGGTCGACCCTCGCGTCACCACCGACGACCACGTGGCGGTGCTGGCCGAGTGCGGCTTCAACCGCATCTCCATGGGCGTGCAGGACTTCGACCCGAGCGTCCAGGAGGCGATCCGGCGCATCCAGCCCGCCGATCAGACCGGTCGCCTGGTGGAGCAGGCGCGCAAGGCCGGCTTCGAGAGCGTGAACTTCGACCTCATCTACGGCCTGCCCTACCAGACGGTCGAGAGCTTCGGCCGCACCCTGGACACGCTCTTCGAGCTGGCACCGGATCGGATCGCGCTCTACTCCTACGCCCACGTCACCTGGGTGGCGAAGCAGCAGCGGGGCTTCGAGCGCGGTGACCTGCCCGAAGCCGCGACGAAGCTCGAGATCATGCTGACCGCGATCCGACGCTTCCTCGAGCAGGGCTACGTGTTCGTGGGCCTGGATCACTTCGCCCGACCCGATGACGAGCTGGCAACGGCACTTGTGAGACGAACCCTCAGGCGGAACTTCATGGGTCATACCACCCAGGCCGGCGTCGATCTGCTCGGCTTCGGGCCCAGTGCGATCAGCGAGCTGCGACGCAGCTATGCCCAGAACACCCGCGACGTGCCGGGCTGGCAGGAGGCGGTCGAGGACCGCGGTCTGGCCACCATGCGGGGTCACCGCCTGAGCCGCGACGACCTGGAGCGCCGCTGGGTGATCAGCCGGATCCTGTGCCACTCCGAGCTGCGGGCTGGAGAGTTCGAGGAGGCTTTCGGCCGCTCCCTGCGCAGCACCTTCGCGGCGGAGCTCGCGGACCTGGCCGAGCCGGCCGCAGACGGCCTCGTCGAGATCGATGAGGACGGAAGCCTGCGCGTGACACCTGCGGGACGTCTGCTGGCGCGCAACCTGGCCATGCCCTTCGACGCCTACCTGGCCGCCCAGCGCCGCTCCGGCGAGCGCATGTTCAGCAAGACGGTCTAGGCGGTGGGTGCCGCCGAGGTCGAGGCCGTCGTGGTCGGAGCGGGGATCGCGGGGCTAGCCGCCGCCCTCGAGCTCCAGGGCGCGGGCTGCGAGGTTTTCGTCATCGATCCCGCCGATCGCCCGGGCGGCGTGATGCGGACGGATCACGTGAACGGCTACGTGGTCGAGCGCGGACCGAACACCACCCAGGTGAAGCCCCCCATGCGCGCATTCCTCGAGGAGCGGCGCCTGCAGGAGTATCTGCGCGCGGCGCAGCCGGCCAGTCGCCTGCGCTTCGTGTACCGCGACGAGGCACTCGAACGCGTGCCGATGTCGCCCCTGGCCCTGGCCCGGACGCCTCTGCTCTCGGCGAAGGCGAAGCTCCGGCTCCTGGCCGAGCCCTTCATCGGCCGCCGCCGCGGCGGTGAGGAGTCGGTCGCGGAATTCGTGGGACGGCGCCTCGGTCCCGAGGTCGTGACGGGCATGGTGGGTCCGTTCCTGACCGGCGTCTACGCCGGCGACGAGGATCGACTCGGCGCGCGCGCCGTCTTTCCGGGGCTCGTGGATCTCGAGGATCGCTACGGGTCGATCACCCTGGGCGGCTTCGTCGGCGCCCTATCCCGACGCGGTCCGAAGGGCCTGCGCGGCTCTTGGGGGGGGCAGGCCGGATTCGGGCCCTTCGCGCGTCGCCTCGCGGATCAGCTCGCCGAGCCCCCGGCGCTGGGGAGCCGGGTGATGGCGGTGGGACGTGATGGCGCGCAGCTGCGCGTCGAGGTCACCAGCGCGAACGGAGATCTCGATCTGTCGGCGCGGCGGGTGGTCGTGGCGGCGCCGGCGCCGGAGGCGGCCCAGGTGATCCGCGCCCTGGACGGCGACGCGAGTCGGGCGTTGGAGGAGATCGTCTACGCGCCGATCGCGTCGATTCCCCTGGGCGTCGATCCCGCGGACGTCCGTCAGCCGATCGAGGGCTTCGGCTTCCTGGTCCCGCGGGATGCGAAGCTCTCGCTCCTGGGCTGTCTGTTCATGAGCGAGCTCTTCCCCGGCCGGGCCCCGGAAGGTCGACAGCTCCTGCACTGCATGCTGGGTGGGGTGCGCTGGCCCGAGGCCGCCGACGTTTCGGAGGACCTGCTGGTCGAGCGCGCCATCGCCGACGTGGATCGGGTGCTCGGGCTGCGCGGCGCTCCCGAGAAGCTCGGGGTCGCGCGCTGGGTGCGCGCCATTCCCCAGCCGGGTCGCAATCACCGGGCCCGGGTCGACTTCGCCCAGGCGCGCCTGGCCGATCCGTCACCGGCCGTCGCCCTGGCGGGCGCCTACGTGGCGGGCGTGAGTGTGGCCGACGCCCTGGCGTCGGGCATCGCGGCGGCGCGCCGCACCCTCACCCTCTGACGGAGTCTTCCGCTGCGTCGCCGGCCTGGTCGCGCACGATTCCGGCCACGGCGTCCACCCAGGCGGGGTGGGCGTTGAGGCTGGGGATCAGCTCCAGGGCGTCGCCGCCGAGCTCCCGCCACTGGGTGTTGGCTCGCAGACCGATCTCCTCCAGGGTCTCGAGGCAGTCCGCGACGAAGGCCGGGCACATCACGGCCAGGCGCCTCACGCCGCTGGCGGCGAGCTCGGGCAGTCGTTCGTCGGTGTAGGGCCGGATCCATGGAGTCCGGCCCAGGCGCGACTGGAAGGCCACGGAGGTGTCGCCTTCGCCCAGGCCCAGGGCTGCTGTCAGGGCGCGCGACGTGGCGAAGCACTGGGCCCGGTAGCACCGGCGGTTGATCTCTCCCACGGCGTCGCAGCAGCTTTCGATCGCGAGGCAGTGGGCGCCACTGAGATCGGTGGCGCGCACCTGGCGCTCGGGGAGGCCGTGGTAGCTCAGCAGTACGTGATCCGGCTGGAAGCGCTGGAGGTGCGGCCTCGCCACCGTCGCGAAGGCCTCGATGAAGCGCGGCTCGTCGTAGAAGTCGCCGAGCACCCGAAGCGGCGGTACATCCGCGCGGTCTGCGTGGAGCGCCTCGACCCGCGCGACGGCGGAGCCCGTGGCCGCCTCGGAGTACTGGGGGAAGAGGGGCAGGAGGACGATGCGGGAGACGCCGGCCGCGCTCAGGGCCTCGAGGGCGGTGGCCAGGTCCGGCCGTCCGTAGCGCATCCCGAGCTCGACCCGGTAGGCGTCGCCGAGGGCGCTGGCCACGGCGTCGCGCAGGGCGAGCCCGTTGACGAGCAGCGGCGATCCGGCCTCGGTCCAGATCTTCCGGTACTGGGCTGCCGAGGCCCGGGGTCGGGTGCGCAGAATGAAGCCGTGGAGGAGGAGCCAGCGGGGCAGGGCGGGAATGTCGATCACCCGCGGGTCCGACAGGAACTCCGCCAGGTAGCGCCGCACTTCGCGCGGCTGCGGAGCCTCCGGCGTGCCCAGGTTCACGAGAAGGACGCCGATCGGGGCGTTGCCTCCGGTCATCGGCGGACGCGGAGCCAGCCGCCGAGCCAGGCCGAGAGGCCCATGTAGTAGGCGGGGTAGACGAGGGAGATCTCGAGCAGGTGGAGTCGCTCGGCGCGCTCCGGGAAGAGCAGTGCGGCCACGATGAAGGCCCCCCAGACCAGGGCGCCGATCGTGGTCACGCCGCGCCACACGGTCAGCTTGCTGGGATAGATGTATTTCAGGGGCACGAATACGGCGAGGGCGAAGGCGCTCACGATCGCGGTCGCCAGCCCCGGTCCGATGTCGAGCAGCCAGATGTAGAGGGCGACCACGTTCCAGTACGAGGGCCAGCCCAGGAAGAAGTCGTCTTCGGTCTTGGCGTCCTGCTGCGAGAAGCCGTAGGCGCTGGACAGGACGGGCAGGATCAGCCAGCCCCAGGAGAGAATCAGGCCGGCCGCGACCATGAACGCCGCCGGCACGATGGCGTAGTTCAGGTAGTCCACGATGTCGTCCAGGCGGCGGCCGTCGATGTCGGGAAGCACCTCGCTCACGCCCACGGCCCGAGCCAGGGTGCCGTCCACCGAGTCGATGGCCAGCGCCACAAGCATCAGCAGTGCCGCGCGCGAGAAGTCGCCGACGCCGATGGC
>CALDCK010000037.1 GCA_937937315.1 uncultured bacterium
AGCGGGGGGTCCCTGACCGTCGCCGCGTCGGACCCGGACGCCGGCCTGCGCAGCCTCGACATCCGCATCCGCTACGCCGAGGGTGAGATTCCGCTTCTCGCCGAGTCGTTCCCGGGCAACCTCATCAGCGGCGGCGTTCGCAGCGACCACCAGGCCGAGATCCCCCTCGAGCCCGAAGGCCTGAGTGCGATCGAAGGCGATTCGGTGATCGTCGCCACCGCCCGCGACTGGTCCTGGCGACAGCTCTTCTCGGGCAACGAGATCGTGGTCGAGGTGCCCTTCACCCTCGACCTCGAGCCGCCGAAGGTCCAGGTCGAGAGCGGTCTCACCTACGCGCGTCAGGGCGGAGCCGGGGCCGTGGCCTATCGCGTGTCCGAGCCCACGGCATTCGACGGGGTCCAGGTCGGGGAGCATCTCTTTCGCGGCTACCCCCGACCCGGCGCCGGCGAAGGCGAACGCATCGCCCTGTTCGGCATCGCTCCCGAGCTCGCCAACGCGAAGCCCCGGGTGATCGCGCGGGACGAGGCCGGCAACGAGTCCAGCGCGACCTGGCCCGTCGTCGTCAAGCCTCACCCCCAGCCTCGCGGCCAGGTGAACCTGCCCCAGAGCTTCCTCGACAACGTCGTACCCCGTCTGGCCGGGAGCAAATCCGGCGACGATCCCGCCGCAGCGTTCCACGACGTGAACACGCGACTGCGGGCCGAGAACGAGGAACAGATCCGCGAGGCGCTGGCCGACTCGTCGCCCACGCCCCACTTCGACGGCGCCCTCGATCAGATGCGCAACTCCCAGGTGACGAGCCGCTTCGCCGAGCAGCGCACCTATCTGGTCGAAGGCCGCGCCGTCTCGAACGCCACCCACTACGGCTACGACCTCGCGGCCACCGCCGCCGCCCCGATCACGGCCGCCGCCGACGGCACCGTCGCCTGGGCCGACGAGCTCGGCATCTACGGCTACTGCGTGCTGCTCGATCACGGTCTCGGACTCGGCTCGGTCTACGGGCACCTCTCCCGCATCGACGTCAAGAAGGGGGACTCGGTGCGCCAGGGCGAGACCCTCGGACTCTCCGGAGCCACAGGCCTCGCGGGGGGTGACCACCTGCACTTCGCAGTCCTCCTCGGAGAGGCCTACGTTGACCCCATCGAATGGTGGGACGAGAACTGGGTACGGACGCACGTATTGGAGAGGCTCGGGCCACCGGCCCCGTGAAGACGGCCCTCGAGGCACCCGTCCGGGGTCGCTTCGTGCGCCGCTACAAGCGCTTCTTCGCCGACGTCGAGACCGAAGACGGCGAGCTCCTCACCGTTCACTGCCCGAACCCGGGCAGCATGAAGGGCTTCCACCGCCCAGGCGCCGCGGTGCGCTGCTCGACCCACGACGATCCGAAGCGGAAGCTGCGCCACACCCTGGAGATGATGCGGGTCGGACGCACCTGGGTGGGCCTGCACCCCGGGCGCGCAAACGCGATCGTCGAGGGCGCCCTGAGCGACGGCGTCCCCCCGTCCCTCGGCGGCTACCGCGATATCGCTCGTGAGGTGGGAGTCGATCACGAGGGGCAGCGGTCGCGTCTCGACTTCCGACTCTCGGGTCACCCCGACGACCCACGCGATGCCTACCTGGAGGTGAAGAGCGTCACCCTGGCCGAAGGCGGGCTGGCCCTCTTTCCCGACAGCGTGACCGAGCGCGGGCGACGCCACCTCGAGGTGCTCGAGGGCCTCCGCGAGGACGGCCACCGGGCCGTGCTCCTCTTCCTGGTGCAACGCGCCGACTGCGATCGCGTCGCCCCCGCCGAGGCGATCGATCCGGCCTACGCGGCGACTCTGCGACGAGCGGCGCGAGCCGGCGTGGAGATCCGCGCCCTCGGAGCCCGGGTGACGGCCCGTTCGATCGCGGTCGAACGCGAGCTTCCGGTCGTGTGGTGAGGGGCGACGGTACGGACGGTGCGGGGAGCGGCACCGGCGCGAAGGCGGTGCGCCGGCGACTGCTCTCCTGGTACGACGCCAACCGCCGCGACCTCCCCTGGCGCCGCACCGGCGATCCCTATGCGATCTGGATCTCCGAGTCGATGCTCCAGCAGACCCGCGTCGAGACGGTGATCCCCTACTACGAGCGCTTCCTCGCGCGCTTTCCCGACCCCCGTGCCCTGGCCGACGCCGAGCTCGAAGAGGTGCTCGAGCTGTGGACGGGGCTCGGCTACTACTCCCGGGCGCGCAATCTCCACCGGGCGGCGCGAGTCCTGGTGCGCGACCACGACGGCGCGCTCCCGGGCGACGCGGAGTCGCTTCGTACGCTTCCCGGTGTCGGTCGCTACACCGCCGGAGCGGTGGCATCGATCGCCTTCGACCGCCCCGAGCCCGTGGTGGACGGCAACGTGGCGCGGGTCCTCGCCCGATTGCACGCCATCGAAGAGGACGTGGGAGCCAGCGCCACGATCCGTCGCCTGTGGAAGGAGGCGGCGGAGCTCGCCGCGGGGCCCCGTCCCGGAGATCTCAACCAGGCGCTGATGGAGCTGGGCGCGACGGTCTGTACGCCGCGGCGCCCCCGCTGCCCGATCTGCCCCCTGGCGCGCCGCTGCGCCGCCTTCCGGGAGGGCGACCCCGAGGCGCTGCCGGTGAAGGCGAAGAAGTCCCCCCCGCGACCGGTGCGCGCCGTGGCCGGGCTCGTCGCGCGACGCGGGCGCTGGCTCGCGGTGCAGCGTCCGACGGAGGGGCTCCTGGGCGGTCTCTGGGAGCTCCCCGGCGGCGAGCCGCTCCCGGGCGAGGAGCCGTCGACGGCGATGGTCCGGACCCTGCGCGAGCGCACCGGGCTGGCCATACCCGGGGTCGACGCCCTGGGCGACGTCGACCACGTATTCACCCACCTGCGACTCACCCTTCACGTCTTCCGCTGCAAGCCGCCGGCGGGGAGGGTGCGCCTCAGCGGATTCGAGGACCATCGCTGGCTCTCACCCGACGACTTCGCGGCCCTGCCCCAGGGCGGAGCGACCCGCAAGGCGCTGGCTCTCGCGGCGGAGGGCTAGGCGTGGGGCGGGAGAAGGACCGCGACGGCCCCAGCGAGTCCTTCGCCGATGCCGTGGGCGACGTGCGGAGGATCGAGGATCGCGACCGCCTGCACCCGCCGCCGGAGCCCGAACGCCGAGCGCCCCCACGCCAGGCGCCGGACCGACGCCTCCTGGTCGAGCGCAGCGACGCCGCGGTAGAGGTCCGAGCCGAGGACGTGCCCCGAGCCACCCTCGCCGACCTCCGAGCGGGGCGCATCCCGCCCGAGCGGGAGCTCGACCTCCACGGCCGGAGCCTCGCCGCCGCCCGCCACGCCCTCGACGAGGCCCTGGAGTCGGCCCTGCGGGACGAGATCCGCTGCCTGCTCGTGATCCACGGACGCGGCCAGCGCTCCGCCGACGGTCCGGTGCTCAAGGGCGCCGTCGAAGGATGGCTCCAGGCACCGCCCCACGCCGCCCATCTCCAGGCCTTCGCCACGGCGCCCCGCCGGCTCGGCGGCGCCGGCGCGAGCCTGGTCCTGCTGCGACGCCGCCGGGTCTGAGCCGGAAGCGGTATCTTTCACTCCCCATGGGCAGCTCGAGCGGTCAGCGCTTCCGCATCACCACCTTCGGCGAGAGCCACGGAGGCGGAGTCGGCGTCGTGGTGGACGGCTGTCCGCCGCGCCTGCCGCTCCTTGCCGAGGAGGTCCAGCGCGACCTCGACCGCCGCCGGCCCGGACAGAGCCGACTCACCACACCGCGGCAGGAGGAGGATCAGGTCGAGATCCTCTCCGGCGTGTTCGAGGGCCTGACCCTGGGCACGCCGATCGCGATGCTCGTGCGAAACCGAGACGCACGACCGAGCGCCTACGAGTCGATGCGCGAGGTCTATCGCCCCTCCCACGCGGACTACACGACCGAGGCGAAGTACGGCATCCGCAACTGGCAGGGCGGGGGACGGGCCAGCGCCCGGGAGACGATCGGTCGGGTCGCCGCGGGTGCCGTCGCCCGCAAGCTCCTCCATCGGGTTGCCGGAGTGGAGGTCCTGGCGTGGGTCCAGCGCGTCCACGAGGTGGAGGCGAAGATCGATCTCGACGGGGTGCGCCTCGAAGACGTCGAGGCGAATCCGGTGCGCTGCCCCGATGCCGAAGCCGCGCGCGAGATGATCGAACGCATCGACGCCGCCCGCTCCCGGGGCGACTCGCTGGGCGGGATCGTCGAGTGCGTCGCGCGTCACGTCCCTCCGGGCCTCGGTGAGCCCGTCTTCGACAAGCTCGAGGCGGACCTCGCCCACGCCCTGATGTCGCTGCCCGCGTCGAAGGGCTTCGAGGTCGGCAGCGGCTTCGGGGGGACGCGCCTGACCGGGATCGAGCACAACGACCCCTTCGTCCCCGGCGACAACGGTCGGCCCCACACCAGCACGAACCGATCCGGTGGGATCCAGGGCGGCATCAGCAACGGTGAGCCCGTGGTGCTGCGGGTCGGCTTCAAGCCCACCGCGACCATCTCCCTGCCCCAGCAGACGGTGAACCGGCGCGGAGAGGCCGCCACCCTCGAGGCCCAGGGACGCCACGACCCCTGCGTGCTGCCGCGGGCCGTTCCCATGGTGGAGGCCGCCGTGTGCCTGGTCCTCGCCGACCATTGGCTGCGCCAGCGGGCCCTCGACGCCCTGCCGCACTCCTAGCAGGGCGCTGAAGAGCCTCCCGTCGCCGGGCTCGGGCGGGCCCTTCTCGACAACCTTCCGGCAGGCCAGCGGCGGCTAGCGCTCCAGGCGGATCGCACCCTCGGGACAGTTGCGCTCGCCCTTCCGGGCCTCGTCGGCGAGCGCCTCGGAGACGTCCTCCTCGATCACGATGCAGTGGCCGCGCTCGTCCTCCTCGAAGACCTCGGGGGCGAGCACGTAGCAGCGCCCATGCCCGACGCACTTCTCCGCGTCCACGCGCACGCGGGCCAAGGCGATCAACGCTCCCAGACGAGCGGCAGGTAGAGCACCTCGCGGATCCCCGGGCTGTAGCGCGGCGTCTCGCCGGACTTGATGTGGTACTCCGGGATCCGGCGGTGCCACTCCTCCATCGCCGCGCACAGCTCCATCCGCGCCAGGTGGGAGCCGAGACAGCGGTGGGGACCGGCGCCGAACGCCATATGGATGTTGCGCTCACGCTCGAAGTCGACCCGGTCCGCTTCTGGGAAGTGGGACTCGTCGGTGTTGGCCGCGCCGATGAGCAGCGTGACCAGCTCACCCTCCGCGATGACCGTTCCCCCGACCTCGACCTCGCGCTTCACCAGCCGCGGCACGGCCGTGACCGGCGTCTCCCAGCGCATCAGCTCCTCTACGGCGCCCGGCAGGAGCTCGGGGTGCTCGAGGATGCGCCGTCGCTGGTCCGGATTGGCGGCCAGATAGGCGATGTTGCAGCCGAGGGTTGCAGTCACCGTGTCGAGACCCGCGAGCAGGAGCAGGAAGCAGATGTCGAGGATCTCGGTGGAGATGAGCTTCTCTCCGTCGATCTCCGCCGACAGGATCGAGGAGAGGAGGTCCTCGCGTGGAGTCTTCTCGCGCAGACGCTCCTCGATGATGCGCTCGAAGTACCGGTAGATCCGCCGGCCGCTCTCGACCCGCACCCTCTGGGCGCCCTCGAAATCGAGATCCGGCTGGGCCTTCTGGGGCCGGATGATCCCGTCCTTGAGCTCGAGAAAGAGCGCCAGGTCCTCCTGGGGCAGGCCCAGCAGGTCCAGGAACGCGGTGCAGGGCAGCGGAATCGCGAAGGCCTCGTCGAACTCGCACTCGCCGGCGTCGATGAAGGTGTCGATGAGGGCGTTGGCGTTGGCCCGAATCGAGGGAATCAGCGCCTCCATCTTCCGGCGGGAGAAGTGCGGGTCGAGGAGCTTTCGGTAGCGGGTCTGGGCGGGGGGGTCGATCTGCTGGGGAATCATCGGCCGCTCGGTGCCGAGCGCGACCTGAAGGTCCATCGCCGAGGAGAAGATCTCGGGGTGGCGCAGGGCCCAGGCGACGTCTTCGTAGCGCGAGAGCACGAGCGACTCGGTGATCGCGGCCCGCGTGACCGGACAGGCGGCGCGCATCTCCCGATACACCGCCTGGGGGCAGCGGGAGAACTCCTCGCTGAACAGATTGAAGTGGGGCAGGTCTTCGGGGTCGTCGGCCATCGCGGTTCTTCGCCTCCCCAGCCGACAGCGTAACAACCTGAAGAGCTTCCGCGCCGGGAATCATCCGATGGTTAGGCGACCTAACTCGATCTCCGGGGTCGTCGGGTCAGGGCAGGAGGACGAAGCCGGCCATCGCGGCGACGGCTGCGACGAGCACGCCGAGCGCGGCGAAGAGCGCGTGGGCGGATCGGGCGTCTCCACGCCCCACCTCGAGGCGGCGCCCCGCGACGGCGACGATCGCGAAGCAGAGCACCGCAGCCACGCCGAGCCACGCGTGGAGGGTTCCGAAGGCGTCCCAGCCCCGCAGCCACACCGACGATGCGGGCCCGGAGACGAGCCCCACCAGCACGCACGCCATCGCGGGCTTCGCGATGCGCAGATGGCGCGCCCGAGCGCCCCGCGGCGGGGGACGACGGGCCGCACGAGCGCGGCGCAGGCCGAGACCGACCCGGAGCGCAGCGAGGACCAGGCCCAGGCTCGCGATCATCCAGACCGGATGCGCGTAGGCCAGCCAGCGCGCGAGGGGCTCGTGGGCCGCCGGGTCCAGTCACTCCACCTTGTGAACCGCGGACGCCGGCAGACGAACGAGGAGCGAATCGAGCGCGCGCTTCACGTAGCCCGGATCCCGCGACTCGAGGGTCAGCATCACGCGGAACGCCTCTTCCTGGATGCGCGGATAGGAGCCGAGGAGGAGCTTGGGAAACTCGTGCAGGACCGCATCGAGATGCTCTGCGATCTCGCTCTCCATCTGGGTCACGTAGACACGCTTCAACACGAAGGGCACGCCGCGAAACCGCTCGCGCGCCGACTCGAACTTCTTTCGCAGCAGCTCCGGGATGCCCGGCAGGACGTAGACGTTCTCGACGATGACGAGAGGGAACCAGAGATCCCCCGCGTCGAGGAGGGTCGCTCCGGCCGGTACCTGCGCCATCCTCAGCTGACTCGGGGTGGGCGCCTTGCCCGTAGCCCGGGCGATACGGCTCGCGATCGACTCGCTGTACTCGACCTGTCGGCCGAACGCCGCCGCCACGCCGTCGATGGTCATGTCGTCGTGGGTGGGGCCGATCCCACCGGAGGTGAAGACGAAGTCGTAGGTCTGGCTCATCACCTTCACGTGCTCGGCGATGACTTCGACGCCGTCGGGGATCGTGACGATGCGCTCGACCTCGACGCCGAGGCCGCGGAGCTCCCGGCAGAGATAGGGCGAGTTCGTGTCGACGACCTTCCCTGACAAGATCTCGTTCCCGATCACGAGGATGCCCGCAGTCGACATAAGCGAATCGAAGGTATCCGGTTTCGAAAGGAGTGGCGACCGATCCTGGCCCTGGGCTCCTGCGGCGGGGTTCGCGCTATCCTCACCCGATGGACGTCCAGGTCCGCTTCCTTCCGTCGGGGACGATCGTACGCGTCGCCCCCGGGACCTCCCTTCACCAGGCCATCCGTCGCGCCGGACTGCCGATCGCGAGCGGCTGTGGCGCCGACGGCATCTGCGGGCGCTGC
>CALDCK010000038.1 GCA_937937315.1 uncultured bacterium
TCGTCTCGAAGACCTCCGCCCCTCGATCCTTCAGGAACGCCAGGGACTCGTCGTAGCTCTCGATCGCGAAAGCGCAGTGGTTGGCAAGGGGCGTGAGTCTATCCGGAGCCGCGCCGAGGTCGAAGCCCTCCGGTGCCGCGATCAGGTGGATCTGGGCGTTTCCGGCGGCATACCACGCACCAGGCAGCCCGATGTCGGGTCGCTCTGCGGGCTCTAGACCGAGCACGGACTCGTAGAACGCTCGCGACGCGTCGAGATCGCGCACGGCGAAGGACACGTGATGGATGTTCTTCGCGAACATGGGGCCTCCGTGGGAGGCCCATTATAGGACCGTTGTCCCCGAGCGCCGGGCCGGCTCAGGAGAAGAGACTGGCGTGGAAGTAGCGGATGACGAAGGTGACGCCGATTCCGATGACGATGGGGATCGCATCCTCCCGAAGCCCGAGCAGCGCCTGCGACGGCTTCGAGAAGGGCAGAAAGGGCGTCGCGTCATGGAAGTGGAGGAAGGCGTCGTCTCCCGAGGCGAGCTTGCGCATGTCCTGATGCCAGGAGCCCAGGACCGCGAAGAGCGGGAAGCCCCCGAAGAAGGCGAGCTCCGAGGCGTTCACCGAGGCGGTGAGCAGGTGGGCAACGCCGAAGATCCCCGCCGCCATGAAGACCGGGTGGCGGGTGATCCGCAGCGCGCCGGCGGGCTCGGGACGTCCCGGCGACAGCGAGGCCGGGCTGGGACGCGCGAGGCCCGCGACGGCGAGGGCGAAGGCTGCACCCATGAGTGCGTAGCCGACCCAGCGGGCCCCAGGCAGACCGCCCAGGTAGAAGAGGTGGGCCCCGGCGTGCTGGTTCCCGAAGTAGATCGAAACCAGGGGCACGAATAGGGCGAGGGCGACCAGGGAGTAGACCCCCAGGAACGCCCGGTCGCCAAGGGCGCCCACGAGTCGTGGCCGCAGGGCCACACTCGAGAGGAGCATGTGGGTTGCCCCGAACGCGATCCAGAGTGCGGCGATCTCGAGAGCGGGCATGCTGCACCTCCGGCGGGATTCTACATCCGTCCGAGGCTTTGCATATCATCCACCCATGCGCCGGCGATGGCATCGCGACGCGTTCGTGCTGCTGCCGGCGCTGCTCTTCCTGGGTCTCCACGCGAGGACCCTGGATTACGAGTTCGTCTGGACCGATCTCCCGGAGATCGCCGACGGCAGCATCCTGCGCCCGCCGGGTCGAATCCTCGAAGCCTTCCGGGAGCCCCTCCACGCCATCGATCACTTCGCGACGCGCCCCTTCACCCAGCCCTACTACCGCCCGCTCCAGGTGGTGACGGCCAGTGGACTGGCCGCGAGCTTCGGGCGCGAGGCGCGGGTCTTCCGCAGCGTCAACCTGCTGCTGGGCGTCGTCACCGCCATCCTCTTCACGACCCTCGCATCGGGACTGCTGCGATCCCGCCGGGCGGGCGTCCTGGCCGGTGCGATCTTCGCCGTCCACCCGGTCGGCCTCGAGATCTACGTGTGGGTGGGGGGTCTCGCGGCCGCCCTGGTGGGGGCCTGCATCGTCGGCAGCCTGTCGTGCGCCGCCCGGGCCTTCGCCGCCCCCGAAACCCGTGCCCGCGCGGGCTGGACCCTGGCCAGCGCGGCGGCCCTCGTCCTCGGACTCCTCTCGAAGGAGAACGCGGCCGTGGTGCCGGGCCTGACTCTCGCCCTCGCCCTGGGACTCCACGCCCGGACGACTCGCGAGGGTGCTACGGATCGCAGCCTCGTATCGACAGCCGCCGTCCTCGTGCTCTCCCAGGCGGCCCTCGTCGGCGCCTATCTTGCGGTGCTCAGACCGGCGGTCCTCGGCGGCGCGCTCACCGGAATCGCGCCGATCGGCGGACGGATCTCGACCCAATGGGCCACCAGCCTGGCCCTCTGGCCCGACGCCCTGGCCTGGATCTTCCTGCCGCTCCACTCCACCACCAGCGACGCCGTCCGGATCGTCACCACCTTCCTGGACCCGGCCGCCGCCCTCGGCCTGGGCCTGGCACTCGGCTCGGCGGCGCTCTTCGTCGGCCTGGTCCACCGGGGTCACGGCATCGCCGCCCTCGGACTCGCGTGGATCTGGATCGCCTTCCTTCCCACCTCGGGCGTCGTTCCCCTGCTCCACGCTCGCGCCGAGCGCAACCTCTTCCTCTCGGTGTTCGGCGCCGCCCTGCTCTGGCCCTGTCTCGGGGGTTGGCTGGGCCGGCTTCGACGACCCGTGCCGATCGCCGCGCTGCTCGCGGTGCTCCTCGTCGCGGGCCTGGCCGAACGCACCTGGCGGCGCCAGCCCGATTGGCGCTCGACGAGCGCACTCTTCGGCCGAGACGTCGCGGCGGATCCCCGCCACCGGGAGGGGCGACTGAACCTGATCGTGACCCACGCGGAGGCGGGTCGATTCCCGGCTGCGAAGCCCCACGTGGACGTGCTGCTCTCCCAGCGCCGACCGGCGGGCTGGACGAGCTACGCCCTCGAAGCCAACCTGCTCGAGGTCGCCTGCCGCGTGAACGCAGCGCTCGGTCGCGACGCCGACACGGCGCGCGCCGTCGCCGGGGACCCGGCGCCCGGGTCGGCATCCGCGGTGTGGACGATGCCCGGCTTCTACACCTGCTACGCGCCGGCGCTCCTTCGCCTCGGGCGACCCGGCGACGCCCTTCCTCTCTACGAGGCCCTGCACCGCGGTGCACCCGGCGCCGCCGGGGCGAACTTCGCGCTCGGTGCTGCGCGCAGCGAGACCGCCCTCGGCCGGATCCCCGAGGCCGAGGCCTGGCTCGACCGGATTCCCCCGGATGCCGCACGTGAGGCCGGACTCGCCCAGCAGATCGCGACGCTGCGCCGGGAGCTCGGCCGCCACTGAACGCGCCGCCGGTCTATCATGGGAACCGCCATGTCCCACTACGCCGACGTCCACGCCCAGTCCCTCGAGAACCCCCAGGCCTTCTGGGCCCGCGCCGCGGACGACATCGAATGGGTACGCCGACCGCGCGCGATCCTGAACGCGGCGGAGCCGGGGCGCGCGTCCTGGTTTCCCGGCGCCATGCTGAACACCTGCTACAACGCGGTCGACCTCCACGTCGTCGCAGGGCAGGGAGAGCGCACCGCCCTGATCTACGACAGCGCGATGACCGGGAGCGTCCAGCGCTTCACCTACCAGGAGCTCCAGAGCGAGGTGGCGCGACTCGCCGGCCTCCTCCAGAGCCTGGGCGTCGAGCGCGGCGACCGGGTTCTCATCTACATGCCGATGGTGCCCGAGGCGGTCTTCGGCATGCTGGCCTGCGCGCGCATCGGCGCGATCCACTCCGTCGTGTTCGGGGGCTTCGCCGCGAACGAGCTCGCCCAGCGCATCCAGCACGCCGCCCCGAAGGTCATCCTCACCGCCTCCTGTGGTCTCGAGCCGGGTCGGGTCGTGGCCTACAAGCCACTCCTCGACGAGGCCATCGCAGGCGCGAGCCACAAGCCGGACCACTGCCTCGTCCTCCAGCGACGCCAGGAGCCGGCCGAGCTGGTGCCACACCGCGACCTCGACTGGAGCGACACCGTCCAGGGCGCGGCGCCCGCGACGCCGGTGGCCGTCCAATCCGGCGAGCCCCTGTACATCCTCTACACCTCGGGCACCACCGGCCTGCCCAAGGGCGTGGTTCGCGACCACGGCGGGCACGCGGTCGCCCTCAAGTGGAGCCTGCGCCACGTCTACGGCATGGAGCCCGGCGAGGTCTTCTGGGCGGCCTCGGACATCGGCTGGGTCGTCGGCCACTCCTACATCGTCTATGCGCCCCTGCTCCTCGGATGCACCACGGTCCTCTACGAGGGCAAGCCGGTGGGGACCCCCGACGCGGGCGCCTTCTGGCGCGTGATCGAGCAGCACGGCGTGAACGCGCTCTTCGCGGCGCCCACCGCCCTGCGCGGCATCAAGCGCGAGGACCCGGACGCGAAGCTCGTCTCCCGCTACGACACGTCGAGCCTTCGCACCCTCTTCCTGGCCGGGGAGCGCGCAGATCCGGACACGGTGGCCTGGGGCGAGCGGGCCCTCGGCGTGCCGGTCGTCGATCACTGGTGGCAGACCGAGACCGGCTGGCCCATCGCGGCGAACTGCATGGGAATCGAGGCGCTACCGATCAAGCGCGGGTCCCCCACGGTCGCCGTGCCGGGCTACGACGTGCGCGTCCTCGACGACGAGGGGCGCGAGCTCCCGGCCGGCGAAACCGGACACCTCGCCCTCAAGCTCCCCCTGCCTCCGGGCTGCCTGCGCACCCTCTGGGAGAACGACGCGGGCTTCGAGCGCGCCTATCTCGAGCGCTTCCCCGGCTACTACCAGACCGCCGATGCCGGGCACATCGATGACGACGGCTACCTCTGGATCATGGCCCGCACCGACGACATCATCAATGTCGCGGGCCACCGCCTCTCCACCGGAGCGATGGAGGAGGTGATCGCCGCCCACCCGCAGGTGGCCGAGTGTGCGGTGACCGGCGTCGCGGATCCGCTCAAGGGACAGGTGCCGCTGGGATTCGTCGTGCTCAACGCCGGGGTCGAGCTCTCCGAGAGTGAGCTCGAGACGGAGCTCGTCGCCCGGGTGCGGGAGGCGATCGGCCCCGTCGCCGCCTTCAAGCAGGCCCTGGTGGTGGGGCGCCTGCCAAAGACACGCTCGGGAAAGGTGCTCCGCGGCACCATGCGCCAGATCGCCGACGGCGAGCCCTATCGCACCCCGCCCACCATCGACGATCCCGAGATCCTGGACGAGATCCGCCGGGCCCTGGAGACTCGCGGCTTCGCCCGAGCGCGAGACTGATCGCAATCTCCCACGCGCGTCAGGGTGGATCTTCTGGCGCGAGGGCGACCCACCCGGGCGACCCCTCTCGCACCACGCCCCTCGCCATGGCCGGCACGTCGAAAGGCATGGCGATCGCACCGCGTGCGTCGAGTGCGATGCATCCGCCGCTGCCCCCCAGACCCTCGACCTCCGCCAGGGCACCCGCGCAGGCCTCCGGGAGCGGCACGCCGGCGCGGACAGCGACGTCCACGGCGTGGGCGAAGACCGTGCGGATGAAGATCTCGCCCTGCCCCGTCGCCGAGACTGCGCAGCTCGCGTCGTCGGCCCAGGTTCCGCAGCCGATGAGCGCGCTATCGGAGACGCGGCCCGGCCGCTTCCCCACGAGGCCACCGGTCGAGGTGGCCGCAGCGAGGTGGCCGTCGCCGTCCCGCGCCACCGCTCCGACCGTGCCACCCCCCGGACCGCCCTCCCCGCTCTCCGTGCCCGGCATCCGGGCGCGCTCGAGCTGGTCGCGACGGAAGGGCGTGACCAGGCTGTCCGGGTCTACGGCCCTCACGCCCGCGGACAGGGCAAAGGCCTCTGCGCCCTCGCCACTCAGGACCACGTGGCGACCGTCGCGCAGCACCTCGCGAGCCGCCTCGACGGGATGTTCGAGACGGCGGACGCAAGCCACCGCACCTGCGCGACGCTTCTCGCCCTCCATCACCGCGGCGTCCATCTCGACCTGTCCGGACGCCGAGAGCACCGACCCGCGCCCGGCGTTGAAGACCGGTGCGGACTCCAGCACCCGGACCGCCGCCACGGCGGCGTCGAGGGCGCCCCCACCCGATGCGAGCAGCGCCGCACCGGCTTCGAGGGCCACGCGCAGTCCGCTCTCCATCTCGCGGGCGACCCGCGCATCCCGGGGAAGACCGCCGGCGCCGCCGTGGATCGCCAGGGCGAACCCGCGGGCCATCACGCGGGGAACGTCGCGGTGGGTCGGCGCCTCACTCCGAGAGCTCCGGCCTGGCGCGGAAGTGCGCGAGCGCCTCCGGATTCGCGAGGGCCTCGAGATTCTTCACCGGGCGGCCGTGAACGACCTCGCGCACGGCGAGCTCGACGATCTTGCCGCTGCGGGTGCGCGGGAGCTCGGGCACCTCGAGAATGCGCCCGGGGACATGGCGCGGAGTCGCGTTGCGCCGGATCTGCCGCCGGATGCGATCTCGAAGGGAGTCGTCGAGGGTGCAGCCCTCGCGGAGCACGACGAAGAGCACGACCCGCGTGTCGCCCTCCCACTCCTGGCCGACGACCAGGCTCTCGAGCACCTCGTCGAGCTGCTCCACCTGCCGGTAGATCTCCGCCGTGCCGATCCGCACCCCGCCCGGATTGAGCACGGCGTCCGAGCGACCGTGGATCACGAATCCGCCGTGATCGGTGATCTCGGCGAAGTCGCCGTGGCACCACACGCCGGGGAAGCGCTCGAAGTAGGCCGCACGATAACGCGAGCCGTCCGGGTCCTTCCAGAAGCCCAGGGGCATCGAGGGAAAGGCCGCGGTGCAGACGAGCTCGCCCTTGCGACCGCGCACGGCGCGCCCCGATTCGTCGAAGACTTCTACCCGCATCCCCAGCCCGGGCGCCTGGATCTCGCCCCTCCAGACCGGCGCGGTCGGATTGCCCAGCACGAAGCACGACACGATGTCGGTCCCGCCGGAGATCGAAGACAGGCAGACATCGCGCTTGACCTTCTCGTACACGTAGTCGAAGCCCTCCGGCGCCAGTGGCGAGCCCGTCGAGAGCACGGTGTCCAGGGCCGACAGGTCGTGGGTGCGCGCCGGCTCGACCCCTGCCTTGGCGGCGGCATCCAGGTACTTGGCCGACGTCCCGAAGACATTCACCCGATTGCGTTCGAGCAGGTCGAAGAGCGCCCCCGGGTGGGGATGAAACGGGGCGCCGTCGTAGAGGACCAACGTGGCCTGGGAAGCCAGGGCGGATACGAGCCAGTTCCACATCATCCAGCCGCAGGTGGTGAAGTAGAAGAGGCGGTCGCCGGGGGACAGGTTCGTGTGCAGCCGGTGTTCCTTCAGGTGCTGGAGGAGGGTTCCGCCGGCGCCGTGCACGATGCATTTGGGCGCGCCCGTGGTGCCCGAAGAGAACAGGATGTACAGGGGGTGGTCGAAGGGCAGGCGCTCGAACTCCAGCTCGACGGGCTCCGGCGAGAGGACCTCGTCGAATACCTGCGCATCCGCGGGAAGTCGTGGCGCCGTCGAGACGTACGGCACGATCACGGTTCGTTCGATCGAGGGGATCTCGCGGCGGATCTGCTCCACGCGGGCCAGCGAGTCGAAGCTGCTGCCGTTGTAGAAGTAGCCGTCGGCCGCGAAAAGGACGCGTGGCTCGATCTGGCCGAAGCGATCGACGACGCCGCGGACGCCGAAGTCGGGAGAACACGAAGACCACACGGCGCCCAGGCTGGTGGCAGCCAACATCGCGATCACGGTCTCGGGAAGATTCGGCAGGTAGCCCGCCACACGGTCGCCGGGGCGGAGCCCCCAGTCGCGCAGGGTCCGGGCCAGACGTGCCACGCAAAGAGCGAGCGACGCGTGGTCG
>CALDCK010000039.1 GCA_937937315.1 uncultured bacterium
TCCCTGTTCGGCTGCGCGTCGGAGCTCGTGTTCTCGAAGTTCTTGCGTCGCTACCCGGATCTGAAGATCGCCCTCTCCGAGGGGGGGATTGGCTGGGTTCCCTATTTCCTCGAGCGCTGCGACTACGTCTACAGCCATCACCGCCACTGGACGCATCAGGACTTTGGCGGGAAGCTGCCCTCGGACGTCTTCCGGGAGCACATCATCACCTGCTTCATCGACGATGCCGCAGGGGTGCGCAACCGCGACCTCGTCGGCCTCGATACGATCACCTGGGAGTGCGACTACCCGCACTCGGACTCGACCTGGCCGAACGCTCCGGAGGTCCTGGCGCGATCCTTCGACGGAGTCCCCGACGGGGAGATCGATCAGATCACCCACCAGAATGCGATGCGACACTTCCGCTACGACCCCTTTGCCGTGCGGCCCCGGGAGCGCTGTCGTGTGGCCGCGCTGCGGGAAGAGGCGAAGGACGTCGATCTGTCGCCCAAGTCCGCCGGTGGCGCCGCGCCCGCGCCGGAGGACGCGCCCTTCGTTACGATCGGTCACATCATGAAGCAGCTCGCCAGCGCCTTCGCGACGCCCTTCGAGGAGTCGGCTCCGGCTCCCGCCGATGCCGAGGCCGAGGTGAAGCGGCGCTGGGATCGCAACTAGGACCTCGCACCGAGGCGCGCCGACGCGGCGCCTCGTCCGGAGCTCGAAGGCGGCCGTGTCGAGCGGAGAATGGAGCGAGGACGCCACGCCCGAGGCAGTGGCCGGGAACCAGTTCGGGACCCGGGCGCTCTCCCTCGCCGCCCTCGTACTGATCGGGGTCGCCTACCGCGATCTCCTCGTCCTCGACTTCCGGGCCGGGGCCATGGCCCTGGAGTCCTGGTTCATCCGACCCACCGGCCTGCCGTTCCCCCTCGCCCTCGGTGGCGGCCTCTGGCTGGTGTGGCGCCGCCGGGCCCAGTGGCGGCGTCTGTCGGAGGATGGGAGCGGGCACTGGCTCGCGACCTTCGCCCTGTTCGTGAGCGCGACGCTCCTGGTCTGGGGCCGCCTCACCGGTGTCCTGGATCTGCACGTCCAGTCACTGGCAGCGCTCGCCCTGGGCTTCGCGGCTCTCCGCAAGGGACGCGCTGGCGCGCGCCTGGTCGCGCTCCCGGCGCTCTTCCTGCTGCTGGCGCTCTCGCCCTCGCCGGCCGCCGTGAACGAGATCTTCTGGTTCATCCAGGTGCACACCGCGTGGGCCGCGGCGGCTGTGGTGGACGGATTCGGCATGCCGATCCTTCTGGAGACGATCATCCTCACCACACCCGACGCGGTCTTCGCCGTGATCGAGAGCTGTGCCTCCCTCGGTGTGATGGTGATCCTCCTTGCCCTGGCGGTGCTGTTGCGCGAGCCGATCACCGGGCTCGGAATTCGCTCCTGGCTCATCGTCCTCGGGGCCGTGCCCCTGGCGATTGCGCTGAATCTCCTCCGAGTCGTCACGATCATCGTCGACCCTCGGATGAACTCCTGGTCCCATCTCGTGCAGTGGGGCGTTCTCATCGGCTTCGGTGTCCTGGTGCTGGCCGCAGTCGCACGGGCGCTCGCTCGACGCGCCGGGTCGCGCGAGGGGGCTCCGGCTTCGGTCCGATCCTCACCGACGAGTCCGGGGTTGCCGCGCCCAGCGCTCCTGGTCCTGCTGGTGTGGGTATTCCTCTCCCTGCCGTCGCGACCGACGCCGCTCGCGTCGGCCGTCGAGCCGAGCCTGGAGACGATTCCGCTGGAGTGGGCGGGTTGGAGCGCGGAGACCGTCACCGTGGATCACCAGTTCCTCGGCTGGGTGCGCTTTCGGGAGGCGATCACGCGCTTCTACTCCCGCGGCTCGGACGTCGTCCAGCTCTTCGTGGGTGTCGACGACTCCCGGGCCCGGACTGCGAGTCCGTTCTCCCCGAAGACCCTGCTCCACGGCTTCGGCTGGATCGAGGTGGAGGGCGACCGATCGCAGCTGCTGGGGGGCGCTTCCCCTCCCGAGACGACCATCGTCGCTCTCGAGACGGAGCGCTGGTGGGTGGCCCAGTGGCGGGTCGGATATCACGGGGTCGTCGGGGAGGCTCTGCGTCACGCCTTCGCCCTCGACGCATCGCCCTTCGCAGCGCCGCGCACCCGCGCCGTGGTGAGACTCAGTGTGCTGCTCCCGAACGACGACGCCGAGACGCGGGCCGAGGCCGCCCGGATCGTCGAAGACTTCCTGCGCGACTTCGAGCCGTACCTGCCCCTGCCCTCGAGGGATGGGTCCGAGGCGAGCCCGTCCCTCCGCTGACGGGTTGCTAGAGTGGCGCTCCCAGCATTGGAGGATCCATGCGTTTCACCTACGCCGAGGCGATGTGCGACCCGGCCCAGTTCGTGCCGCTCGCGAAGGCGGCCGAAGAGGCCGGCTACCACTCCTTCTCGATCCCGGACAGCCTCTGCTATCCGCGAGACTCGGACACCGAGTACCCCTACAACGATGACGGGACCCGGGAGTTCCTCGAGGGCAAGCCCTTCATCGATCCCTTCTGTCTCATGTCCGCGCTCGGCGCGGTGACCGAGCGGATCCGCTTCGCGACCTTCGTGATCAAGCTGCCGATCCGTCAGCCCGTGCTCGTGGCGAAGCAGGCGACCTCCGTCGCGTGCATGACCGGTGATCGGCTCACCCTCGGCGTCGGCCTCAGTCCCTGGCCCGAGGACTACCGGGTGACCGGGACCGAGTGGCGACGGCGGGGCAAGCGCCTCGATGAGATGATCGAGATCCTGCGCGGACTCTGCTCGGGGGATTTCTTCGAGTACCACGGTGAGTTCTACGACATCCCGGCGCTGAAGCTCTGCCCGGTGCCGACGAAGCCCCTGCCGATCCTGATCGGTGGCCATGCCGACGCGGCGCTGAGGCGCGCCGCCGAACGCGGCGATGGCTGGATGCACGGCGGGGGCGTGCACGAGAAGCTCGACGACCTCCTCGCAAAGCTGGCCCGGTTCCGGTCCGAGGCGGGCCGCCAGAACGAGCCCTTCCAGGTCCACGTGATCTCACTCGATGCCTACACGCCGGACGGCGTGAGGCAGCTGGAGGACAAGGGCGTCACGGACGTCGTGATCGGCTTCCGGAACGCCTACCAGGCCGACAATCAGACGCTCCAGCAGAAGCTCGACGCGCTGCGCGCCTACGCCGACAACGTGATCGCGAAGATGGGCTGACCGGGTCGGCCCAGCCGACTCGAAGGGGCTCAGGCCCGCCCGAGTCGGGTATGATGCCGGATCGAGATCATCCGGCGGAGGACTCCCCCTTGAACTTCGATTTCTCGGAAGAGCAGAAGCTGCTCCAGAAGACCGCCCGCGACTATCTCGCGGAGCATTGCCCGCTAGCGTCCGCACGATCGGTACTGGAAGGTGGCGGCAGCCACAGCGACGAGCTCTGGAAGGGCGTCGCCGAGATGGGCTGGCTGGGCGCGGCGGTTCCCGAGGAGTTCGGTGGCGCCGGCTTCGGGAGGCTCGAGCTGGCCCTGCTGGCCCAGGAGGTTGGGCGCGCGTTGGCGCCGATCCCCTTCGGCCCGAGCGTCTATCTCGTCACCGAGGCGCTGCTCGAGTACGGGAGCGACGATCAGCGGCAGCGGCTGCTGCCGCGCCTCGCCTCGGGCGATCTGATCGGAACCTTCGCCTTCGCTGAGCGGGCCGGACGGCTCGACGCGGACCAGGTGTCCGCAACCTTCGAGAATGGACGGGTGAACGGCGCGAAGCTGCCGGTGCCCGACGCGCAGGTCGCCGGTCTCGGCCTGGTCGTCGTGCGCGAGGGCGGTGCAGTGCGCCTTGCCCTGGTAGATCTCGCTGGCGACAGCGTCGAGGCCGAGGCTCATGAGTCGATCGACGGATCCCGTCCCCAGGGAAGACTGGTCTTCTCGAACGCCCCGGCGGAGCTACTCGGCGACGGTGGGGGAGACGAGGAGGTGCTCGGGCGCGTGCTCGATCGGGCCGCGGTCCTGATGGCCTTCGAGCAGGTCGGTGGCGCCGAGCGGGCCCTCGAGCTCACACGCGAGTTCACCCTGGGCCGCTACGCCTTCGGGCGGCCGATCGCGTCCTTCCAGGCCCTGAAGCACCGCATGGCGGATCTCTACGCGGCCATTCAGCTGGCCACCTCGAATGCCTACTACGGCGCCTGGGCGCTCTCGACAGGAGACCCGGAGCTCGCGACGGCAGCCTGCGGCGCTCGGATCACGGCCAGCGACGCCTTCGAGCTTGCCGGCGTCGAGATGATCCAGATGTACGGTGGCGTCGGCTACACCTGGGAGTACGACTGCCATCTCTTCTATCGCCGCGCGAAGGCGCTCGGACTGGCGCTGGGCGGCGCCGGCGAGTGGCGCGAGCGGTTGATCCAGCGACTCGAAGCCTGAGGAGGCGATCATGGACTTCAACGACACCCCCGAAGAGGCCGAATTTCGCGCGGAAGCGAGCAGCTGGCTGAAGGCCAACGCAAAGCTTCTCGCGCCGGGACAGCGCCGCGAGTCGCCCGCGGGCGTGGAAGG
>CALDCK010000040.1 GCA_937937315.1 uncultured bacterium
CGGGAGGGGCGCATCGAGGACATCCGCGAGTGCATCGGCTGCAACATCTGCTCCGCCGCCGACCGCATCGGCGTGCCGATCCGCTGCACCCAGAACCCGGCCATGGGCGAGGAGTGGCGCCGCGGCTGGCACCCGGAACGGATCGAGCCGAAGGCGTCGGATCGGAGCGTACTCGTGATCGGGGGCGGGCCGGCGGGACTCGAGGCGGCGCGCGCCCTGGGGCAGCGCGGTTACAAGGTGACCCTCGCCGAAGCTCGCACCGAACTCGGGGGACGCGTTGCACGCGAGGCCGCGCTCCCGACGCTCGCCGAGTGGGGGCGGGTCCGCGACTGGCGGATCTCGCAGCTGAACAAGCTGCCGAACGTCGAGATCTTCCTCGACAGCCGCCTCGACGCCGCGCAGATCCGCGAGTTCGGCGCCGACCGCGTGGTGCTGGCGACCGGTGCGACCTGGCGCCGCAGCGGTGTCGGGCGCTCGAGCCGGTTCGCGGTGCCCGGCCACGAGGCCGATCACGTGTTGTCGGCCGAGGACATCCTCGACGGCGCGCGGCCCGGCGGGCACGTCGTCGTCTACGACGACGACAACTACTACATGGGCGCCGTCGTGGCGAGCGCGCTCGCGGCCGCAAGCGCCGAAGTCACGGTGGTGACCCCGGTCGGCCGGGTTGCGGAGTGGTCCTACAACACGGACGAAGAGATCCAGACCCAGATGCGGCTCAAGCGCGAGGGTGTGCGCTGTGAGACGTTGACCATGCTCTCGGCTGTGGGCGAGAAGAGCGTCGAACTCGCGTGCATCTACACGGGTGACACACGCGAGCTGATGGCAGATCACATCGTGATGGTCACGAGCCGCGAACCCAACGACGACCTCTACCACGAGTTGCGCGACGAGCTCGACATCGAGCGCGTCGGCGATTGCAGCGCACCCGGCATCATCGCCTCGGCCGTGTTGGCGGGCCATCGCTATGCGCGTGAGATGGACGCCCTCGCGGCGGATGTGCCTTTCCGGCGCGACGATCCGGTGATCGTGGATTGAACGTCTCGAGGAGGCTCGTCATGTCGAAGAGCAGCGATGTCATCGTTATCGGAGCAGGAGCCATCGGCTGCTCGGTCGCCTATCACCTGGGCCACCGGGGTATTTCGGCACGAGTCGTCGATCGCGAATCCATCGCCGTCCGAGCATCGGGGAAGGCCTGGGCGGTGTTCACCTATCCGCCGACCTGGATCGCGGACGAGCATTGCATCAGGCAGCCCTCCGAGGCGCTCGAGGGTGCACCCGTCGACATCAGCGCAACCGTTCCCGGCGTGAGTGTGCGGGACTGGCTCTTCCTCCATGCGTCCTCTTACGATCGGATGCCAGAGTTCGCGATCGAGCTGGCGGAACGCGGGGGCGTCGACATCGAGTACTGCGAGACGCCCAGCACCTCCCTGGTGACCGAGGAGGAGCTCGAGGAGGCCGGCGGCCCCCAGGATCTGGTCCAGCCCCATCTGACGGCGGGCGGCGTCGAGTCCCGCTGGATCGACGGGGACTCACTACGCGAGCTCTTCCCTTCGCTGAACCCCGCCTACGCGGGCGGTATCAGCCACCCGGCAGGCCAGGTGGAGCCCTACCGCTTCAGCCTCGCCATGGCCCAGGCGGCAGAGAAGCTGGGTGCCGAGTTCCTGCAAGGAGAGGTACTGGACTTCACGACGCGGGGCGACCGGATCACAGGTGTCCGGCTGGCGTCGGGGAACGAGCTCCAGGCCGATGCGGTAGTACTCGCCACCGGGCCATGGATCGGCAAACTGAGCGCGAAGCTCGACTCCCCGATCGCCTGCCGCCCTGTCTTCAGCGAGTGCCTGCGCGCGACGATGCCGGTCGATCTCCCGCTCCACACGCTGTATGCCGGCGCCCTCAGCATCCTCCCCAAGAAGAACGGCGAGGTGATCCTGGCCACCTACGGTGCGAAGGACTTCGTCGATCGCGCCGGCTTCGACGCAAGCCTGTCCGAGGAGACCAAGCTGGCGGCGCTCGAGGGGGTCGCCAGGGTGCTGCCGGCGCTGGAAGACGCCACGATCGTCGAGCATCGGGGCGACCTGCTCGCGATGGCGCCCACTCCTCCCTACCAGAAGCCCGTGATGGGCCCCTTCCCGGGATGGCAGAACGCCTTCGTGGCGACGCGCTTCGGCGGAGACGGCGTGTGCATGAGCCCCGCGACCGGCGAGGTGATGGCCGAGCTGATCGATACCGGACGGGTGCCGCTGCGCACCCGTCGCATGTTCGAGTGCCTCGCGCCGGTAAGCGAAGGCCGTTAGTCGACCGCGCTGCGAGGAGAGAGAACGTGTCGACCCCTTCCAGGTTTCCCAAGCGTGTCGAGCCGGCCAGGACGGTCCTGGAAGAGCCGGCTCCCGCGTTCTCGACCGCGCAGGCTCGAGAGATCGCCCAGCGGGGCTTCGCCCTCCGCGCCTCGGCGTACCTCCTGGCGAGCGAGCGCGACCAGAACTTCCGCCTGCGCTCCGCGGACGGCAGCGAGTGGGTCCTCAAGATCGCCAACCCCGCCGAGGACCCGGCACTGCTGGACATGCAGACCCAGGCGCTGCTCCACATCGCGGAAGTCGACCCGGAGCTGTCCGTTCCGCGGGTCAGGGCAACGCCCGAAGGCGCCCTGTTCCACGAGGTCGATGCCGACGATGGGCGGCGCTCCATCGTGAGGTTGCTGAGCTTCCTGCCGGGGCAGCTGCTCGGTGATGCCGCGCCGCACCCCGCGCTCGCACGTGACGTGGGGGCGATGGCGGCGCGTCTGGCCCGCGCGCTGCGCGGCTTCTCCCATCCCTCGTCGCACCACCCTCTGCTGTGGGATCTCACCCAGGCGCCGGGCCTGCGCGAGCGAACGCACCACATCGAGAACGCTTCGCGACGTTGCATCATCGAAGAGGTGCTCGACCACTTCGCCGCGGAGGTGCTCCCCCGGTTGCAGCAGCAGCGGGCGCAGATGATCCATAATGATGTCAGTTGCATGAACACGCTGGTGGATGGCCATCGGGTCGTCGGAGTCATCGACTTCGGGGACCTGATCGACGCGCCCCTCGTCTGCGACCTCGCGGTTCCGATCGCCGAGTTGCTCGTCGGCCATCCGAAACCGATCGCCACGGCGGCGGCGATCGCCGCGGGCTACCACTCGGTCACTCCGCTGGAGGACGAAGAGCTCCGCCTGATCTTCGATCTGACCGCCACCCGCTGTGCCATGGCCGTGGCCGTCGCGCACTGGCGGGTCCGCGATCACCCGGAGAACACCGCCTACATCATGGCCGGCGTCGAAGACACCGGGACCCTGCTCGACCAGATGCGGGAGTGGGGCGCGGAGCGCGTGTATGCGGCGCTTCGCCGTGCATGTGCCGCACCGGTCGCAGGGGCCGTGCCGATTGCGTCTGTGGCATCGGATCGACGGGATCCGGAGTGAATCCCGTGCCGTCGCCCGGGACACAGGCTCGCCGTCCAGCCAGCGCCGCGGCATCCGTGACTACAACATCAAGAAGGACTGCCGAGCTGCTCGAAGCACATACGGCCGGCGGGCCTGTGCCGACCGGCCGTATGCTGTGCTTCCCGAGACAGGGCTGGCACTCGTACCCTGGTGAACAGTCCGTCGTGCCCCGCCACGCCGGAGGGTCTGCGTCGCGCTCTCGGAGCCTGCCCCCTGCGCTGATTCGATGTTCGAGAGGCGGATGAGCTGGTGTCGTCCGGGTGCTGGGCTGCACGTCCCCCCACTCCAGGCGCCACGGGCCCCGCGTTTCCATGGATGTCGAGCCGCCAGACCGCGTAGCGCCGCAGGGCCCGGTTGACCCCGTCTGCGCTGCCGCCTTAAGATCGATCCACCCATTCGACGCGGCAATCGACACGAGCCCGTCGGCCGCGGAAGGAGAGCCGCATGAGTGGACCGCTCGCCGGTGTCAGGATCGTCGACTGCTCGGCATACATCACCGGGCCCTTCGCGACCATGATGTTGGCGGACCAGGGCGCCGAGGTTCTGAAGGTCGAGCCCATCGGGATTGGCGATGTGATGCGGCACCTGGGTACGGCGCGGGGAGGCATATCCACGCTGTTCGCCGGCTGCAATCGAAGCAAGCGATCCCTGGCGCTGAACCTTCGCCACGAGCGAGGCATCGAGATCCTCCACGAGCTCGTTGCCGGATCGGACGTCTTCATCCAGAACTACCGCCCCGGCGTGGCCGAACGGCTGGGGATCGGAGAGCAGGACCTGCGCCTGCGGAAGGCCGATCTGATCTACGCCTCGCTCAGCGCCTTTGGGCGGGAAGGGCCGTGGGCGAGCCGACCGGCGTTCGATCACGTGGTACAGGCCTTGTCGGGAATGGCCGCCGTCCAGGCCGACCTGGAGACCGGCGAGCCGGGCTTCGTCCGCAACGCCGTCGTCGACAAGCTCACTGCCCTGACCATCGCGCAGGCCATCACCGCGGCACTTCTGCACCGCGAGCGCACGGGAGAGGGGCAGCACCTGGAGCTCTCGATGCTCGGAGCCGCCTTGCACTTCCTCTGGCCAGATGGCATGGGCCGCGACACGCTGCTCGGCGACGACGTCACCCTGCGCCCGCCGATCGCGAACTCGTACCGCATGACCACTCTCAAGGACGGGCACATGGCCGTGGCCGTCGTGACCCTGGAGCAGGTCCACGGGCTGATGCGCGCCATGGGAGTGCCCGAGCTGATCGAGGACGAGCGCTTCTCCACCCCCAACGCTCTCCTCGCCCACCTCGACGAGTTCGAGGCAGAGATCGGCGACATCGCCGCCGAGCGAACCCTGGACGAGGGCCTCGCGAGCTTCGAGCGCGAGGATGTGCCCGGCGCTCCCGTCCTCACTCCGTCCCAGGTGCCCGAGCATCCCCAGGTCAAGGCGGCTGGCCTCGTCGAGGAGGTGGTGCATCCCTCCATGGGGCGCATGCTCCGGCCGCGGCCGCCGGTCCGCTTCTCGCGATCCCCGGCAGGGACCTCCCGTCATGCACCGGCCCTGGGCGAACACGGCGACGAGGTGCTCTCGGAGCTGGGCTTCGACGAAGCCGAACGCGAGGACCTGCGCGCGAAGGGCATCGCCGGATAGATCGCAGGGTCTCCAGAACGCTGAGCGAACCCCGGCGACCTTCGCCGCGGGGGAACCCCAGGAGGCCGAGAGGTCCGTCCGACGCGCAGCGAGTCGACGACCCTGGTTGGGGTTGGATGGCGACCTGAGCGAGATTCTCGCCCGTAAGCCTCCAGGTTCTCCGGGCCCGGTCTCAGCGCGCCCGCCGCCGACGATCCGCGCAGCGCACTGCCGTGCCGCCGAGCCGGGCGATACGTGTATCGCCGAACGGCGTGCCCACACCACTGTTTACCGTGAGCGCCACGGCCAGCTGGCGCTGGGGGTCGGCCCAGGCGCCGGAGCCGCCGAAGCCGAAGTGACCGAAGCCGCCGGGTACCCGGGCCCTGACGGCAAAGACGCGGTGGTAGCCCATGCGCCAGCGCATCGAGATGGGGATGACGCGGCCCGCGCCCCGGTTCTGCTGCTCGGTGGCGCGGCGCAGCGTGTCGTAGGATAGGAGGCGGACGCCGTCTAGCTCGCCACCCTGCGCCAGACACGCGTACATGCGTGCCAGCGAGCGGGCAGTGAACATGCCGTTGGCAGCTGGGATCGACGCGGCGCGAAACTCCTCGGAGTTGAAGTCGAGGTCTTCCATGCCAGGCGCCATCAGCGCAGCGATGCTCTCGCTCGGGTCGTAGTGGAAGCCGAGCGCCGAGAGCCGCCGGCGCCAGCGCTCCGCTCTCTCGAGGATGCGCTGGGTGGTTCCCCGCCGCGCCTCGATGGGCCCGTCCATCCCACGCGCCATCAGGGTGGCGCATCGGTGCTGCTGATCCGCCGGTACCCCGCAGTAGAGCCCCTCGAGTCCGAGCGGTCGTGCGATCTCGTGCTCGAGGAGCTCGGCGAACGGCTTCTTCTCTGCCACCCGCCGCACGATCTCTCCCACGAGCCAGCCGTAGGTGAGCGCGTGGTATCCATGCGCCGTACCTGGAGCATGCCGCGGCTCGGCCTCGGCAATGCGCGCGGTGATGTGCTCCCAGTCGAGCATCTCCCGCCCGTGCTCCACCATGTCGCCGATCCCATAGAGCCCAGCCTCGTGACACATGACCTGGCGAACGGTCACGCGCTCCTTCCCGGCCGCCGCGAACTCGGGCCAGTACTCGGCCACCGGTGCGTCGTAGTCGATGAGCCCCCGATCGGCGTGCATGTGCAACAGGGTCGAGGCCACGCCCTTCGTGGTGGAGAAGGAGATGCTGAGGGTGTCCGCTTCCCACGGCGTCCCGCCCGCGTCGCGCGTACCGCCCCAGATGTCGACGACCTTCTCGCCGCGGTGATAGACGCACGCCGCGGCACCGCCCGGGCCTCTCTTGGGAAGGATGCGGCGCAGGGCGCGAGCGACTTCGGCGAAGTCGGGGTGTGTCATGCCGTGGAGCATGGGGTGGAGATTCCCTGCGCCGATGCGACGGCGGGTGCTGGTTTCGGATCGCCTGCAGACATTACTCGACTTCTCGATCCTGTTTGGGAGCTCGTGGCGGCGGGGATCCAACTCGGCGCAAAGCGACGTAAGTCGCCGAAATCAAAGGCGTCCCGTTCGTGGAGGTCGGGCTCGCGATCGTTCCGCGGGTACGGATCTCTTCCCTCGACGCCCGAGTGTTCGAGCCCAGCCGCGGCGGAGGTCGGAATGACTTGCCCCCCGAAAGGTGGCCGGTCGAGGCGGCTCTACCTCGGGGCCAGGGGGCTAGAACTTCAGGCGGCCGATGCGCTGGTTGGAGAGGGGTGAATCGCCCTCTCTGTCCCGTAGCCCTCGCTTTGGAGAGGAGATTCGAGGCATCTAGGCAGGGCGCGGACGCCGGGTAGAACGGCGCCCACCCAAGGTCGTCTCCAGGCCTCGGATCCCGTCGGGCGTGGCCGGAAATGGCAAGACTCGAACGACGGCGGGTCCCCTACCATCTCAAGCAGAAGCAGAGGTTCGGCGTATGAAGGCCTTTTCCTCGCTCCCATGGTTCCGAGCGATCTCGACGTGCTCGCTTCTGGCGTGCGCCACGCTGTTCACGTCCGGCCTTGCCCAGGCTGATCCCCATCCCGCAGAGACGGAAGTCGCCCATAAGGATCATGGCAGCCTCGCCGAGATTGGAAACAAGCTGGCGAACCCGGTCTCGGACGTCTGGGCGCTGTTCACCCAGTTCGGCATCACCTCGAGCGACGGAGACGTGAACACCGGCAACCCGGAGGCCGGCGGCAACATCATCTTCCAGCCCATCCTGCCGTTCCCGCTCTACGGCGAAGGTAAATAGGAATGGAAGCTGATCATGCGGCCGAACATTCCCCTGCTCCTGGGTCAGCCGGTGCCCGACGGCTTCAGGCACCGCACGGGTCTCGGCGACTCGGGGCTTCCCCTCATCGTGAGCCCGCCGACGGGCAAATGGCTGCTGGGCGCGGGGCCGACCTTCCTCTTCCCCACGGCGACCCAGAACGATCTCGGCAGCGATCAGTGGGCGATGGGGCCAGCAGTGGTCGCGGGCTACAAGTTCGAGAAGCTCACGGCGGTGCTCTTCCCGCAGTGGTTCTACAAGATCGGGTCGGCCGGCCAGGGCAGCAAGGCCCCGGTCAACCAGATGTCGATGCTCTACTCCCTGACGTACAGCCTGCCCGACGCCTGGCAGATCATCTCGAACCCGACGATTACCTACGACCGCAGGGCGCGTGGCAGGAACCAGTGGAACATTCCCATCGGCCTGGGTCTCGCCAAGACGACGAAGGTCGGCAACACGCCGGTGAAGTTCCAGTTCGCCCTGGAGTACTCGGTGGTGAGCCCCGACGACTTTGGACAGCGCTTTCAGGCCAAGCTGAACGTCATCCCGATCCTACCGTCGCTCGTCAAGAAGCCACTGCTCTGAACCCATTCCTACCGGGAGCGGATTCCAACACCCTCACGGTCTACGAACCGTCCGCCAGCCCGAGTCCAGATTCCCCCCATGCAGACCCCGAATCGACGCATTGCGGCACTCCTACGAGAGCCGCTGGGCCAGGTCGGGCTGACCGAGCGCCGTCCCTGGATCGTGGCCCTGGCCTTCGGGCTCTTCCATGGCCTGGGCTTTGCCGGAGCGCTCTGCGAGGTGAGCGTGCCCGCCCACGAGGTGCCCCTCGCTCTGCTGATGTTAAACTTCGGCGTCGAGACCGGCCAGGTCCTGTTCGTCGTGGGCGTCCTCGGCGTTCTCGCTGCACTGCGGCGCCTGCCCCTGCCGAGCCCCCAAGGCGCCTGGCGACTCGCGCCCTACGCGATCGGCAGCGTGGCCGCGTTCTCGACGCTCCAACGACTCGCGTCCGCCTTTTCGACAGAGGCCTCATCATGACCCACAGAAGCTTCTCGATCCTGCTCGCGCTGGCACTCGGACTCGTGGTGCCCGGGACCAGTGTCGCCGACGAGGCCTCGCCTCCCGCCTCGAATCCCTTCGAACGGGCCGCGAACGAGCCCTGGCGGTTCGCAATCAACATCTGGGGATGGCTCCCCTCAGCCCCCGCCAAGATCGATCAGGGGCCCATCAGTGAGGAGCTGCCGGAAGACCTCGGCAAGATCCTCGACTCGCTCCAATGGGGCGCCTTCCTCGACCTCGAGGCTCGGAAGGGACCTTTCGGCGTCTACGCCACACCCATAATCATTGGCCTCGACGACACGGAGCACGTCGAGGGGCCCATCCAACGCCATGAGATCGACATCAGCGAGGAGGTCCTCCTGATGGACTTCGGCCTGTCCTACCAGTTCGGGCCCTGGGACTTCGGGAGCGGCGCCGACGCCCCCCAGGTTGCCCTGGAGCCCTTCGTGGGCGCGCGATGGCTCTACGACGACCTCGGGATCGACCTCGACCCCGGACCGAGCAACGACATCGACGTCCACTTCATCGCACCGGTGGTCGGGCTCAACATGTTCTGGGATCTGACCGAGCACTGGGTGCTTCGCTTCAGCGGCGACTACGGCGGCTTCGACGTCGACCACCTGAAGTACAGCTTCAATCTGCTGGGCGTCGTCGGCTACCGCTTCGATCTCGGAGGCGTCGACACCCAC
>CALDCK010000041.1 GCA_937937315.1 uncultured bacterium
CATCGAGGTCCCCGACGACGACGTCGAGGCGCTTCGAACGGTGGCGGACGTAGAGCGCTACGTCAGCGGCGCCGTCGCCTAGCGCTCCTGGGGATCCGATCCAGATCCAGGCAGGGCCTGGATCGACCCGGGTCGAACCGCCTGAGGGCTCGCCGCGCGCTTCAGCGCGTGCCGGGCAGCAGCTTCTTCGCCATGCCGACGCCGGTGGTGATCACCGCCGCTGCGAGGGCGACCCACAGCCGGGATTGCACGGCCTCCTGGGCTGCCTGGCTGGCGAGCGCCTCCTGCTCCGGCCCCGGCGGCACGGTCTGGAGCACGTTCCACAGCGCCGGTCCCGCGAGAGCGAAACAGTAGACGAAGAAGAAGGCCATCACGTAGAGGATGCCGAGGGTGAAGCGGGGCTTCGGAATCGGAGCGGCCCTGCGCCGAGGCGTCGTCATGGGCGGGAGCCTACCAGAGCCCCGTAGGATCCGAGCCGTGTCGGACGGACCGGCTCGCCGCCCGTCGGTCTTCCTGCGCGTGCCGTGTCGTTCGCGGTACGCTCCCGGCGTGCCGGCCACCGCTTCGAACGACAGCCCTCACGTCGTCCTCATCGACGGCACGAATACGCTCTACCGAGCGTTCTTTGCCATCCCGGGTCTGCGCGCTCCGGACGGAACCCCGACGAATGCCGCCCACGGCTTCGTCAGCATGCTTGCGAAGGTCGTGCGCGAGGAGTGCCCCGATTACCTGATCGTCGTCTTCGACGCGCGCGGCAAGACCTTCCGCCACGAGCGCTACAGCGAGTACAAGGCGACTCGCGACGCGCAGCCCGAAGATCTCTCGGCCCAGATCCCGATCGTGCGTGAGCTCGTGGACGCCTATCGCGTTCCCGTGCTCGAGGTGGCGGGGGTCGAGGCCGACGACGTGATCGCGACCCTGGTCGAGTGTGCGCCGGAGCGCGCTCGGGTGACGATCGTGTCGACGGACAAGGATCTCATGCAGCTCGTCGGCGAGCAGGTGTCGCTCGTCGACGGAATCAAGGATCGCCGCTACGGCCCCGCCGAGGTCGAGGCCCGCTTCGGCGTTCCTCCGGCGCAGGTGCTCGACCTGCGGGCCCTGGTGGGAGATCCGAGCGACAACATCCCCGGCGTCAAGGGGATCGGCGAGAAGGGGGCCGCGAAGCTGATCGGCGAGTGGGGCGATCTCGCGAACCTGTTGGCCCACGTGGACGAGGTGTCTCCGAGCCGGGCGCGCAACGCTCTCGCCGAGGGTGCGGACGCGGCGCTCCTGTCTCGCGACCTCGCGACGCTCCGCCGGGACGTCCCCCTGCCGGGCGCCTATGAGGACTGGCGACGAGTCGATCCCGACAACGACGCCCTCGCGGCCCTGTACCAGAAGCTCGGGTTTACGCGTCTGCTGGAGTCCCTCGGCGCCGCTGCGCCCGAGGTGACGCCGCGTGAGGATCTCGAGCTGGAGATCGTCTCCGATCGCGCCCGGCTCGACGCCCTGTGCGAATCGCTGCGAGATCGGGCGGGAGTGTCGCTCGCGCTCGTGGCCGACGGGGAGGGCGTCGTCGGGGTCCGTCCCGTGGGTCTAGCCCTCGGACTCGGATCGGAGTCCGCCGCCTACGTGACCCTGTCTCCGGCGGGCCTCTCCCTGGAGGAGGTCGCCGACGCCCTGCGTCCGGTGTTCGTCGGCGACGCCGCGACGCGCTGGTGGGCCGCCGACGCGAAGCGCATCCAGGGCATCCTGGGCGAGCACGGTCTGGAGCTCCCGGACCCGGCCTTCGACGTCGTGCTCGCGGGTCAGCTGCTCGATTCGGGAGCCGGTGTGCGGAGCGTCCCGAAGCTGACGAGTCAGTTCCTGGGCCGCGAGATCCGATCCTTCGAGGACCTGGCCGGCCGGGGCGCCAAGGCGAAGGCCGCCACGGAGCTGCCCGTGGACGACCTCGCCCGCTTCACCGCCGAGATTGCCTGCGCCGTCGCGGATCTCGTGGCGCCCCTGCGCGAGCGGATCGAGGCCGACGAGCTGGCGCCCCTGCTCGATGACGTGGAGCTCCCGCTCTCCGGGGTGCTCTCGCGGATGGAGCGCGCCGGAGTGCGCGTGGACGAGGCGCGACTGGGGTCGCTTTCGACCGAGTACGAGCGCGACCTCGGTCGGATCGAGCGGGAGATCTTCGACCTGGCCGGAGAGGAGTTCCTGGTCTCGTCGCCGAAGCAGCTCCAGGTCATCCTCTTCGAGAAGCTGAAGCTGCCGGTGCTCAAGAAGACGAAGACGGGCTACTCCACCGACGAGGGCGTGCTCGAGCAGCTGGCGCTCCAGCACGAGCTGCCGGGGCGCATCCTTGCCTACCGACGCCTCGCGAAGCTGAAGAACACCTACGTCGACGCTCTGCCTCCCCTCGTGAACGAGCGCACGGGTCGGGTCCATCCCACCTTCAACCAGCTCGGCGCGGCGACCGGCCGGCTCTCGGCCACCAACCCCAACGTGCAGAACATCCCGATTCGCACCGAGGAGGGGATCCGCATCCGCGAGGCCTTCGTGCCGGCGGAGGGCTTCCAGCTGCTCTCGGCCGACTACTCCCAGATCGAGCTGCGGATCCTGGCCCACTACAGCGGCGACGAGAGCCTGATCGAGGCTTTCGAGGCCGGCGAGGACGTCCATCGCCGCACCGCGGCCACGGTGTGGGGCGTCGCCCCGGAGGACGTGAGCGACGATCAGCGTGCGCGGGCGAAGGCGGTGAACTTCGGGATCATCTACGGCCTCTCTGCCTTCGGCCTGGCGAACCAGCTGGGAATCGCCAGTCCCGAGGAGCAGGAGACGATCGACACCTACTTCGCGCGCTATGTCGGGGTGCGACGGTTCATCGACGAGACCATCGAGTCGGCGAAGCGCGATGGCTACGTGCGCACGCTCCTGGGGCGCCGGCGCTATCTCCCGGACATCACCTCTCGCAACCGGGTCATGCGTCAGGCCGCCGAGCGCATGGCGGTGAACACCGTGATCCAGGGGACCCAGGCGGACCTGATCAAGAAGGCCATGATCGCCGTCGACGCGAGGCTTCGCGTCGACTGGCCCCGCGCCCGGATGATCCTCCAGGTGCACGACGAGCTCGTCTTCGAGGTCGAGCCCGCCGCGGTTTCGGACGCGTCGCCGGCGATCCAGGAGACCATGGAGCAGATCCTGCCCCTCGGGGTACCCTTGGCCGTCAGCGTAGGGGTGGGGCGTCACTGGAGAGAGGCCCACTAGTCCTCCGTCCTGGCAGCGGCGTGGCTCGCTGTCGGGCGGCGCCCCAGGCTGGCGAATCATTTCGATCCGGGCTGCGTCGAAGTCTTCGACGAGCGGGTACTTCAGGAGGTCGGGCGATGCGTTCCCCCGCACCGACCGCGTCGGAGCTCTCGGATGCCGACGCGGTGGCGCGAGCCAGGAACGGGGATCACGAGGCCTTCCGGGTTCTCGTCGAGCGGTATCAGGGTCGGGCCTACCGGCTGGCGCTGCGGGTCCTCGGGGACCCCGATCAGGCGCGAGACGCGGTGCAGGACGGCTTTCTGAAGGCTTACAGCTCGTTGGATCGGTTCGAAGGCCGGTCCGGCTTCTACACCTGGCTATATCGATTGATCTTCAACCTCTGCATCGACATGAAGCGGCGAGACCGCTCGGGACGCCACGTCGAGTGGGACGACGAGGTGGCCCGAGAGGTGGCGTCGGAGAGCCCGGGCGGCAACCCCGCGCGCGACCTGGCCGAGCCGGCAACCGAGCTGGAGCGCGGCCAGGTCCGCGAGGCCCTGGCCCGCGCGATCGAGGCCCTGCCCGAGGAGGGGCGACGGACCCTGCTGCTGCGGGAGGTGGACGGTCTGAGCTACGGCGAGATCGCACGGACTCTGGGCATTCCGAAGGGGACCGTGATGAGCCGTTTGCACCACGCTCGCAGGCGGGTCCGTGAGATGCTCATCGAGGCGGGCGCGGTCGAGGTGGACGCCGATGGGCGCCGGACCGGCGAGATCGGGGGAGCGAGATGAGCGCAGGGCCCAGGGAACTCGATGGTCTTCGAGAGGCGCGCCTCCACGCCTACCACGACGGTGAGCTCTCCGGCCTCTCCCGCTGGCGCTTCGAGCGGGAGCTGCGGCGGTCGCCGACCCTCCAGCGCGAGCTCGCCGACCTGCAGGGACTGGGCGAGCTGCTGCGGAGGCACGATGCACAGGCGTCGACTCCCGACGTATGGGATTCGATCGCGCTGCGGCTGCCGGCCGCGGATGCCCGGCGCGCGGAGGGGGAGGGTGCCCCGGCGACGGCGGCCTGGGGCGCTCGGGCGTCCTGGTGGCTCCGGCCGGTGGGGGCCCTGGCGGCCAGCGCGGCGGTGGTGGCGACGCTCGTCTTCGGCGGCTTCCTGGAGGAGGCCGCTGCGCCGGGGAGCGTGGTCCGCTGGATCGACAGCGGTAATCGCAGTGTGATGGTGCTGGACGACCAGCCGGATACTACGATCATCTGGGTGTTGGACGGCGCCACCGAAGGCGCGGTATGGGGGGGCCGACGTGAGCAGGTCTAGTGGGTTGCGAATCGTCGGGGCCTTCGTCTCCCTGGCGCTGCTTCTGGGGCCTTCCGGCGCCGGGGCCGAGGGCGCGACGATCCCCGTGAACGTGCTCGTGACCTACCTGTCGAGCGAGGGCACCGGTGTCGATCCCTCCGCCCGACGGCTCGATGAGAAGCTTCGCAAGCAGTTCCGCTACGACAGCCTCCAGGTGCTCGAGAAGCGACGCATCGACCTCGAGATGGACGGCGTCGGGACGATCGATCTCCCCAATGGCCGGGCCGCTCGGCTGAGTCCGATCCACGAGGACGAGGCCGGCGTGCTGATGGCCGTCGACGTGGAGGGGGCGGCGAAGATGGACGCCCGGGTCCAGAATGGGCATCTGCTGGTGATCCGCGCAGGCAGCTACAAGGAGGGCGATCTGGTGCTCTCCCTGGAGCCCGACTACCGCTGAGACGCCCCCCCCTGGGGGGAATCGACCGCCATCAGTGGATTTTTCCGACTCCACGTGACACTTCGCGGTCGTCGGCCGCCACTACACCTGCAGACAGTAAAAATATCCCCTTCCCAGGGAGGCCCGGCGCCGCAAGGTACCGGGCCATTCCTGCTTCTGGGGCTCGCATCGCTGCGGGAGGCGCCCGATCGGCGGTGGCTCAGGCCAGGAGGTTGAGGCTGTAGGCCCCGGCCGGGTCCAGCCAGCGCCGTTCGACCTCGAAGCCCGAGGCGGCGGCCAGGGTGTCGATCTCCTCCAGCGAGTACTTGTAGGAGTCCTCGGTGTGGATCATCTCGTCCTTCTCGAACTTCGCCACGGAGTCGAGCGCCGCGATCTCGACCTCCTGGTCCTCCAGGCTGTGTATTCCGAGCTCGACGCGCCCCTCCTCTACCCGGTAGACGGCGCGATGGGCGAAGCGATCGAGGTCGAAGTGGCCGCCGAGCTCTCGGTTGATCCGTCCCAGCAGGTTCAGGTTGAAGCGCGCCGTGACCCCCGCCGCGTCGTCGTAGGCCTGCTCGAGAGCGTCCGCGTCCTTGCGCAGGTCGATGCCGATGAGCAGGCGATCCCTCGCCTCGAGCTGCCCCCACACACCGGCGAGGAACCCGGCTGCGGCGCTCCTCTCGAAGTTGCCTACGTTGGAGCCGAGCCAGGCGATGACCAGGGGGCGCTCGGTCTCGGCGTGCACGTGGTGAAGCCCCGCGGTGTACTCGTCGGCGATCGCATGTACCTGGAGTGCGTCGTAGTCCGAGAGGAGCGATCGAGCGGCGTCTTCGAGGGCCGTCCGCGAGATGTCGACGGGCACGTATCGAAGCGCGCTCTGGCGCCTCAGCAGCGCGTCGATCAGCAGTCGGGTCTTGCTCGAGCTTCCGCTGCCCAGCTCGGCCAGGGCGACCGGATTCGGCAGCAGGGCGGCGATCTCGTCGGCCCGGCGCTCGAGGAGCGCGTGCTCCGTACGCGTGAGGTAGTACTCCGGAAGGTCGCAGATCTCCTCGAAGAGCTCGGAGCCGACCTCGTCGTAGAGAAACCGACACGGAAGGCTCTTCTGCGGGCGGGAGAGGCCTTCGGCCACGGCGGTGGCGAAATCGTCGAGATGCGCTCGGGGATCGCCCTGGGTGAGTGCGAACCTCGAGGACACCTGCACTTCTTGCATGGGCCCTCCGAAGTCGCGCATCATGCCGAGATTCCCCCCGCGCTGCAAGGCCATACACAGGGATGATGCAGGTGCAGACCGTGTGCCATGGGCCCGCGAATCAGTGTCTGCGCCGTCGCGCGTTCTCGCCACCGTGCCGCGCGCCGCGCGGGCCGTCCTTTCGCCGATGAGCGATCCGCGCGGCGAGTCGGACCGCCGCGAGCGCCGCTTCATCGTCGCCCTCGCGATCGTCGGAGGGCTGCGGGCGCTGGTCTTTGCTGGCGCCTTCCCGTTCTTCACGAACGTGGACGAGCACCGCCATGTCGACATGGCGATGAAGTACGCGCGTGGCGCGCTGCCGCGACTCGAGGCCGCGACCTATGAGCCCGAATTCCCGAGGCTCCTCGCCGTGTACGGAACCCAGGAGTACGTCCAGCCGGCCGGTCGATCGCCCGCGCCGCCGCTGTGGGCCCTCGGCGAGGCCGAGGGCGAGAGACGCATCGCGCTGAACCGGAAGCATTTCGGTGCCGCGCAAAATCTCGAGATCTTCCAGTCGCCGCTCTACTACTCGATGGCGGGCGCCTGGCTGGCCCTGGGCCGATCCCTCGGTCTCGATTGGGGTGCCGCGCTCTACGCGGTACGCGCCCTGGGAGCGCTGGCTCTCGCGGCGTTGATCTTCGTGGCCCACCGGCTCGTGCGCGAGACGCACCCCCGGAGCGCCGCGATGCGGATCGGCGTTCCGGTCCTGCTCTCCGCCGCGCCCCTCGATGTCGTCCACTACGTCACGGGCGACAGCCTCTCCCCACTCGTGGGGGGGCTGGCCTTTGCTCTGCTGGTGCGCTGCGCCATGGAGCCGGATCGAAGCCCGGCCGCCTTCGCTCTGGCCGGACTCGCCAGCGCCGCGGCCTTCCTCACGAAGTCGACTCACATCGTGGTGATCGGCCTCCTCGCGCTGGTGAGCCTGCACGTGGTGTGGAGCGCTCCCGCGGATCGACGGCGAGGCCGCCTCGTCCGGGTGGCGCTCCTCGGGAGCGCGCTGCTCGTTCCCGCGGGCCTCTGGGTCGCTCGCACTCATTCCCTGACCGGAAGCGCGCTGGGTACGGCCTCGAAGGTGGCGGGCCTCGGCTGGGGCCTGCGTCCATTCTCAGCCTGGGGGTCGCACCCGCTCTTCACGCCCGCCGGAGCCTGGGAGTTCCTGAGCGGTCTGGTGCCGATCTTCTGGCGCGGCGAGGTCGTGTGGCACAGGACGGTCCTGGCGTCGCCCCTCGCGGATTCGGTCTACGGGCTCACCACCGGCGCTTTCCTCGTCGCGGCCCTCCTCGCCCTGCGCCGCCGCGAGCCCGGGGGAGCAAAGGATGGGTCGCGACTCGTCGAGCTGGCGAGCCTCTACTGCGTTGGTGCGGCGACCGCGGTGCTCGCGGTCCTCTCCCTCCGCTTCCTCTTCACGGAAACCTCGAACCCGTCGGCGGCCCACCCCTTCTTCATCCAGGGGCGCCTCGTCAGCGGCGTGTGGCTCCCCTTCGCGATCCTCTACGTGCGGGGCATCGAGTGGATCTGTACGCGCCTCCCGGAGCGCTGGCGCGGCCCAGCGGTCTTCGCCGTGATCGCCTTCGTGGCGGGGGTCGGCCTGGTCTCGGAGATCCGGCTCTCGCTGCCGGTCTTCGAGAGCCCGTACAACTTCTTCCATCTACCCTTCGGTCGTGGCTGAGGCGATCTCCGGAGGTCGTCGCTTCGCCTACGGCCTCGGGGCCGCGGGGTTTCAGATCACCGACCGCATCGTCGTGGCGATCGCGGTCTACTTCTACCTCCCTCCCCCCGGTCGCGGACTCGAGAGCCAGGTCTCTCCCCAGATCTTCTTCGGGTTCCTCACCCTCTACGGGCTCGCAATGCTCGCGGGTCGCGTGGTCGACTCCGCGGCGGATCCTCTGGTGGGGTATCTCTCGGACCGCTCGCGCTCGCCCCTCGGTCGGCGTCGCGCCTTTCTCGTCTACGGCGTGCTGCCGATGGTGGGGTTGCCGGTGCTGCTCTTCTGGCCACCGGGGCCTCCCGGCAGCGCCCTGAATGCCTTCTGGCTCGCCGGGGTGCTGGCGGCCTACTTCGCCGCTTTCACGGTCTACGTCGCGCCCTATCTCGCGCTGATTCCCGAAATCGCCTGGACCCAGGAAGAGCGGGTGAAGCTCGCGCGGCTCCTGGCGGTGATCAGCTTTCCCATCGGTGCGGGCTTCGGGACCGCCTGGACGATCGGATACACGGGTGCGCTCGACGCCGACTACGACCCGGTGACCGCCATGCGCCTCGTCGTGGTGTCGGCATCGGTCGTCGCGTTCGTGCTGTGTGTCGTGCCGATCTTCGCCATCGACGAGTTGCGTTTCGCCCGCACGCGTCCGTCGGATCTCTCCCTGCGGGAGTCCTTCGCTGCGACTCTCGGGAATCGCCCTTTTCGCATCTATCTGGTGGCGCAGTTGGCGATGCTCTTCGGCGTGAACATGGTCCAGCCGGTGCTGCCCTACGTGGCGACGGTCCTGCTGGGGCGCGACGAGGCCTTCGCCGCGGTCCTGGGTGCGGCGACCCTCGTAGGCATCTTCGTGGCCCTCCCGCTGGCGCCGACGGCGGTTCGCTGGTTCGGTCCGAGGCGGACGATGTCCTGGAGCCTCGGCATCTTCGGGGTCGCGGCGATCGGTCTCGGGGGTCTCGTTCCAATTCCCCCCGGCGCGCCGGGGGACACGGCCAACGTCGTCCTCGCCTTCACGGTGAGCGGGGTGATCGGCGTTCCGGTAGCGGGGCTGCTCGTGGTTCCCCACGTCCTGCTGAGCCAACTCATCGACTTCGACGAGGTGCGCACGGGCCAGAACCGCGCGGCGATGTACTTCGGCGTGCAGGGGTTCCTCACCAAATGGATGTACGGCGTCTCGCTCTGGACGCTCACGCTGCTGCTCTCGGGCTTCGGGAACTCACCCGACGCGCCGGATGGCGTGCGCCTCGTCGGACCGATCGCCGGGCTCGCATGCCTAGCCGCGGTCGGGCTGTTCGCTCGCTACCCGGAGCGCGAGATCCTCGCGGCGATCGAGCGCGGGAGCGACGCGGGTTGAGCGTTGCAGACGGCAAGGCGCAGATTCGCGCCGAGGTATGGGATCGCCTGGCCTCCGAAGGGGTGGCGCGCTTCCCCTTCCCGCCCCATGGCCGCATTCCGAACTTCGACGGAGCAGCAGAAGCGGCGCGGCGCCTGTTCGAGCTTCCCTGGCTCGCCCGTGCGAGTGTGCTCAAGATCAACCCGGATGCTCCCCAGCGCTTCGTGCGCATCGAGGCCCTGCGTCGCGGCATCCGGGTCTATGTTCCGACGCCCCGCCTGCGCGGCGGATTCCTCGAGCTCGATCCGGAGCGGATCCCCGCGGCGTCGCTGCGCGAGGCCAGCGGCCTGTCGCGGATGCATCGCTGGGCGCGGCCAGTCGAGCTCTCGGCTCTGCGCACGCCGGACGCGTTGGTGGTGGGATCGGTTGCCGTGAGCCTCGATGGCCGACGCTGCGGCAAGGGCGAGGGCTATGCAGACCTCGAGTACGGGGTATTGCGCGAGCTCGGCCATCCGCCGGTTCCAGTCGTGACGACGGTCCACGAGATGCAGATCGTGCCGGCGGTACCCCGCGAGCCCACGGATCTTCCCCTGGCCTGGATCGTGACCCCCACACGCACTCAGCGAGTCCGCAGGCCGCCTCCGGCGCCGGCCGGAATCGACTGGTCCCGGGTCGGAGAGGCGCAGCTCGAGGCGATGCCGGTCCTGCGTGAGCTGCGCGAGCGTTCGGGCTGAGGGCGCGCTCTGCGCCGGCGGGGCGACGTCGCGATGCGAGCCGTACACTCCTCCGCCCGGAGGATGATGTGATCGACGAGCAGACCCCTGTTCTGGTCGGCGTGGCCCAGGCCACGCTTCGCGACGTGGACCCGCGCGATGCGCAATCGCCGCCCGAGCTGTTGGAGCAGACGGCACGCGCAGCAGTCGCCGATGCCGGTGCGCCGGAGCGCGCGCTCGCAGATCTCGACACGGTCGCGCTCGCTCCTCCGGTCGGCTGGCGCACGCCGAATCCGCCCCGGGTGCTCTCGGAGAGACTGGGGGCCAGGCCTGCCCATGAGCTGCTGCTCGCTCTCGGGGGCGAGATGCCCTTCACGTACATGGACCACGTCGCCGGGGAGATCGCCGCGGGTCGGGCCCGCTCGGCGCTGATCGCGGGCACCCACACTCTCCGGACGCTGCGGCGCGCCCGCAAGGAGAGCGTCGAGCTCGACTGGGCCGACGAGGCGACCGGGTCTCCGACGGCCTTCGGAAAGACGCCTCCGGGGACCTCCGACGGCGAGATCCGCCACGGCCTCGACCGCCCCTCGACGATCTATCCGCTCTTCGAGAATGCGCTGCGCGCGCGTCGCGGGCTCGACCTGGAGGCGCATCGGCTCCGCGTCGGCCGTCTGATGTCGGCCTTCAGCGCCGTCGCGGCGACGAATCCCCACGCCTGGTTTCCCACGGAACGAAGCGCCGACGAGATCACCAGGGCGACACCCGTCAACCGCATGGTCGCGTTCCCCTATACGAAGTACATGAACGCGGTCCTCGATACCGATCAGGTGGCCGCGGTCTGGATGCTCTCGGCCGGGGCGGCGCGCGCCTACGGGATCCCCGAGTCGCGCTGGATCCACTACGTCGCTGGTGCGACCGCCCACGAGCGGGCCTGGTATGCGTCGGAGCGTCCCGACCTGGCGGCCTGTCCCGCCCTGAAGGCGGCGGTGGGCGGGGCGCTCGACCGAGCGGGAGTCGCCCTCGACGAGGTCGCCGCCTTCGATTTCTACAGCTGCTTTCCCGTCGCGGTGGAGATGGCCTGCGAGATGCTCGGTCTGTCGGAGGACGATCCGCGCGGATTGACCGTCACCGGCGGGCTGCCCTACGCGGGCGGCCCCGGCAACGACTACACCCTCCACTCCCTGGCGAGCATGGTCGAGCGGCTGCGGGCGAAGCCCGGGGTCGGGCTGGTGACGGGCAACGGCTGGTACCTCACGAAGCACTCGGCTTGCGTGCTCTCGAGTGAAGCGCGTGAGCCGGGACCGGCGCCGGCTGCGCCTCCGAAGCCGGGACCCGAGCCGGTGCCGATGCGAAGCGAAGCCGAAGGTGACGCAGAGATCGCAGCCTACACCGTGCTCTACGATCGCGAGGG
>CALDCK010000042.1 GCA_937937315.1 uncultured bacterium
GAGCACCGCCTCCACCACCCCGGCCCGGGGAGACGGGATCTCCATCGTGGCCTTGTCGCTCTCCAGCGTGACCACCGAGGCCTCGGCCTCGATGCGCTGACCCGGCGCGACGAGGATCTCGATCACCGCGACCTCCTCGAAGTCGCCGATGTCGGGAACGGTGACGGTGAAGTTCGACGCCATCTAGAGGATGAGTCGCCGCAGGTCGGAGAGCAGCTCCGAGAGCCGGGTGACGAAGCGCGCAGCGTCGGCGCCGTCGACGACCCGGTGATCATAGGAGAGCGAGAGCGGCAGCAGCAGTCGCGGCACGAACTCGCCCTCGCGCAGGACCGGCCGCCACGCCATGCGTCCGACGCCGAGGATCGCGACCTCGGGATGATTGACGATGGGCGTGAAGAAGGTGCCCCCGATGCCGCCGAGGCTGGAGATGCTGAAGCTGGCGCCCTGGAGGTCTTCCGGGCGCAGGCGCCGACTGCGGGCCTTCTCCGAGAGCTCCATCATGTCCGCCGCCAGCGCCAGTAGACCCTTGCGATCCGCGTCCCGCACGACGGGCACCACCAGTCCGTTCGGCGTGTCCACGGCGACTCCGACGTGGTAGTAGCGCTTCAGGATCAGGTTCTCGCCGGTGTGATCGAGGGAGGCGTTGAACCGGGGCAGCTCCGCCAGGGCGGTGGTGCACGCCTTCACCACGAAGGGCAGGAAGGTGAGCTTCACGCCCCGCGCCTCGGCCTCGGGCTTCATCTGCTTGCGGAAGGCGTCGAGGTCGGTGATATCGGCCTCGTCGAACTGGGTGACGTGGGGGACGGTGACCCAGCTGCGGTGCAGGTTGGCCGAGGTGAGCCGACGGATCCGGTTCAGGGGCTCGGTCTCGGTCGGTCCGAACTTCGAGAAGTCGAGCTGCACCGGCGCAGCGACCGCCACGCCCGCGATGGGAACTCCTGCGGCGGTCCCCTTCGCGATCATGCTCTTCACGTAGCCCTGGACGTCGTCGGCGATGATGCGTCCGCGCCGCCCCGTCGCGGGGACGAGCCGCAGGTCGACGCCGAGCTCTCGTGCCAGACGTCGCACCGACGGAGAGGCATGGGTGTCGCTGGCGGCTCCCGTCTCCGGGCCGGTGTCTGCGCTCGGGCTCGTCACCTCGGCGCCGTCGTCCTGGGATGGGAACGCCTGCGCGGGCTCCACGGTCCGAGGCGTCGCGACCGACTCCTCGGGCTCGGCGGGCGGCGCGGCGCCCGCATCGACGATCGCGGGCTTGGCGGGACGCGCGGTGTCCGCGTCGACGGTCGCGGCCTCGGGGGGACGCGCGGCGTCCTCGTCGACGATTGCGGACTCGTCCACCTCCAGGATGGCGATCAGCGCGCCCTGGCCCACCTGATCGCCCACGGAGACCTTCATCTCCACCACGACGCCGGCGAAGGGGGAGGGGATCTCCATGCTCGCCTTGTCGCTCTCGAGGACGATCAGGGAGTCGTCCATCGCGACCCGCGTGCCCGCGGACACCAACACCTCCGCGACGTCGACCTCGTCGAAGTCGCCGATGTCGGGCAGCAGGACTTCTCGCGTGGTGGCCATGATCTAGACCGAGACGGGGCTCGGCTTCTCCGGGTCGATGTCGTACTTCTCGATCGCCGCCCGCACGGCGTCTCGGGAGATGGCGCCATCGTCGGCCAGCGCCTTCAGCGCGGCGAGAGTCACGAAGTAGCGGTTCACCTCGAAGAAGTGGCGCAGCCGCTCGCGTCGGTCCGAGCGGCCGTAGCCGTCGGTGCCGAGCACCGTGTAACGCCCGGGTACGAAGGAGCGGATCTGATCGGCATGGACCTTCATGTAGTCGGTCGCGGCGATCACCGGCCCCTGTCGGTCGGCGAGCAGGGTTCCGACGTGGCCGACGCGGGGAGTCTCGTCCGGGTGGAGCAGATTCCAGCGCTCCGCCTCGAGGCCGTCGCGCCGGAGCTCGTTCATGCTGGTGACGCTCCAGACGTCGGCCTCCACGTCGAAGTCGTTGCGGAGGAGCTCTGCGGCGGCGACGACCTCGCGCAGGATCGCGCCGCTTCCCAGGAGCTGCACCCGGCGCTCGGCCTTCGGCGTCCCCTCGGAGAGCAGGTACATGCCGCGAACGATGCCTTCCCGGGCCCCCTCCGGGAGCGCCGGCTGCTCGTAGTTCTCGTTGAGCAGGGTGATGTAGTAGAAGACGTGATCGCTCTCGGCGTACATGCGGCGCAGACCGTCGTGGACGATCACGGCCAGCTCGTAGGTGTAGGCGGGATCGTAGGCGATGCAGTTCGGGATCGTCGCCGCGGCCAGGTGGCTGTGACCATCCTGGTGCTGGAGCCCCTCGCCGGCGAGGGTCGTGCGCCCGGAGGTGCCGCCGAGCAGGAAGCCGCGCGTCTGGGAGTCGCCGGCGGCCCAGAGCAGGTCGCCCACGCGCTGGAATCCGAACATCGAGTAGAGGATGTAGAAGGGGATCATGCGCAGGCCGTGGTTGCTGTAGGCCGTGCCCGCGGCGATGAAGGACGACAGGCCCCCCGCCTCGCAGATGCCCTCCTGGAGGATCTGCCCCTGCTGGTCCTCGTGGTAGTACATCACCTTGTCGTGATCCATGGGCTCGTAGAGCTGGCCCTCGGAGGCGTAGATGCCCAGCTGCCGGAAGAGGCCCTCCATGCCGAAGGTGCGCGCCTCGTCGGGCACGATGGGCACCACGCGCGGGCCGAGCTGCTCGTCGCGGGTCAGCGTCGTGAGGATGCGCACGAAGCCCATCGTCGTGGAGATCGAGCGCTCGCCCGAGCCCTCGAGGATCGACGAGAAGACGTCCAGGGCCGGAATCTCGAGGGGGGGAGCGTCTCGTCGCCGCGCCGGCAGGTAGCCACCCAGCGCCCGGCGACGTTCGTGCATGTAGCGGATCTCGGGGCTGTCATCTGCCGGCTTGTAGAAGGGCGCCTCCATGAGCTGGTCGTCGGGGATGGGGATGCGATAGCGATCTCGGAAGGTGCGCAGCGCATCCTCGCCCATCTTCTTCTGCTGATGGGTGATGTTCTGGCCCTCTCCGGCGACGCCCATGCCGTATCCCTTCACCGTCTTGGCGAGGATTACCGTCGGCTGGCCGTCGTGCGTCGTGGCGGCGGCGTAGGCGGCGTAGATCTTCTGGGGGTCGTGTCCGCCGCGGTTCAGCTGCCAGATGTCGTCGTCGGTCAGGTTGGCGACCATCTCGCGTAGCTCCGGCGATGTCCCGAAGAAGTGATCGCGCGTGTAGGCGCCGCCGCGCACCTTGTAGTTCTGGTAGTCGCCGTCGAGCGCATCCTCCATGCGCTGGCGCAGCAGGCCCTTCTCGTCGCGCGCGAGCAGCGGATCCCAGCGGTTGCCCCAGAGCACCTTGAGCACGTTCCAGCCGGCGCCGCGGAAGGTCCCCTCGAGCTCCTGGATGATCTTGCCATTGCCCCGGACCGGCCCGTCGAGGCGCTGGAGATTGCAGTTCACCACGAAGACCAGGTTGTCGAGCTGCTCCCGGGCCGCGAGACCGATCGCCCCCAGGGCCTCGGGCTCGTCCATCTCGCCGTCCCCCATGAACGCCCAGACCTTGCGCTCGCTGGCGTCGAGGAGCCCCCGGTTGTGGAGGTACTTCATGAAGCGCGCCTGGGAGATGGCCATGATCGGGCCCAGCCCCATGGACACGGTCGGGAACTGCCAGAAGTCGGGCATCAGCCATGGGTGCGGGTAGGAAGAGAGGCCGCCGCCGCCCACCTCCTGCCGGAAGCGGCCGAGCTGCGCCTCGTCGATCCGGCCCTCGAGGTAGGCGCGGGCGTAGATGCCGGGAGAGGAGTGACCCTGGATGTAGACGAGGTCGCCGCCGAAGTCCTCGGTCGGCGCGTGGAAGAAGTGGTTGAAGCCGACGTCGTAGAGGGTTGCGGCGCTCGCAAAGCTCGCGATGTGGCCGCCGAGCTCGGCGCTCTGACGATTCGCCTGTACGACCATCGCCATGGCGTTCCAGCGGATGATGGAACGGATCCGGTGCTCGAGCCCGGGCTCGCCGGGGGAGCGCTCTTCGTCGTTCACGTGGATGGTGTTGACGTAGGCCGTCGTCGATCGGTGGGGGAGGTGCACGCCGGAGCGACGCGCCTTGTCGATGAGCTGCTCGATGAGGAAGTGGCCCCGCCCGGCGTCGTCGCGGCGGAGCACCGATTCGAGGGCGTCGAGCCACTCCCGGGTCTCCTGGGGATCGACGTCGCGGGGCTTCTCCGCCATCCCTCTCCCCCTAGCTCGCCGCGGCGCGCGCTGCGCGCAGGCGCTCGAAGTCCTCGTCCGCGTGATAGGACGAGCGGGTGAAGGGAGAGGCCGAGGCGAGCAGGAAGCCGCGGGCGAGGGCCGCCTCCCGGAAGGCCTCGAACTCGGTCGGGTCGAGGTAGCGCACGACCTCGGCGTGGCTCGGGGTGGGGCGGAGGTACTGGCCGATCGTCAGGAAGTCGACATTGGCGGCCCGGAGGTCGTCCATCACGCCGAGGACCTCCTCCGAGGACTCGCCGAATCCCACCATCAGGCCTGACTTCGTGAAGGTGCCGGGCGCGGTGCGCTTCACGCGCTCGAGGAGTGCGATCGAGTGCTCGTAGCTCGCGCCGGGGCGGATCGACCGGTAGAGCCGGGGCACGGTCTCGACGTTGTGGTTGTAGACGTCGGGGCGCGCCGCGGCGACGGTCTCGATCGCGCCAGGCTTGTGGCGGAAGTCGGGTGTGAGGATCTCGATCGTCGTGGACGGCGCGGCTGCGCGGATCGCATCGATGCAGGCGACGAAGTGGGCGGCGCCGCCGTCGGGCAGGTCGTCGCGGTCGACCGAGGTCACGACGACGTGGCGCAGCGCCAGCTCGGCGATCGCCCGGCCGAGGCGCTCCGGCTCCTCCGGGTCTACCGCGTCGGGGCGACCCGTCGCGACGTTGCAGAAGGCGCAGGCCCGGGTGCAGACCGCGCCCAGGACCATCACCGTGGCGTGGCGTCTGGACCAGCACTCGTTCAGGTTGGGGCAGGCGGCCTCCTCGCAGACCGTGCCGAGCCGCAGCCGTCGCATCAGCTGACGTGTCTCGCGCAGCGCGGGCGTGTCCGTGAGGCGGACGCGGATCCACGGCGGCTTCGCCCCGGAGTGGGGCTCGCTCGCGGTGGGCGGTCGTTCCTGGCTCACGCAGGAACCCTAGCGCGTGAACCCCTCCGACCGAAGACGATCCGCAAGGCGCCTCACCGGCGGGAGAGGGGGATCGAGTGCTCCCAGTCCGCGAAGAGTGTGCGCAGGCCCGTCACCAGGAGCAGGGGCTGGTCGAGCATCATGTGGTGGTAGGCCTCGGGGATCTCGATCACCGGAGAGTTGCGGCCCAGCAGCTCGTACATGTACTCGCCGATGTCCGGAGTGACGAGCCCGTTCTCGGCCCGGAAGAGCGCGATCCGACAGCCCACCTGCCGCAGGACCTCCGCGGAGGTGCGCGGCGTATCGAGGCGGAACACCCGGGGGTCGAACTTCCAGGTCACGCCCTCGGGCACCTCGGTGAGCGAGCGACGACCGACGTGGTCGAGGATGTAGGGCAGTGACGAGGGCTGCTCCGGGACGGTCCGGAAGTGCTGCATCGCGGTCTCGACGTCTGCGTAGACCTTCGGATTGCGGAAGGCCTTGCCCCGTGCGCCCTCCTCGACCTCCGGATCCGGCCGGCGCACGGGGGAGTCGAGTACGACGGCGCCGGCGAGCTTCGAGCCGAAGGCGGCGGCCGCAGTGATGGTTACGAAGCCCCCCATGCTGTGGCCTACGACGATGGGCGGCCCGTCGAAGCCGGCGTCGGCGGCCACGGCGATCACTTCCTCGGCCCAGACCTCGCGCGGGTAGGCCTCGCGCCGCCCGCTGTCGCCGTGACCGGTGAGATCGATGGCCGCGACCCGGTACTCGCCGGCGAAGAGCGGCCCGATGAAGCTCCACCAGTGGGCGTGGGCGGCGCCTCCGTGGACGAAGACGAGGCCGGGTCGTCCGACCTCTCCCCAGGCCAGGTAGTGGACGCGGGCGTCGCGGACGACGATCTCGCGATCCTCGGGCTGCATGGCCAGCGCGTTGCGAAACCATTTGGGGGCATCGCTCATGGGCCAGGGTGTAGCACCTGGAGGCGGTTGGCCCGAGGGCTCGGCGCGGTCCGGGCCTCAGGCCTCGAGGATCTCCGCGATGACGAA
>CALDCK010000043.1 GCA_937937315.1 uncultured bacterium
CGGAGATCTACGCGGGCGTGGCGGCCAAGCTGGCCGAAATCACCGGGGACCAGCGCTTCGACGACTACTGGCACTTCATCCGCAAGGACAAGGCGGCAACCTACATCCAGAGGATCCTGGATCACAGCAACATCACCAAGGGCTACGAGTTCACTGATCTGCTCGAGAAGGCCGAGAAGGGCATCCCGGTGATGATGATGGGGCGGAGTTATCCGAAGTTCATGGGCTACGAGCAGAGCGTCGAATGCCTGCCCTGGTACAATCGCACCGGGCGTCTCGAATTCCTCCGCGACGAGCCCGAGTTCCGGATGCATGGCGAGAACATCCCGCTGCACCGGGAGCCGGTCGACTCGACCTTCCACGAGCCCAACGCGATCGTCGCAGCCCCGCATCCGCTGATCCGGCCGGATGGCCCCAAGCAGATGGGGATGCCGGTCGGCGACCGCCACGGCGAGACGCGGCAGGTCCGGAACGTCGTGATGACGCCGGCGGAGCTGCTGAAGACCACACACCCGCTGATGTCGCAGGGCTTCACCCACCAGTGGATCACGCCGAAGTACCGCCACAGCGTCCACACCCTCGTCTCGGATCTCGACATCCTGGCCGTCTGGTGGGGGCCCTACGGTGACATGTACCGCCACGACAAGCGCTCACCCTGGGTCGGCGAGGGCTACGTGGACCTGAACCCGACCGACGCCAAGGAGCTCGGCATCGGAGATGGTGACTACGTCTGGATCGATGCAGACCCCGAGGACCGGCCCTTCCACGGTTGGCAGGAGCGCCCGGAAGAAGCCAAGGTGGCCCGCGCGATGATGCGGGCCCGCTACTACCCGGGAACGCCTCGGGGTATCGCGCGCACGTTCTTCCACTTCCCCGGCGCATCCTTCGGCAGCGTGACGGGCCACGAGACCAGGGAAGATGGCCAGGCGAAGAGCCCGACCACCGGCTACCAGGCGATGTACCGCTACGGGAGCCACCAGAGCGGCACCCGCTCCTGGCTACGCCCGACGTTGCTCACCGACTCGCTGGTGCGCAAGAACCTGATGGGTCAGGGGATCGGCAAGGGATTCTGCCCGGATGTTCACTGCGCGAACGGGGCGCCGCGCGAGGCCTTCGTGAAGATCACCCGGGCCGAGGCGGGGGGCAAGGACGGCAAGAGTCCGTGGGAGCCCATCGCCATGGGCATCCGCCCGACGCAGGAGAGCGACGCGATGAAGCGCTTCCTGGCGGGCGACTTCGTCAAGGTCGAGAAGGAGGGCTGACCCATGTCGAGGGTGTTCAACTGGCAGCTGGGTCGGGAGATGGATTACCCGTACGAAGACGCCCGCCCGGCGAAGCAGATCGCGTGGGTCTTCGACCTGAACAAGTGCATCGCCTGCCAGACCTGCTCGGTCGCCTGCAAGATGACCTGGAGCTCCGGTCGCGGGCAGGAGTACATGTTCTGGAACAACGTCGAGACCAAGCCCTACGGCGGCTACCCGAAGGCCTGGGACCTCACCGTGCTGGAGAAGATCGGACCCGGCAGCTGGAAGGACGGCGTCTACGAGGGCAAGACCATCTTCGAAGCAGCGGACCAGCGCAACGAGAAGATGGTGGGGCACCGGCCCGGCGACGAGGAGTGGAACCACCCGAACATCGGGGAAGACGTGATCGCCGGCGGCGAGATGCCGCAGGGTGCGCACATCGTGGACGAGACGCACCCGCTCTGGTTCTTCTACATGCCCCGCATCTGCAACCACTGCACCCACCCTGCGTGCCTCGCGGCCTGCCCCCGCAGAGCGATCTACAAGCGCGAAGAGGATGGCATCGTGCTCATCGACCAAAGCCGCTGCCGCGGCTACCGCGAGTGCGTCAAGGGCTGCCCCTACGGCAAGTCGCTCTTCCGCGCCAACCACGAGGTGTCGGAGAAGTGCATCGGCTGCTACCCGAAGATCGAGAAGGGCAAGCAGACCCAGTGCGTGGAAAACTGCATCGGAAAGATTCGCGGCCAGGGTTTCGTGACGGATCCGAAGCAGGGGAAGCCCAACCCGGACAACCCCATTGACTTCCTGGTGCACGTCCGCAAAGTGGCGCTGCCACTCTATCCGCAATTCGGCACCGGTCCGAACGTCTACTACATCCCGCCGATCCACACGCCGACGGATTTCCTCGAGCAGATGTTCGGCGGCGGGGTCCAGCACGCCATCGACACCTACCGGAACGTTCCGCAGGACGAGACCTTGGCCGGCCTGCTGCAGCTATTCGGGAGCTCGCCCGAGATCATGGAGACTTTTGCCGTGAAGAAGAAGGTCGCCCTCGGGTACAACCGTGACGGCAAGAAGGTCGCCGCGGTTCCCATCACAGAACCTCCGCAGCTGAGGAAGAGCTTCGACCGCAAGCGCGACGCCTATCGCCTCGACGTGACGTGAGCTCTGCGCCTCGACGTGACGCCGGTTCCGTTGGTCGCGTAGCTCGCGGCGCACGGCTCGCAGAAGGAGGGAGCGAATCATGAGAATCCGCAGTCTCTTGGCCGTCAGCCTGATCGCGCTCGCGCATGGCGCGGCAGCCGCACCGCTCGAGGAGATGCGCGTGGTCTTTGTCCGCGACGGCGTTTTCGCGAGTCCCGTGGACGACGCCTGGGCCGCGATCCCCGAGTCCACCTACGACCTCCACGCCCAGCAGATCATCCCACCCGTGGGAGGCGGCAGTGTCACCAAGGTCTCCGTCCGCGCGACCCACGACGGCGAGGAGGTGGCCATCCGCCTCGCCTGGGCCGATCCGAGCGCTGACCGGGGTGTCGGTGTGAACACGTTCCGCGATGCGGTGGCCATCGGATTTCCGATCGGGAGGCCGGACCCGGCCCCTTCGCCGTTCATGGGAGACCCGGAGCATCCCGTCGTGATCTGGCAGTGGGCTGCGGACTTCGATGCCAACGCCGAGGGGAACAGCCGTTTCGGGGAGCGCTACCCGCACAGCGAAGGCGTCTGGATCTTCCCCCAGGACATGAGCGTGCGGCGGCAGGTGCGCGGCTGGCGGGGTCAGGAACCCGTCATCGAATACATCGCGCGCGGCTTCGGCACCCTCACGCCACGGATGGAGGCGAGCGTCGAGGGGGTCAGCGACTACAGGGACAATCACTGGACCGTGGTGCTCCGTCGCAAACTCATCACGTCGAACGCGACCGATGCGGCCTTCGTCGCGGGTGAAACGACGCCCTTCATCATTGCCATCTGGAACGGCGAGCATGAGGAGGTCAACGGGCGCAAGGCCGTCACGTACGCCTGGATTCCGGCGAAGTTCGACGGGCTCGGGTCCACGACCACGAAATCCGACGTGGGAGTCTCGCGTGAAGGCGACCGGTGAAGCCACGGAGAGGCTCTCCGTCAGCCTCGACCGAGCCCGAGTGTACCGCGCTCTCGCCCAGTTGTTCCGCATGCCGGACGCCAATTCCGTGCAGGAGGCGCGCGCGCGCAGCCTGCCGGAGCTCTGCGCGGCCCTCGAGCGCCTCACCGAGAGCGCCGACCTCGTCGGGGAGGCGAAGGCCCTGTGCGACTTCTTCAGCGTCGCCGAGGTGGAGCGACTGCGCGCTGGGCACCACACGGCCTTCGACGAGAGCAGCTCCGCGCGCTGTTCACCCACGGAAATGGACCAGTTGGGCGGCGCTCCCCAGCTGGAGATGACCCGGACCTTCGAAATGGCGGACGTCGCCGGCTTTTACAAGGCATTCGGCGTAGAGGTGGAATCGAGCGGTGAGAGGCCGGATCACATCGCGGCCGAGCTCGAGTTCATGAACCTGCTCGCCGTGAAGGAGTACGTCGCACTCCAGGAGGAAGGCGAGGGAGAGCATGCCGATGTCTGCCGGAACGCCTCCCGCGCATTCCTGCGCGACCATCTCGCGCGCTGGGCGCCCCGCTTGGGCGAGTGCCTCGCGGCGGCCAGCGTGGACCCGGTCTACCGCACGGGCGGCCGACTGTTGGGCGGCTTCGTCACCTTCGACGCAAAGAACCTCGGTGCGGAGAGCGCACCTCTCCATCGCCTGTCTCCCAACCAGCGAGACGATCCCACGCAGTCTGCCTAGCGCGCATCAGTGACTTCAAACGCCTCGGACTTCCCTGGTAGCGGTGGTTGGACTCGAGCTGACGACCTACGGCTTATGAAGTGGGCACGAACGGCGTCTGCTGCGCTTAGAGCAATGAAACCGAGCATTTCCGGCGCCTACCTCGACTGGAATTGTACGAACCCCGCGAAATCGTGGGCTTGCGGGGCTCCGGTTCCGATCGTCACGTACCCGCCGATTGGCGCGCAGCTCTTGATGGCCCCGGCTCCATCCTCAGGATGTAGACTGGAGACACCGCCCGGTGAGACCCGGCAGAGCCGCCCGGCGCCGTCTCCGGAGCGACCGGCTGGTTCGAGCTCTCGGTGACGGAAGAATCCGCGGCCCTGCTGGGCCTCTCCCGCATGCGGAGGCGCTGATCCGCGCAAGGGTTTCACAGCCCCGCGGCGGCTAGCCGCTCGCAAGATCCTCGCTGCGCTCTCGCCGCAGCGGTGAGGTATGGGCCGTGAGCCGCGCTCGGGAGAACTGGACCGAAGATCCAGGAGAGCGCTTCCGAGATTGGGTCCCGCGCCACCTCACCCCTTGCGAAGCGCGCGTCCCGGTCGGGCGCCGGTGTGGCCACCGCCCGATACCACGGCCGGTCCGTTGACGAACACGTGCTCGATGCCTTTGGACGTCCGATGGGGATCGGCGAAGGAGGCCGCATCGCGAACCTTGGCTGCATCGAAGACGACGAGGTCGGCCTTCTTGCCCCGCGCGATCCTGCCGCGATCCACCAACCCGACCTGGTCGGCCGGCATGCTGGTCATCTTTCTGACCGCAGTGGCGAGGCCCATGAGCTCCCGCTCGCGGACAAAGTGTCCGAGAACGCGCGCACAGGTCCCGTAGTGGCGCGGGTGGGGGCGCGCCTGGCCCGCCGGGCCCTCGGGCGCGATGGAGCCCCCGTCGGATCCGACCATGACGAGGGGATGCGACAGAACCATCTCCACATTCTCCTGGCTCATCGCGTGGCCGACGATGCTCACCGAGCCGTCCTCCAGCTCGAGCAGGCGAAGGGCGGCCTCCTCAGGTTCCACGGAC
>CALDCK010000044.1 GCA_937937315.1 uncultured bacterium
GCGCGCGGGGAGCTCATCGACCAGGAGGCCCTGCGCGCGGCTCTCGACGAGGGCCGCGTCGGGCTCGCGTCCCTCGACGTGGTCGAGCCCGAGCCGCTGCCCGCCGGACACTGGCTGTACACCCATCCGCGGGTGCGCCTCTCGGCCCATACCTCCTGGAGTGGCCCCGGCGCCCTCGATCGGCTGCTCGATCCCTTCCTCGAGAACCTGCGTCACTATCTCGACGACGATCCCCTCGATCATCGGGTCGACGTCGAGCTGGGCTACTGATGCGAAGGAGCCCCCATGGCCATGACGAGAGCCGCTACGGCGACGTCGCTACGCATCGGCTCTTCGAGAACGAGCGTGTGAAGATCGGGGAGATGATCCTCGAGCCCGGAGCCCGTGGCCCGCTCCACCGCCACGACCTCGACCACATCCCGGTGCAGATCGGTGGCGATCGGATGGCCGTCGTCCCGGAACCGTCGACGCGCGGACCCTACGACGAGTACCTCGAGGCCGATGTCGTGCCCGGGCAGCACTTCTACGTGGAGCGCGGTGGCGTCGAGGTGGCGCGGAACGTGGGGCAGCGCACCGATCACGAGAGCCTGATCGAGCTGAAGGACTGACCCCTCCGATGGCGGAGGCGATTCCTCAGAGCGTCGAGGAGCTAACCCCAGCCTGGCTCTCGGATGCGCTGCGAGACGTCCTGGGGGAAGCGCGGGTCCAGGCCGTCACCGTCGAGATGTTGGGGGAGGGGGAGGGATTCGTCGGCACTCTGGCGCGGCTCCGGCTCGAGCTCGACCGGGAGGCGCCCGACGCTCCGACGAGCGTCATCGCCAAGCTTCCCACGAGTGTCCCGGCCAATCGCGCGACGGGAGAGCTGTTGGGTGCCTACGAGCGCGAGGTGTGCTTCTACCGGGAGCTCGCGTCGCGGGTCCGCTACCGGACGCCTGCCCTCTACGTCGCGTTGATGGACGAAGACAAGGCCTCGGAGCACGGCGCCGCCGTCATCCGCTTCATCGACGGATTGCCTCGATGGGCGATGCGTCTCATGCTGGTCTTCTTCGAATGGGTCGCCCGCCGCCGCAGCCGTCGCCGCTACCTGCTGCTGATCGAGGACGTCGCGCCGGCGGTGACGGGCGACCAGCTCGTGGGACGCCCGCCGGAGCAGTGCGTGCCCATCCTCGCGTCGATCGCCGATGCCCAGGCGTTCCACTGGCAGAGCGAGCTGCTGACCCGTTACCACTGGGTCTCTCCCCTGGCTCTCGGACTGCGCATCGCGCACGAGATGTTCCATCGCTCCAGGCCGGTGTTCGAGGAGCGCTTCGCCGCGACCCTCGGCGACGCCGATCGCGAGGTCCTCGACTGGCTCTCCCTGCGCGCTCCGGCACTGCAGAGCGCTCTCCATCGCGATGCGCCGGCTGCCCTGGTGCACGGAGATTTCCGCCTCGACAACCTGCTCTTCGACGAAGAGCCGGCGCCGCGAGTGGTGGACTGGCAGGCCATCGGCCGCGGCCCGGCACCTTACGACGTCGCCTACTTCCTGTCCGGCACGCTGCTTCCGGACGTCGCGGAGGAAGAGGAGCTGGCGTTGGTCGTCGGCTACCACGAGGCCCTCGTGGCGCGTGGCGTGAACGGCTATGCGGTCCAGGATTGCCTGCGCGACTACCGGCGCTCGATGCTCGCTGTGCTGCATCGCATGGTCACGATCGACCGGGTCGACCTGGGGACCGGTCGCGGCATGCTGCTCTTCGATCTCTGGGTAGAGCGCATCTTCGCGCGCATTGCCCACATCGATCGCGATGCGCTGATCCGGGACCGGCTCGCGGCCCCTCGCGCCGGGGCATGATCCCTCGTGAAGCTCAGTCGCGATCCGCCGCGGCGGCGCGCTCGAGGTCGGCGTCGAGGGTCCGTGCGGCCAGCAGCGAGTGCACGACGCCCCAGGAGCTCGCGACCAGGAGCAGGAGCAGCGAGGCCCGGACGGCCGAGACGCCGTAGCGGGGCTCGAGCCAGTCGTTCATCACTCCGATCAGGGTCGGTCCCAGCCCCAGCCCGATCAGGTTGAGCACGAAGAGAACGATGGCCGAGGCCATGGCGCGCATGCGCAGGCGTGCCAGTCCCTGGGTGATCATGTAGGTGGGCGGGGCGAAGACCACGTTCAGCAGATTGACCGGAACGAAGGCCAGGAGCGCCAGGTTCGGATCCTCGGCGAGTACGAAGACGACGTAGAAGGGCGCGAGCAGGATACCGGCCAGGGCCGGAATCCAGAGGAGCCAGCGCCGGTCGCGCCGGGCGAGCCGATCGCAGAGCACTCCGCCAAAGTAGGCGCCGATCGCGCCGGCGATGCCGATCACCAGCCCCAGCTTCAGGCCGACCTCGGCGTAGCCGAGCTCGTGCACCCGGCGCATGAAGGTCGGCGCCCAGCTGAGCAGGCCGTAGGCGGTCATGCCGTAGAGGCCCGCCGCCAGCGCAAGGTGACGGAAGGTCGGGAGGGATCCGAGGTAGCGGAGCGTCACGCCGATGCCCGGCGCCTCGCCGTGATCCCGGAGCCCCTCCGAGTGTCCCCGTGCCGGCTCGGGCAGCGTGAGGCGGACGAGGAGCGCCACCGCCAGGCCCGGCAGTCCGACCACCGCGAAGGCGACGCGCCAGCCCACGACCTCCTGGAGCCAACCGCCGAGGAGCAGGCCGAAGAGCACGCCGAGCCCGGCACCCGTGTTGTAGATCGCGATCGCCCGGGTGCGGCGCTCCGGGGGGAAGTAGTCGGAGATCAGGGAGTGAGCCGCCGGCGTGGCCGACGCCTCGCCCACGCCCACGCCGATCCGCGCGATGGCAAGCTGAGTGAAGGTCCGCGCCTGCCCCGACACCGCCGTCATCGCGCTCCAGAACGCGATGCCCACCGCCATGACGGTCCGGCGCGAGCTCCGATCTGCGATGCGCGCGATGGGAATGCCCGCAAGGGTGTAGAAGACGGCGAAGGCGAACCCCGTGAGGAAGCCCATCGCCGTGTCCGAGGCGCCCAGATCCTCCTTGATGGGTTGGAGGAGCACCGCGAGGATGTTCCGGTCGATGAAGTTCACGGCGTAGACCAGCACGAGCAAGCCGAGGGCGTAGTTCGCGCGGGCCCGGGTCAGGCGCTCCAGGGGTCGCTCCTCCGGGGACTCATGCTCCGGGCTCCGGCGACGTTCCGCCATCGGGGCGGGGGAGCTCGTCCCGGCCGCGACCGAACTCGAGCTTCAGGAGCCCATTGCGCGCCCGTTTGTTCGTCGGATCGATCGAGAGCGCCTGCCGGAACGCCTGCCGGGCTGCGTCGCGCTCGCCCAGTCGCGCGAGCACGACGCCCTTGCGCGCGTGTCCGTCGGCGAAATCCGGTACGACCGCGGTCAGGGCTCGCGCTTTCTCCAGGGCCTCGCGGTCCCGGCCCAGTCGTTCGAGCTGCGCCAGCCGCACCTCGAGCAGCATGCGCAGGCCGTTCCGGAGGCGCCGGCTGTGGGAATCCTGCGCGAGTCCGTCGCGATAGGCCTGCTCCGCCAGGTCGCGTTCCCCATCCGAGATGGCGAGCTCCGCCCGAGCCGCGCGTTCGTCTCCCGCCGCCGAGAGCTCGGCTGCCCGGTCGCGGTGGGCGCGTCCCCGAGCCTGATGGGCCTGGGCGAGGTTGAAGAAGCGGATGACGTGGCGCTCGCCGCCGACCGTGGCGTGGACGGCCGGGTAGGCGAGGGCGAGGAAGACGAGGGCCGCGACGACCGGGCGCCAGTCCCGGGCGCGGGCCCGTCGCAGGATCTCGACGGTGCCATGAGCGCCGAAGAGGAGGACCAGGGGCACGAGGGGCAGGCGCAGACGCGAGAGGTTGAAGAACACGAAGAGGCCGGCGGCGTAGGCGATCCCGAAGAGCAGGAGCAGCTGCGTTTCGCGACGGCTCCGGGCGATGAACGCGCCGCAGATCGCCAGGGGAAGGAGCAGCCCCCAGCGCGGCAGTGGCCAGGCGAGGGCGGGGACGACTTCTTCGGCGAAGAACCCGAAGCTGTAGTTGTCCGGGACCTCGTAGTCGTTGGCGAGCACCATGCCCTTGCGCAGCAGATGGCGTGCGAAGTGGGCCGGGTCCGCGGCGATCTCCTCGAGACCGCGCCCCAGCCAGTAGCGCGAGATCTCACTGGGACGCAGGGGACGACCGAGGGCTGCGACCGCCTCGCGCTCGAAGTCCTTTTCCTCGTGCTGGGGGCAGGCGCGCAGGAAGGAAGGTGCCCGGTAGGCGCCGGTGTCGTTACCCCGAAAGTTCCCGATGTAGAAGTTCTGCCCCCCCTGGCTGTTGAGCACCACGAGATCGCCGCCGACGGCGTAGTTTCGCACCGCCACGGGAATCAATACGGCGAGCACGCCGGCCGTGCCGGCCACGAAGGTGGCGAGGCGTTTCGCGACGGGACGCTCCCGATCGAGTGCAGCCCAGGCGGCCAGGGCCGGCAGGAAGAGCAGGGCATTGCCCCGGGTGAGGGCGGCAAGGCCGAAGACGAGACCCCAGAGCCCCCAGTCCCGAAGGCGACCCCGCTGGGCGGCGCGCACCAGAAGCAGGAGCGAGAGCGTGAAGAGGAAGAGCAGGAGCGGCGCCTTCAGCAGCAGCGCCGCGTAGTAGAGATAGACCGCGTAGGTGCTGGCGAGGGCCCCGGCGAGGAGAGCCGTGGGGGCGTCGAAGAGGCGTCGCGCTGTCGCGTAGAGCAGCACCACGCTCGTCGCATCGAGCGTCGCCTGGGCGAGGAGCACGCCGAGGGACTCGGGTCCGAAGATCCAATAGAGGCCGGCGAGGAAGAAGGGGTAGATGGGGTCCTGGTAGTAGACCTGGTCGCCGAGCCAGTGGCCGTCGAGGATCGCGAGCGCCCACTCGTGGTAGGCGAAGGCATCGAGCACCGGATAGCGGACTGCTGGCTCGTCGCCGACGTGGAAGACGTAGGCGAAGCGGATCGCACAGGCGACGACGAAGAGGATCGCACCCGTGAGTCGCCCGTGAGCAGCTCCGCCGGATTCCCGCGTCGGGTGCGGCGCGCTCAAGGAGCCGGTGCGTCCAGGGCGCGCGTGTCGAACAGCCAGATCGAGCCCAATCGTTCGCTGGGCTCGATCTCCCGCAGCCAGTCCAGATGTCCGGGTCGCACGCGCGCGGGCCGCCCGCCGGGTCCCGCCGCCGGATAGACGAAGCCCTGGAGGTAGGTCACGCTGGCCGCCACGATCCCGTGCACCGGGCGGTCGGGCGCGACCCGGAAGTCGATTCCGTAGAGGGCGGGGTCGACGTGTCCGAAGTAGAGGAGGTGCACGGGGCCGTCGTGTCCGATGCGTTCGAGGGCCGGCGACAGGCGATGGAGATCCTGCCCCCAGTCGAGGTTCGAGTCGAGCAGCCAGCGGTAGCCTCCGTCGGGTCCTCCGGCGATCGGGTTGAAGTAGGTGAGGTGAGCCGGATGGATCCGGACCGCGCCCACGGCGCAGATGCAGACCGCCGCGATGCCGAGCCAGCGCGCGAAACGAACGTCTCCCGCCCAGAGGGCTGCGGTTGCGACGAAGGCGAAGGGGTAGAGGGGAAGCAGGTAGCGCACTCCCACATTGAGCTGGTTCAGGCCGGTGAGGAGGGCGCCGAGCGCCAGGGGTGGAAGCAGCAGGTAGGCGAGCTCACGGGGTGGTGTGCCGCGTCGGCGCAGGGCCCAGGGTGTGAGCGCGAGAACGGCCAGGAGCGGCAGGGGCGTCTTGACGGCCAGGGCGGCGGCCTCGTAGTACCACCAACCCTCTCGCGACCACTCGCCGTGCAGGTAGGCGGGGAACTCTGCCCGCTCGACGTCGCGCTTCTGGGCATCGAAGCCGCGGACGTAGTCGTGCGGGAGCGGCATGGGGGTGGCGTCGGGGAGCATCCGCTGGAGGCCCCGGGCGAAGTCGGAGCCGAAGTCGTAGGTGCCGAGGGGGGCGAAGCTGCCGCGGAATCCCATGCCGAGGTTGACGACGGCGAGTCCGACCGCTCCGAGCAGGGTGATCTCGACGAGAGCGCGGCGCCATTGCCGTCGGCGCTCGTACGCGACGAGCCCGATCCACACCGGCGCCAGCAGGACCGCCGTGAACTTGACCAGCAGCGCGATTCCCCAGAGCGCGCCGGTCGCGGCGACGCGCCAGAGGCGGTCGGCGCCATCGGGGGGATGCGCCCAGCGCAGGGCCAGGATGCACACCAGCAACGACGCCATGCAGGCGACGTCGAGGGTCGCCAGGTGGCCGTGGGCGAGGAGGGTCGGACTCAGCAGGAAGAGCGACGTCGAGATCGCGGCGGCGGGTTCTCCGAACAGGCTCCGGGCCCAGAAGAACACGAGGGCGGCGGCGACCAGCGCGAGGGCCGTGACCAGGGCGCGGGCGCTCGCGAAGATCGAGAAGTAGCGGTCCGCGTTCGCCTGCATGAAGCGCCGCCCGTACTGCCAGGGACCCCAGCCGAAGGGCTGCTCCCGGGGGACCGGCACCCGGAGGTCGCCTCCCAGCCGTTCCGGCAGGGCGAGGAGCGCCTTCCCCAGCGGTGGGTTCTTCGCGTAGAGGTCGAAGGCGCCGTGGGCCAGGATCGCGTGGCCCGAGGGCAGGTGCGCGAACTCGTCGATGGTCGGGGTCTCGGTGCCGCCGGCATCGAGGGCGAGGACCGCGAAGAGCGTGGCAGCGGCCAGGCTGAGCGCGCGCCAGGCGCGCAATCGGGGCGGCGGCCGGCTCCCCGGTTCCTGCGGGCCCATGGCGCCGCAACATAGCACCACTGTTCCCGTGCGACTCCGCGCGCCCTCCGGACGCCTGGCGTAGCATGGGGGGGCAAAACGAAGGAGGAATCCGTGATCGAGTGGAGTGAGCAGCACCAGATGATTCGCGAGACCGTGCGGCGCTTCGTCGACGAGGAGATCGTTCCGAAGCTCGAGGAGCTCGAGCACGGAGACCTCCCGCCCTACGACATCCTGCGCAAGCTCTACGCGACCTTCGGAATCGACGAGCTGGCCCGCGGGCGCTTCGACAAGCAGATCGCGCGCGAGAAGCAGGGGCTGTCGGCCCGGGAGAAGCCGAAGGACGCGGAGGCCCGCTCCAATCGCGGAGATCAGGCGGCGATGTCCCTGATCCCCATCGTGGAGCTATGCCGCTACTGCCCGGGAATGGTGACGGCGATGGGCGTCTCCACGGGCCTCACGGCGGCCGCCGTGATGTCGAAGGGAACGATCGAGCAGAAGGAGCGCTGGGGGCGGGACCTCCTCACGCTCGAGGCCATCGGCGCCTGGGCGATCAC